>VHCX01000081.1 GCA_016871615.1 Verrucomicrobiota bacterium
TCACCGTCCCGACACCGTTTCGCCTGCGTGTGCTGTTGGCTGCCGCGCTCTGGCTGAACGTGCCTCTGCCGGCCCAGCTGATCCTTTTCCCGGAGATACCGAAGGTGAGCTCGGCCACCGAGGCCCTCCCTGAGCGGCCCGCATCCGCCCCGACAACGCCCACGAACACGATCATACCGTCGAACGGAACCTCCCCTGAACCCGGCCCCACCTCGGCTCGGGATGCGGAGTCCGGTGGCCCGGTCAGACCCGTTCCGCCGGCCACCGAACTCGTTCTCTCCGCCGACGGCGGCCTCGCCGGCCTCTCGCTCCGGGCCGACTATCCGAAGACCGAGATCGACGAGAACATCGCCTTCATCCCGCTGCACTTCACCGTGCTCGGCACCTACACCGGCACCAACGACGTCGTGGTGCGGGCCCGCTTCGTGAGCGGCACCGCCACCCCGGGAGCGGACTTTGAATCCGGTCAACCGGAGCGGTCGCTGCCGGCCCAGGGCGGTCTGACCACGATGAGCTGGATCCCGGTGCCTACGCTGTACGACGAGGTGAACGAGGGCGATGAGACGGCCGTGTTCGAGGTGTTCATCGTCGGCAGCACCAATGCGCCGGTCCGCATCGAGGTGACGCTCCGTGAGGACTCGAACCCGGGCGAGGTGGGTTTCATCTCCACCCGGTTCCAGATCAATGAAGGCTCGACTTATGGCTACGCCCAGATCCGCCTGTGGCGCACGCTCAACACCCGCGAGGCGGCCACGGTGTCGTATCGGCTCGAGGGCCCGGCCGCGGCGCTGGCGGTCTTGGGTGGCCAGACCCGGCGCACGGCGACCTTCCAGCCCAGCGACTCGCAGGTCTTCGTCCAGATCCCCCTGGTCAATGACACCACCGCGCAGGGCACCCAGGACGTCACGCTGACGCTCGAACCGGCCGACGGAGGTCTGAAGCTCCTGGAGGGATTGGAAACCTCGGTGCTGACCGTGGCCGATGACGAGACGCCGGGCGCGAGCGCGCCGCTGTCGATCTCTCAGTACGAGCTCCAGGCAGGACTCCAGGGCGTGGCGCTGACGACGACGGTCCCGCGAGGCTACCAGGTGCGGCTCGAATACTCCGACGCGGGCGCGGCCGGTCCTTGGAAGCCCTACTGGACCTTTGAGGGCTCGGACGTCGAGCGCACCGCCTTCGACTCCTTCGACGCCTCGGTGATGCGGATGTACCGGATCCTGCCCCCGGAACCCCTCGACTTCACCTTCCCTTGGTGAAGTGCCGGGCCGAGCATTCGACCGCCGGAGGAGCGGGCCTTCATGGGTCGCTCCTCCGGCCTTTCTTCATCGGCCTGGTCCGCAACGACGGACCGATCTGTGGCAGGGGCGATGCCGCCCATTCCAAGTCCGAGCCGATTGTGGGTCCCTGGAGTGGATCGTCGGACCCGGGATCCGTGAAAATGCCCGTTGACCGTGGGCAAAAGTCACGCATCATCGAATCCTGATTCGTCAATACGTTCTATTCCGACAGCAACCCCCCGTTTTTCCACGTTCATGAGCAATCGCTTCATCTTCTCGTCCGAGTCCGTCGGCGAGGGCCATCCCGACAAGGTCGCCGATACGATCTCCGACGCCGTCCTGGACGCCTGCCTCGCGCAGGACAAGTTCAGCCGCGTCGCCTGCGAGACCTACGTGAAGTCCAACATCGCCGTGGTTGGCGGTGAGATCACCACCAAGGCCAAGCTCGACTTCGTGAAACTCGCCCGCGAGGCCATCCGCGAGATCGGCTACGTGAACGACGACGACGTGTTCCACGCCGACAAGGTGATGGTCAACGTGTACGTCACCCAGCAGTCGCCCGACATCGCCCAGGGCGTGGACGCCAAGGCCGCCAAGGGCAAGAAGAAGGCCGAGCAGGGCGCCGGCGACCAGGGCCTGATGTTCGGCTACGCGAGCAACGAGACGCCCGAGCTCATGCCCGCGCCGATCATGTTCGCCCACCGTCTGGGCCGGAAGCTCACCCAGATCCGCAAGGCCGGAAAGGCCGCCCCGTGGCTGCGCCCCGACGCCAAGTCGCAGGTCTCCGTGGTGTACGAGAACGACCGCCCGGTGGCCATCTCCAACGTGGTGATCTCCACCCAGCACGCCGCCGACGTGGATCACGCCACGATCGAGGAGTTCTGCATCGAGGAGGTCATCAAGAAGGTGCTGCCCAAGAACCTGCTCACCCAGGACACCCTCTTCCTGATCAACCCCACCGGCCGCTTCGTGGTGGGTGGGCCCCAGGGCGACACCGGCCTGACCGGCCGCAAGATCATCGTCGACAGCTACGGCGGGTTCGGTCGCCACGGCGGCGGCGCCTTCTCGGGCAAGGATCCCTCCAAGGTCGACCGCTCGGCCGCCTACATGGGCCGCTACGTGGCCAAGAACATCGTGGCCGCCGGCCTGGCCGACCGCGCCGAGATCCAGTTCGCCTACGCCATCGGCTATCCCGACCCCGTCAGCGTGTACGTCAACACCTTCGGCACCGCCAATGAAGGCCTCACCGACGCCGCGATCACCGCCGCCGTCGAGGAGGTGTTCAGCTTCAAGCCGGCCGACATCGTCAGCCAGCTCAAGCTCCTCCGCCCGATCTACTCCAAGACCACCAACTACGGCCACTTCGGCAAGGACGACAAGGACCTCACCTGGGAGGCCGTCGACAAGGTCAAGGCGCTGCAGAAGGCCGTGAAGTAACCCGCCTCCGTCCACGACATCCCCCAAGAATCCATTCCATGGCCAAAGCCAAGAAATCCGCCGCCGCCACCGCCCTCGCCGACGTGGCCGCCGCGCTGCCCAACCTCGGCGCCTTCGCCGCGAACACCCCCTCCGGCAAGGACTACATCGTCCGCGACATCGCCCTGGCCGACTGGGGCCGCAAGGAGATCGACGTCGCCGAGCACGAGATGCCCGGCCTGATGGCCGTCCGGAAGAAGTACGCCAAGCAGAAGCCCCTCAAGGGCGTGCGCGTCACCGGGTCGCTGCACATGACCATCCAGACGGCGGTGCTCATCGAGACGCTGGTGGACCTCGGCGCCAAGGTGCGCTGGGCCTCGTGCAACATCTTCTCGACCCAAGACCACGCCGCCGCGGCCATCGCCGCCACCGGCACTCCCGTGTTCGCCTGGAAGGGCGAGACGCTCGAGGAGTACTGGGAATTGACCCTCAAGGCCGTGCTGCACCCCGGCGACCAGGGCCCCGAGCTGGTGGTCGACGACGGCGGCGACGTGACCCTGCTCATCCACAAGGGCTACGAGCTCGAGCAGGGCGACAAGTGGGTCCACAGCAAGAGCGGCTCGCATGAGGAGCAGGTCATCAAGGACCTCCTCAAGCGCGTGGCCCAGGAGAAACCCGGCATCTGGACCAAGATCGTCCAGGCCTGGCGCGGCGTCTCCGAGGAGACCACCACCGGCGTGCACCGCCTCTACAAGTTCGCCGAGCAGGGCAAGCTTCTGGTCCCGGCGATCAACGTGAACGACTCGGTCACCAAGTCGAAGTTCGACAACCTGTACGGCTGCCGCGAGTCGCTGGCCGACGGCCTGAAGCGCGCCACCGACGTCATGATCGCCGGCAAGGTCGCGGTGGTCTGCGGCTACGGCGACGTCGGCAAGGGCTCGGCCCACAGCCTCCGCGCCTACGGTGCCCGCGTGGTGGTCACCGAGATCGACCCCATCAACGCCCTTCAGGCCGCGATGGAAGGCTTCGAGGTCAACACCATCGAGAGCACCCTGGGCGTGGGCGACATCTACGTCACCACCACGGGCAACTGCGACATCATCACGACCGACCACATCCTCAAGATGAAGGACCAGGCGATCGTGTGTAACATCGGCCACTTCGACAACGAGATCCAGGTGGACAAGCTCAAGGCCACCAAGGGCGTGCGCATCGAGAACATCAAGGCGCAGTACGACCGCTACCACCTGCCGGGCAACAAGAGCATCTACCTGCTGGCCGAGGGTCGCCTCGTCAACCTCGGGTGCGCCACCGGCCATCCGTCGTTCGTGATGTCCAACTCGTTCACCAACCAGACGCTGGCTCAGATCGACCTCTGGCAGAACAAGGACAAGTACCAGAAGACCGTGTACCGCCTGCCCAAGAAGCTCGACGAGGAGGTCGCCCGCCTGCACCTCGAGAAGATCGGCGTGAAGCTCACCAAGCTGACCAAAGCCCAGGCCGACTACCTCGGCGTGGCTCCGGAAGGCCCGTACAAGCCGGAGCATTACCGGTACTGAGCCGATCCGGCCTCATCGCATTCACTTCACACGGCGGCGGGACGTTCATCGTCCCGCCGCCGTTTGCGTGTCGCGGCCTGGCCGCGGGTCAGTCCTCGCCCTGGGCCTTGGTGAAGCCCGGGCGATCGTCGAAGGCCTGGAGCTTCTCGAGGTGCATCCAGCGCAGCCCCTGCCGCTCCAGGCCCGTCAGCAGCGCACCCACCTCACCGTTGCCCACGTCGAGTGCTGGATGCTTGAAGACGAAGCGGCACCGGTGCTGGTCCACCACATCGGTCTTGGCCCCCGTGAGCGGGAACACCACCGTGCCCCGGTTGGAGATCATCTTCAGCCGGAAGGCCGTGCCCTCGGCCGCAGCCTGCACCTTCGGCCCGAGCACCTCGGGCTGCAGCGGCGACTCCACGAACACGTCCAGGCCCACGACCTCGCGTTTGGCCAGCCGGACCATGTCCACCACCGTCGAGGTGACCGGCAGGACCAGCTTGGACCGGGTCCTGGCCGGGGTGCGCTGGGGCGTTTTGCCTAGGTTGGCCAGGATCGCGTCGGTGAAGGCCCGCGTGCCGCAGGAACCGGCGTCGCCGGCGAAGTCCCGCGTCCGGTGGCGTCCCTCCTCGAAGGTGAACAGCACGGCGTTTTCCAGCCGGTCGGCCTCGGCGTGGGCGCCGATGTGCCGCAGCATGAGCACGCCCGAGAGGATCATCGCCGTGGGGTTGATCACGTCCTTGCCGGCGTACTTGGGCGCGGAGCCGTGGACCGCCATCGAAGAGGGCCACCTCCGGCCCGATGTTGGCCGACGGGGCGAAGCCCAGCCCGCCGACCAGCGCCGACGTGAGGTCGGAGAGGATGTCCCCGTTCATGTTGGTCGTGACGATCACCGAGAACTGCTCGGGCCGGCGCACCAGTTGGTGGGCGCAGTTGTCCACGATGATGTGCTGGGCGTTGAGGTCGGGGTACTCCGGGGCGATCTCCTCGAAGGTCCGCTTCAGCAGGCCCTCGGTCATCTTCATGATGTTGCCTTGGTCGCGCAGTGGACCGTCTTGCGCCCTTCGGCCCGCGCCACCTCGAAGGCCAGCCGGCCGATTTTCTCGCAGCCCTTGCGGGAGATGAGCTTGAGGCACTGGGCCACGCCGTGGGTCTGCAGGTGCTCGATGCCCGCGTGGAGGTCCTCGACGTTCTCGCGCACGACGACGGGTCGATGCCCCGGCCCGCATAGGGCGTGGGCACGCCCGGCAGCTCGCGCACCGGCTGGATGTTACCGTAGGTCTCGAAGAGCTTGCGCAAGGTGACGTTGGCGCTCTGCTCGCCGAAGCCGACCGGGGTCTCGAGGGGGCCCTTGAGCACCAGCCGTGTGCGGCTGATCGAGTCGAGCGTCTCCTGCGGCACGCCGGAGGCGATGCCTTTGCGGAAGACCGAGGCACCGGCATGGGCCTCCTCCCAGGCGATGCGGACGCCGGTGGCGTCGATGAGGCGGCGAGCGGCTTCGACGACCTCGGGTCCGATGCCGTCGCCGGGGATCAGGGTGATGGGGGTGGGGGCGGTGTTCGGTATGCTCATGAATAATGGGGATGGATTCAGTGGGATTTCGGCAGGAAAACGGATGCGGGGCCCGCCTCGGGAACACAGAAGTCCGCCAGTTCAACCCGGGCTCCGGGAACCCTCCGCGCCAGCTCCCCGGTCAGCCAGGCCCGGACGGTCCCCGGGCCGGTGCCGTCGGGCACCGGGACCTGGTCGTCGATGACCTCGCCGCCGATCCGGAACCGGGCGGTATGGCCGTCCTCGATCCAGGCCCCCTCGAACTCCTCGGACTCGAGGAGGGCACCGGCGACGGCCCGTGGCGGGGCCAGGCAGACCCGGAGGTGCGGCCGCCTTCTGATCCCTCCGCCGGGATCGCTTCGGGCCTGTCGAGGTCCCTGATGACGATCCCTGCGGCGGGGCTTCGTCCGCCGTCGACGGCATCGGCGGATCCGGCGTGTTCGGGTCGGGTCGCGTCCTTCCTCGGATCCTGAGATTACCAGGTTTCGATGATCGAAAAATGACTATTACCATAAAAACAATTTGATAAAAACGAATCATGGAACCCGATGCCCCGCTCTCTTCCCGGCTGCCGCAATGGCTCAACTACCACCATGTGCTCCGGTTCCGGGCCATCGCCCGCGAGGGCGGCTTGACGCAGGCGGCCCATGCCCTGAGGGTCTCGGCCTCCGACCCTCAGCAGCCAGCTCGCCGAGCTGGAGGAATGTCTGGGCTCCGCCCTGTTCGATCGGCGGGGGCGATCCCTGGTCCTGACCGACGCGGGCCGGTCGGTGCTGGACCACGCCGAGGTCATCCACCAGTCCGGCACCGAGCTGCTCGACCTCTTCCGGCGACCCGGGGCCTCGGGCAAGCGGCGGGTGTTGCGCATCGGCGCGGTGGGGCCGCTGTCCAAGAACCTCCAGTTCGATTTCATCGAGCCGCTCCTTTCCCGGGCGGACGCCGCCGTGAGCGTGTCCGCAGGATCCTTCGGCGACCTGTTGGCGAGGCTGCGGGCCCACCTGCTCGACGTGGTGCTCTCGGATGCACCGGCTCCGGTCGGCGGCACACCGGAGATCTTCAACCACGTGCTGGGCGAGGTGCCCGCCTACCTCGTGGGCCGGATGCGGAACTTCGACCGCGCGCCCGGGTTCCCGGAGTGCCTGCGTGGCGTGCCGCTCTTCCTGCCCGCCCGTGAGGAACCCCTGCGCGAGCAGTTCGAGCTGCTGATGGCCGGGGCCGGCATCGTGCCGGCGGTCCGGGCGGAGGTGGACGACATGGCGCTGTTGCGCCTGCTGGCCCTGTCGGGCAAGGGCCTCGCGCTCACCTCGGCGATCGTCGTCGAGCGAGAACTCGACGCGGCGCGGCTGGCGCAGGTCCTCCCGCTGCCCGGCCTGTCGGTGCGCTTCCATGCGGTCACCGTGCGCCGGCGCCTCGGCAATCCGTGGATCGAGGAGGTGGTGGCGGGGATCCGCAGCCGCATCGAGCGCTTCATCGGCATGGTCCAGCCATCGCGCGCCGCCCGGGCCGGCTCGTCGCTCAGCGCCGCATCGACGCGGCGGCCCCGTCGGCCAGCGCCTCGACCTCGGTGAGGCTGAACTGCGAGGTGTCTCCCCGGGTGGTGTGCACCAGGGCCGCGTGCGCCAGGGCCAGCGCGAGGGTCCGGCGCGCCGGTGCGCCCGAGAGCACCCCGTGGAGGATGCCCGCCGAGAACGCATCGCCGGTGCCCACCCGGTCGACGATCTCCAGGTCCCGGTGGCCCTCGTCATGGACGAGAAATCCGCCCGACCAGAGGAAGCCAGCTAGGTCGTGACGGTGTCCCTGGCGGATGGTGCGCACGGTGCCGGCGATGATTCCCAGGCGCGGGAAGGCCAGGGCCACGGCGCCCACGAGGTCCGCCAGGTCGGCCGCCGGGTTTGGGGTCGCTGGGTTTGGGGCTCCCGGGCCGAGCAGCGCCCGGAAGCCCTCGGGGCTGCCGATCAGGATGTCGCTCTGCGCCACGAATTCCCGGTTGATCTCCGCCGCGCGCTCCGGCGTGGCGAGCGAGGCCCGGAAGTTGAGGTCGTAGCTGACCCGGGTGCCGGCCGCCCGGGCGGCGGTCACGGCGGCCTGCAAGGTGGCCCGCGTGGACTCCGACAACACGGCGAAGATGCCGCCACTGTGGAGCACTCCCGCACCCTCCTGACGGAACAGCCGGTCCCAGTCGACGTCGGCCGGCCGCATCTGGCTGGCGCTGGAGTGGCCGCGGTCGAAGAGCGCCTGGCCGCCGCGAACGCCCACGCCGATCTCCGCGAAGTACAGGCCCACCCGGTTGGCCCGGCCCAGGCCGTCGTGCGGCTCGAGGGCGACATGGCGGACATCCATGCCGGCCGCCCGGGCGTGGTTGAGCACGATGGCCGCCAGCGGGTTGTCCGGCAGCCGGCTGGCGAAGGCCGTCCGCCAGCCGAGCCGGGCCGCCGCGTAGGCCGCGTTGTACTCGCCCCCGCCCACGTCCACCTCGAGCGACCGGGCGAACTCGAGGCGGCCCGGGCCCGGGGGCGACAGTCGCACCATGCACTCGCCCAGCGCGACGAGGTCGTGCCGGCTGGACGCGGCGGGCCGCAGCGGCAGCCGCAGCGGGGATTCGGCGGGGGTGGAAGGATCGGGATCCGGGTTCATCGATTGCGGGGACGGCCGTCCGGGCGGCGTCGCTCCTCAGAGTCTGGCCGCCCAATGGAAGGCGACCAGCGAGAAGAGCATGCCGGCGATGCCCACGATGGTCTCGCAGACCGTCCAGGTCTTCAGGGTCTGGCCGACGCTCAGCCCCAGGCTGTCCTTGACGATCCAGAAGCCCGCATCGTTGAGGTGGCTCAGGAAGAGCGACCCGCAGCCCACCGCGCAGATGATGAGCGCCACCTGGTGCGGGTTCATCTCCGGATGGGCCGCCAGCACGGGCACCAGCAGGCCCGAGGCCGTGGTGATGGCCACCGTGGCGGAACCCGTGGCCACCCGGATGAAGGCCGACACCAGCCACCCGTAGAGCAACGGGCTCAGGTGCGCGGCATCCCCGGCGCGCCCGATGGCCTCGGCCACCCCGGAATCGCGCAGCACCCGGGCGAAGCCGCCGCCGCCGCCGATCACCAGCAGCGTCAGACCCACCGGGCCGATGCATTGCTCGGTGAACTTGAGCACCTCGGCACGCGTGTAGCCGCAGCGGGTGCCGAGCGTGACCGAGGCCAGCAGCACCGCCAGGAGCAGCGCGAGGGTCGGGTGACCGACGAACTGCGCGGCCTCGCGGACGGCGTGTCCCTTGGGCAGGAACAGCTCGGCCACCGTGGCCAGGAGCATGAGCAGCACCGGCGAGAGGATGCTCAGCAGGGTGAGGCCGAAGCCCGGCAGTCGGAATCGCGGGTCGGTCGAGGAGGCCTTGCTCGGGATGGGCGGCGGGTTGGCCTGCACGCGGCCGACCACGAACCGGGCGTAGAGCGGACCCGCCACGGCGGCCGTCGGAATGCCGATCACGAAGCCCCAGAAAAGCACCAGGCCCATGCTGGCCTTGAGCGCCTCGACGGCCACCACCGGCCCCGGGTGCGGCGGCATGACCCCGTGCATCACCGACAGGCACGACAAGAGCGGCAGCGCCAGGCGCAGGAACGGCTGCCGCGTCTCGTGGGTGAGCGTCAGCAGGATGGGCAGCAGGAGGACCAGGCCGACGGCGAACCACGTGGTCAGGCCCACGGCCAGGGCCAGCGCCATGATGCACCACTGGATGCGCCCGGGTCCGAAGAGGCGGGCCATGCGGGCCGCCAGCACCTCGGCGCCGCCCGACTCGGCCAGGAGCTTGCCCAGCATCGTGCCCAGCGCGATGACCCCGGCCGTGCCCGCGAGCGTGGCCCCCAGCCCGTCGCTGAAGGACTTCATCACCCCGAGGACCGTGTAGGCGGCGACCTTGCCGTCGGCTCCGGCCGCCAGGACCTTGCCGGCGGCGTCCCGGGCCGGCACCCCGAGCAGCATCACCGCGCCCAGCCCGACGGCCAGCGAGGCCATCAGCAGCGACAGGAAGGCGTTCACCTTGGCCTTGGTGATGAGCACGATCAGGGAGGTGATTGCGATCAAGGCGAGGAGGATCAGGTTCCAGTCCTGGGGATTCATGGGCTTGGACCGTGAGGCTGGCAGGGAACGGGGATGGCCGGCAAGGGGACGATCGGTGGCGGACACGGCGAGGATGGGTGGCCCTGGCGGTCCCCGGACCCCGGGGGTTCTGCCCCTTGTCATCCGGGAGTCTGCCGGTAGTCTCTGCCCCGACGTGCGGGACCGTTTCCAACCATTCTACCCCTGGTGCTTCGCCCTGGTGGTGGCCCTCAGCCGATGGCCCGGCCTGTTCCCGCCCAACTTCAGCGTGGTTTATGCGCTGTGCCTCTGCGGCGGGATGTTCTTCCCGGGCCGGCTGGCCGTCGGGCTGCCCTTGGGCACGCTGCTGGTCAGCGACGTTTGCCTCAACCTCTGGTACCAGTTCGGCAAGGGTTACGAGGTCTGGGATCCGGCGTTGCTGGTCTACCTCGCCGGCAACTATGCCGGCTACGCGGCCTTGTTCCTGCTGGGGCGTGGGCTGCGTCCGCTGGTGCCCGGCGGACGCTGGCGCCGGCTTCCCCCGGTGATCCTGGGCAGTCTCCTGGGCGTCCTGCTCTTCTACGGGGTCACCAACACGCTGGCCTGGCTGCGGGATCCGGCCTATTCCAAGACGCTGGCGGGCTGGTGGACGGCCCTGACGACCGGCTCGGCCGGTTGGCCCGAGACCTGGAAGTTCCTGCGCAACAGCCTCTTGAGCGGAGCCCTCTTCAGCGCGCTCTTTGCCCTCACCTGGCAGCCGGCAGCCTCGTCGGAGTCTCCACAGGAAAAGGGCGAGGTCGCCTCGCCGGCCCCGGCCCGGCCCGAGTCCGAGTCCGAGCCCGAGGAACAGCCGGCCTGAAGGACGGCCGCCGGCCGCCACGGGTCTCACCCGCTGCCGACAGCCTTCCGTTCCCGCCATGACCGTGGGCCTGATCTCCGACACGCACGGCTTCTGGGATCCCCGGATTCCCGGCCTCTTCGCCGGGGTCGACCACATCCTCCATGCCGGCGACATCGGCTCGGGCAGCGTCCTCGTGGAGCTTGAGCACATCGCCCCGCTGACGGCCGTGATGGGCAACTGCGACGGCCCGCCGCTGGACGCCCGCGAGACCGAGGTCGTGGATCTCGGCGCCCACCGCTTCGTGGTCCACCACATCGTCGACCCGGTGCGACCCGGCGACCGGGTGGCTCGGGCCATCGCCCACCACCGGCCCGCCTTCGTGGTCTTCGGCCACACCCACCGGCCGCACGACTCGACGGTGGGGCCTGTGCGGTTCCTCAACCCGGGCTACGCCGGCCGGGTGCGCTTCGCCCAACCGCGCAGCGTGGCCCTGCTGGACCTCGGCGACCCCGCCCTGCCGATGCGCCTCATCGACCTCGGGGCCGGTTGATCCTGGCCATCCCTCGGGCGTGCGTTGAATGACTTTGACGACCCTGCCGTCCGCTTGCACGTTGACCGCAACACGATTGCCCGAACCATGAGCCTCAACAGAATCCTCCTCCTTTCGAGCCTTTCCGCCGCCGCCCTCGGCCTGTGCGCCGCCGACTTCGACGCCGCCAAGCTGCCGCCCGCCTCCACGCAGGCCGGCGTCACCTACGAGAAGGACATCAAGCCCCTCTTCGAGCGCTCCTGCTTCAAGTGCCATGGGGCCGAGAAGCAGAAGGGCAAGCTGAGGCTCGATTCGCTCGAGGCCACCCTCAAGGGCGGTTCCAACGGTCCGGGCTTCGAGAAGGGTGCCAGCGCCAAGAGCACCTTCGTGGCCAGCGTCGCCCGCCTGATGTCCGAGGACGAGAACATGCCGCCCGAGGGCAAAGGAAAGCCCTTCAGCAAGGAGGAGATCGGGCTCTTGCGGGCCTGGATCGACCAGGGCACGAAGTAGGTCGGGCAAGCGTCCGGGTGGGCGATCGTGGGCGAGACCCGGGGGGAATCCCCCGGACGCCCGTGGATGTCCCGTCCGGGGCCGGCCGCCCCCAAATCCCCCAGAGTGCCGGCGTGGTCGCCACCGCTCACCGGGCCCATTGCATGCTCGTCCTCCACAAACTCCACGCCGAACAGGGCGGCCGTTTCACCGAACTCCAATCGATGGAGGCCGTGGCCCACTACGGCGATGTCGAGGCCGAGTATTCGGCCCTCCGGGATTCGGTCGGTCTGGCCGACCTGAGTTTCCGGGGCCGCCTGTGCCTGCTCGGGGCCGACCGGGTGCGCCTCCTGCACGGGCAGGTGACCAACGACATCCAGGCCCTCAGGACGGGGCAGGGCTGCTATGCGGCCTTCACCTCGCCCAAGGGCCGGATGCAGGCCGACGTGCATGTCTACGTCTTGGCCGAGGAGTTGTTGCTCGATGTGGAACCCGGCCTGACCGAGGCGCTCATCCGGCGACTGGACCATTACATCGTGGCTGACGATGTGGAGGCGGTGGATGTGGCCGGGCACTACGGGCTGTTCTCGATCCAGGGTCCCAGGGCGCTCGAGGTTCCCTCCCTGCTGGACCCGGGGCTGGTCCTGGCGCCGCAGAGCCATGGCATCGTTCATCGACCGGATCCGGAGCTGGGTGATCGGTACTGGGTGACCCATGCGCGCACGGGCAGTCAGGGAGTCGATCTGTTCGTCCCCGCCGCGGCCATGGGGATGGTCTGGGACAAGCTTTGTCTGGCTGTACGCTCGCTGGGCGGGCGGCCCGTGGGCTGGTCGGCCCTCGACCTGGCCCGCATCGAGGCTGGCATCCCGCGCTTCGGCGTGGACATCGACGAGAGCCACCTGCCCCCCGAGGCCGGACTCGACCGGAACGGCATCAGCTACACCAAGGGGTGCTACATCGGCCAGGAGACCATCGCCCGCATCCGCACCTACGGCCAGGTGACCAAGGCGCTCCGGGGGTTGCGCTTCGAGCCCGATGCACCGCTGCCAGCTCGCGGCGACAAGATCCTCCACAACGGCCGGGAGGTGGGCTCGCTGACGAGCGTCATCCGCTCGCCGCGACTGGGTTGCCCGGTCGCCCTGGGATACGTGCGCAAGGAGTGCAACGCCCCGGGCACGGCCCTGTTGGTGCGTTCGGCCTCCGGCACCGAGATCCCGGCCCGGATCGTTCCGCTGCCCTTCTCGGCCTAGGGATCCTGTCCGCGGGCGGGCTCCCGTCGGCCGGTCCGGCGGCGGCCCCGGGGCCCCGGGATCCACGCCTCCCCCCGACCCGCCGCCCCGCAAAAACTTCGGGTCGCGCCCGCCCGTTCGCTTGACCGGGCGCCCGGTTCTGGCGCAATTCCCGGGTCATGCCTATCCGCTCCCTCCTCCGCGCCAGTGTCGTCGCCGTGTCGGTGGCCGCCCTGGCCTTCGCCGGCTGCAAGGCCACCTTCAAGGATCCGAACGCCGAGGGCTACGCCCCGATCTTCGACGGCAAGAGCCTCGCCGGTTGGGCGGGGCGGTCGGACCTCTGGTCCGTGCAGGACGGAGCCATCACCGGCACCACCCATCGCGATCACCCGATCGCCGGGAACACCTTCCTGGTGTGGACCAACGGCACCCTGGCCAACTTCGAGCTGCGCCTGCAGTACCGCATCTTCAACGGCAACTCCGGCATCCAATACCGCAGCAAGCTGGTGGATGCCGACAAGTTCGTCGTGGGCGGCTACCAGGCCGACTTCGAGGCCGGAAAGACCTACAGCGGCATCCTGTACGAGGAGCGCGGGCGCGGCATCCTGGCCGAGCGCGGCCAGCGCACCGTCATCACCGACGAGGGCGGCAAGACCAAGGTCAACGTCGTGGGCAAGCTGGCCGACTCCAAGGAACTCCAGGCCAACATCCGGGACGAGCAGTGGAACGACTACCTGGTCATCGCCGACGGCAACCACCTCATGCACTTCATCAACGGCCGCATGACGGTCGATGTGGTGGACCAGCAGTCCGCCAAGGCCGCCAAGGAGGGCATCCTGGCGCTGCAGATCCACGCCGGTCCGCCGATGGTGGTGCAGTTCCGCGACGTGAAGCTCAAGAAGCTGCCCTGAGGCGACCCTTCGGGCGGGCATACGATCCGGAGGCGCCGGGCCGGGGTGACGCCCGTCCCGGCGTCTGGTCTTTCCGGGGAGGCCGGCGAAGCCGGGTCCGGCCGGGGGGGCACCGCTGGTGGGCCCAACAGGATTCGAACCTGTAACCAAGGGATTATGAGTCCCCTGCTCTGACCGTTGAGCTATGGGCCCGACCGCGTTTTTGCGGGGGTTTTGAGGGTCACCCCATGATTTCAGTGGGCTTGGATACACCCGCCACTCAGTGACACCCACCGATGCCAAACCATTAGATGAACGAGAGTAGGCCGCGCAATTTTCTTTCCGCAATTTCTGCGGGCATCAGTTCGCCTGTGGATTCAGGGAGGCCATGTTGAGGTGGAGTATTTCGGTCTCCGCTCCTCGCTGATTTCTGCGATGAGGGCGGAGCCCGACCGGAGCCGGGGATGGGCTTTGAGTCTTGGCGAAGGCCGCCGGGCTGAGATAGCCCAATCGGCTGTGCGGCCTGTGTCGGTTGTACTCCTGACGATAATTCCCAATGACCACCCGGGCTTCGGTCAGCGTATGGAGCTGCTCCCGGTTCAGGCATTCGTCCCGGAAGCGTCCGTGGAAGCTCTCCACAAAGCCATTCTGCCATGGACTGCCTGGTTCGATATACAGG
>VHCX01000082.1 GCA_016871615.1 Verrucomicrobiota bacterium
CTCGGTGATGATCAACGCGTCGCTGCTGGTGCCCTTCGTTTCCGGTCGGCCCTTCTTCTGGGAGGCGAGCCTGATGCTCTCGATCAGTGGCCTACCGCTGATGTTCGCCATGCGCCGCAACGCCCCGGATTTCGGCGAGCGCCTGCGCGAATTCCGCTGGGTGTTCCTGGGGCTCGGCATGTTCTTCCTGGTCCTGGTGTCGCTCATCAAGGTGCGCGGGTTCGGCCTGAACGCGCTCGGGCAGGGACAGGTCGGTGGGCGCGCCTACGTGACCCAGTTCCTGGGCCTGCTCTTCCCGCTGCTCTATATGGCCGTCCCCACCGCGCCCCAGATGCTCGTGCGGCTCTACGTGGTGCACTGCCTGATGAGCCTCACCTTCCTCATCTCGGACTTCACCTTGGCGGCGGGCACCGGTCCACTGTGGGTGCTGCTGTCCTTCTTCGGCCTGTCGACCGACAGTCTCGCCTTCGAGGTCCAGTCGCTGGAGGGCGGCGTGCGGCGCTTCCAATCGGTGGCCTTCGTCTCGCGCGACCTCGTCTACCTCATGCTGGTCCTCATCCCGGCGTCGCGGGCCCTGACCTTCGGGACCGTGGCCCGCGTGGTCGTGATCCTGGGGTTGCTCGGCGGCAGCGCGCTCGGCGGCCACCGCATGTCCATGATCATCATCCCGTCGGTCATCCTGCTGGCCAGCGCGGTCCAGAGGACGGTCTCGATGGCCAAGGTGGTGGTCTCGGCGGTCCTCCTGGGCCTGGCCCTGATGGTCACCTACCAGACGGCGCGCCAGTTGCCGCACGCGGCCCAGCGCATGTTGTCGGTGCTCCCGGGCATCGAGATCGACCCGCTGGCCAACATCGATGCCGAGAACTCCTCCAGCGGCCGTGCCTCCATGCGCCGCATCGCCCTCGACATTGCGCCCAATTTCCTCTGGATGGGTCGGGGACTGGGGTTCGTGCCGGATGTCGGCCATCTCTACACCCACAGCGAGATCGACCAGTACGGCATCCTGGAGCAGAGCCTCGACCAGGGGATCTTCTATGCTGGCATCCCGAGCCTGCTCGTCAACCTCGGCCTGCCGGGGCTGGCCGGGGTCCTGACCTTCCTCGGGGCCGTCTCGATGGTCGCCGTGCGCAACCTGAGGTCCATCCACCGGCTGGGCTGCGACACCTCCTTCGACCGGCTGACCTGCCACGTCAGCTGCCTCTGGCTGGTGCAGTTGGCGACCTTCATGGCCACCACGGGCGAGGCGGGGTTCTTCATGCAGACCTTCGGCCTGCTCTCGGGCCTCGTGCTGATCACCCATTGGCACCGCACGCGGACCCTCGGGTTGGACGTGCCGGCGGCCAAGACCGTGTTCCGGCTTGCCTCGCGGGGCGGTGATCCGGCGGTGTCGGCCCCCTCGGGCCCGTCGGCCGCCTGATGCCCGGTCCATGACCCCCTCGCCGAGTCCGCATGCCGGGGGCACCCGGGGGGTGCTTCACCTGGTGGGCTCGACCCAGGACAACGGCGGCATCCTCACCGGGCTGCGCCACGCGCGGGACCCGGCCGGGGAGTTCGGCCATGCCGTCGTCGTGCACCAGGGCTTCGAATCGCGCCGCCAGCCGCCCCTGGAGCTGCGCCACAGCCGGTGGCTCCTGGCCGAGTCCCCGAGCCACCTGGGCCTCTTCGCCCGGGCCTTCGCGGTGGTGCTGGAGACGCGTCGGCGGTGTCGTGACGAATCGTGGGGCGTCCTGCATGCGCACAGCCGGGGTGGGTTCGCCGCCGCGGTGCTGATGGCCCTCCTTCCCGGCCGGGTGCCCATCGTCTTCACCAACCACGCCTTCGCCCGTCGCACGGCCCTGTACCGCTGGGGTGCCCGGCGGCGGCGGATGGCCACCGTGATCCTCAACCCGGCGATGGCCGCCCATTACGGACTGACCCCGGAGCCGGGGCGCGTCGAGATCATCCCCGACTGCTGCTCGGACGCGTTCTTCGAGGGGCCGCTGGTGACCCGTCCGGGACCCCGCGGACGGCTGGCGCTGGTCGGGGTGGGCAACCTGGTGCGCTGGAAGAAGTGGAACCTCGTGCTGGATGCCCTCGGGCGTCTTCCGGGGGCCCTCCGGCAGCGGGTGCACTTCACGCTCTGGGGGCCGACGCCGGCCGACGCCGACTCGCAGGCCTTCGCCCGGGAGCTCAAGGCGCAGGTGGGTGCGCTTGGCCTGGCCCCCTACGTGCGCATCGCCGGACCGACGGACCGCGTCCGCGAGGCCGTCGAGGCCGCCGACGTCTTCATCATCCCCTCGACCGACGAGCCCTGCTCGGTCGCCCTCACCGAGGCGCTGGCCCTGGGCAGGCCCTCGATCGCCTCGGCCAGCGGCGGGTCGGTGGACATCCTGCGGACGGGATTCAACGGGCGGCTGTTCCGTCCGGACGACCCGGAGGATCTCGCCCGCCAGATCGCCGGCATGATCGCGGGCGACGGGGCCACCGCCACGCCGGAGCAGATCCGCGACAGCGTCCGGCATCATGCGGCCTCGGTCGCCTGGGCGAAGTACCACGCGCTCTACCGGCGCTTGCTCGGTGCGGGCGCGGCGGTCCAGCCTCGGGCTCCAGCGTGAGCGCCACCCTCTACGACTTCCTGCCGCGGCTTGAGACCCCGACCGACGACCTGCTGCTCGACCGGTTCCTCGACTTCGCCCGGGCCCGTGGCGTGGACCTCTATCCGGCCCAGGAGGAGGCCATCCTCGAGTTGTACGCCGGGAAGAATGTCATCCTCAACACGCCCACCGGTTCCGGCAAATCGCTGGTGGCCTCGGCGCTGCACTTCAAGGCGTTGGCCCAGGGCCGACGGTCGGTCTACACCTGTCCCATCAAGGCGCTGGTCAACGAGAAGTGGCTGGCGCTTTGCCGCGAGTTCGGTCCCGACAACGTCGGCCTCAGCACCGGCGACGCCACCATCAACCGCGACGCGCCGATCCTCTGCTGCACGGCCGAGATCCTGGCCAACATCGCCCTGCGCGACGGCCCCGACGCGGTGGTCCGAGACGTCGTGGTCGACGAGTTCCACTACTACTCGGACCGCGAGCGTGGCGTGGCGTGGCAGGTGCCCCTGCTGACGCTTTCCAACGCCCGTTTCCTGCTGATGTCGGCCACCCTCGGCGAGACCGCGTCCTTCGAGGCCGGCGTGACGCGGCTCAACGGACTGCCCAGCGTCACCGTGAAGTCCGCGACGCGGCCGGTGCCGCTGGAGTTCAGCTACGCCGAGACGCCGCTGTCCCAGACGCTCGAGACCCTCCTGGCCGAGGGCAAGGGTCCGGTCTACGTGGTGCACTTCACTCAGGCCGACGCCGCCGACAGCGCCCAAGACTTCACCAGCCTCGCCACGGCCACCCGCGAGGAGAAGGCGGCGATCGCCACGGCGCTGGAGGGGGTCAAGTTCTCCAGCCCCTATGGGCCCGACATCAAGCGGTGGCTCCGCTCCGGCATCGGGCTGCACCATGCCGGCCTGCTGCCGCGCTACCGGATCCTGGTCGAACAATTGGCCCAGCGCGGCCTGCTCAAGGTCATCTGCGGCACCGACACGCTGGGCGTGGGCATCAACGTGCCCATCCGCACGGTGCTCTTCACGCGCCTGTGCAAGTATGGCGGGGACAAGACGGCCATCCTCAGCGTGCGCGACTTCCACCAGATCGCCGGCCGGGCCGGCCGCAAGGGCTTCGACGCGGTGGGGTGGGTGGTCGCCCAGGCCCCGGAGCACGTGGTCGAGAACCTGAGGCTGGAGGAGAAATCCAAACGCGACGGCAAGAAGTTCGTGAGACGCCAGGCGCCCGACAAGAACTACACCCCCTGGGACCGCCAGACCTTCCAGCGGCTCATCGATGCGGCCCCGGAGCGCCTGGTCTCCCGCTTCCAGGTCTCCCACGGCATGATCCTCAACGTGCTCAGCCGGTCGGAGGACGGCTGCGGGGTGCTGCGCCGGCTCATCCGGGAGTGCCATGACGGGGCCGCGCAGAAGAAGGCCCATGTCCGGCGCGCCTGGCAGCTCTTCCGGGCCCTTGTGGACCGGGGCATCGTGACCCTGTCCGCCCGGGGCGAACCCAAGCGGGTGCGGGTCGATGTCGAGTTGCCCGAGGACTTCTCGATGAACCAGACGCTGTCGCTGTACCTGCTCGACACGCTGCCGCTGCTCGACCGGCAGTCGCCGGAATACGCCCTCGACGCGCTCACCCTGGTCGAGTCGATCCTCGAGAACCCCGACCTCATCCTGCGCCGGCAGCTCGACCGCCTGAAGGGCGAGAAGGTGGCCGAGCTCAAGGCCCAGGGCATGGAGTACGACCAGCGCATGGAGGAGCTCGAGAAGCTCGAATACCCCAAGCCCTGCCGGGAGTTCGTGTACTCGACCTTCAACGCCTTCGCCGAGAAGCATCCCTGGGTGGGGCAGGAGAACATCCGCCCCAAGTCCATCGCGCGCGAGATGTTCGAGCAGTACCAGTCGTTCTCCGACTACATCAAGGCCTACGAGCTGCAGCGCATCGAGGGCCTGCTGCTGAGGCATCTCACCTCCGTCTACAAGGTCCTCCGCCAGACCGTGCCCGAGGCGGCCAAGGACGACACCCTGCGGGAGATGGAGGCCTACCTCGCCACGCTGCTGCAGCAGGTGGACTCCAGCCTCGTCGAGGAGTGGGAGCGCCTGAAGAACCCGGCGGCCGCGCCGCGTGAGGCGACGCCGGAGGCGAAGCCGCCCGGGGCCGAGGAGGCCGCGCGCGATGTCACCCGCGACATTCGGCGGTTCACGGCGCTGGTGCGCGCCCGGGTCCTTCCGTGGATCCGGTGCCTGGCCCTCGACCAGTTCGACGAGGCGGCGACCCTCCTGGAGCCGGGTCCGGCAGGGCCGGCCGGCGTCGGAGCCGAGGCTGGAGCGGAGGCCCCGCCCGTCGCATGGACCGCGGCCTCGCTGCGGGCGGCGCTGGAACCCTACTTCGAGGACCACGAGCGCATCCGCCTCGATCCCGAGGCGCGCAATGCCAAGCACACCCATGTGAGGCCTTCCGAAGACCGCAGGACCTGGCGGGTGATGCAGGTGCTGGTGGACCCGGAGGAGCACAACGACTGGCAGGTCGAGTTCGAGGTGGACCTCGCGGCCAGCCGTGCGGCCGAGGCGCCGGTGATGCGCCTGGTCGGCCTGGGTCCCATCGGGGCCTGAGAGACCGGCCCCGGACAAGGTCGCCCAGCCGACAGGGGACACCCGGGAGCCCGGAGCGGCCCTGTGGCAGGCTGCTGAATCGGCCCCTGGATTGGGCCTGCGGAATTGGCCCCGGGGTTCAGGCCGCCGCCGTCGGCAGGGAGAATTCGGCCTCCTCCTCGGCGGTGGCCTCCCGCTGGTCGGTCTCGAGCGGGGCGAAGCGCTCGCTGTTGAAGCCCAGTTCGCCATTCAGGCCGGTCTTCAGCGCCGGGTCCCTGGGGTTGAGGATCTCCTCCAGCAGCAGCCCGATCTCGCCGTCCTTCTTGCCCGATTCGTGCCGGAAGTAGTTGCCCCGTCCGATGTACATGCCGCGAACCGTGTAGACCTGGTCCTTCTTGGGGAGTTCGGCGAACAGCACGCCGGCCTCCGGCGGGAAGTCGTCGTTGATGCACACCACTTTCTGGCCTTTGGAAAACATAGGGAGCGTCGGACTCTTGAGGCGGGATGGTGTCGCGCGGGAGGCCCGGGTCAATGCCCGCGACCTTCGGGTCGGTGCCGGGTTGGTGCCGGGTCGTGGCGACCCGTGACGCGACCCCCTCAACTTCCGGATAAATCCGGAGAAATCCATTGCCATCAACCCCATGATTGCCCATGTTCCCCGCCTCGTTTGGTTCGGGGCGTAGCGTAGCCTGGTAGCGCGCTTGTTTCGGGTACAAGAGGTCGTGAGTTCGAATCTCACCGCCCCGACCATCAATCCGTTCCGGGGTTCGTCTGCCGGGGCGGTTGCATCGGAGGGTTGGGGTTCTGCCCCGTCCGTCCGATGACCTCACCAGACCTCCCGGGCAACCGGGCCGGTGCTGACAGACATGCGCACGTGGCGGAATTGGCAGACGCGCTACTTTGAGGTGGTAGTGCCGTAAGGCGTGCAGGTTCAAGTCCTGCCGTGCGCACCACTCCTTGGAGAATTCCTTGGACAAATCGCGACGATGTCCGGACCTCCGACGATGTCCGGATCTCCGACGGCGTCCGGATCCCCGACGGGGTCAGGCCCCTCCCGGGAGGGCGATCTCCAGGCCTCCGACCGGGGCTGGATGCCTGGGCAGGAGTTGATCCACTCCGAGGCCGGGCAAGCATCTCCCGCTGCCGCCGATGGGCGTGTCGCCGATGGGCGTTGCCTCGACCGGCCGGCAGGGCAGAGTCGTGCGCGTGGAACCGTCCCCGGCCCAGCCGTCCCCCCGCCGATCGCGGTGGTTCCCGTGGTTGTACTGGCTGAGCTGGACCCTCGTGGGGCTGGCCTTTGCGGGGCAGCACTACCTTAAGGCCGCCTCGTTTGGCGAGGGCGTGTCTTGGGCCGTGGCCCTGCAGGGTGCGCTGGCCGACTGGTATGTCTTCGCCCTGCTCGCCTTCCCGGCCTTCCGCCTGGCTCGACGCTTCCCGCTCGGGGGCGCCCGCTGGCGGTTGCGGCTGGCCCTGCACGGACTCGGCGGCGTGGTGTTCTCGCTGGTGTGGATCCTCGGTCGTGCCGGCGTCGGTGAACTCTTCTTCCCCGGGCACCGGTCGGAGAAACCGCTGCATGAGCTGATCCGCTACGTCCTGGTGGCCACCTTCTTCTTCAACATGCTGGTCTACTGGGTGGTGGTGACGGTCGCCCACACCGTGGCCTACGCTGACAGCCTGCGCGAACGCGAGCGCCGGCTGGTGGAACTGGAGGGCCGGCTCAGCTCGGCCCGACTGATGGCCCTGCAGATGCAGTTGAACCCGCACTTCCTCTTCAATGCGCTCAATGGCATCGGCACGTTGATGTTCCGCGACGTGGACGCCGCCGACGCGATGCTCGTGCGGCTGGCCGAGCTGCTGCGGCACGCCCTTGACCGGTCCGGCCGGCAGCTGGTCTCGCTGCGCGAGGAGATCTCCTTCCTCGAGCGCTACCTGACCCTCGAGCAGATGCGCTTCGGCGAGCGCCTCACCGTCGAGCGCGAGATCGACGACGGCCTGCTCGACGCGCAGGTGCCCAACCTCATCCTCCAGCCCCTGGTCGAGAACGCCATCAAGCATGGGATCGAACCAAGGGTCGCGCCGGGCCGGATCGTCCTCCGGGCCGTTTCCCCGGCACCCGGGCGTCTTCGCCTCGAGGTTGCGGACAACGGACGCGGCCTGCCGCCCGACCGGGGGCCCGGCTCCGGCGTCGGCACGTCGAACACCCTGGCGCGCCTGGCGCAGCTCTACCGGTCCGAAGGGTCCTTCCGCCTGGAACCCAATCCGGGCGGAGGGGTGAGCGCGGTCGTCGAACTGCCGCTGCGCCGCTGAAGGGACGCGGCTCCCCTCCCGGCCCGGCGGCCCCCCGTGGGAGGACGGTCCCGAAACCAGCGGCGCCCACCCGAGGAGCCCTCGGGGACCCCCCGTTGGCGTGTCGGCGCAGGCTCGACACGGCCCATCGGGTTGGCAGCGTAGCGCCATGTCCCCGATCCGAACCATCGTGGTCGACGACGAGCCGCTGGCCCGGGAACGCCTGACGATCTGGCTGGCCCGCGAGTCCGGCTTCGTCGTCGTGGGTGAATGCTCGCAGGGCGAGGAGGCCGTGGAGGTGCTGCGACGGGAGCGGCCCGGCCTGGTGTTCCTCGACGTCCAGATGCCGGGCCTCACCGGCGTGCAGGTGCTCGAGGCGCTCGGGGCGGATGCCCCGCCGGCCGTGGTCTTCGTGACGGCGCATGAGCACTTCGCGGTGGATGCCTTCGAGGTCCAGGCGGTGGACTACCTGCTCAAGCCGGTGTCGCGCGAACGGTTCAAGACGGCCCTGGAGCGCGTGGCCAAACGCCTGGCCGCGCCGGGCCCGGAGGCGCCGCCGCCGCCCGGCGGCCCGGCCGCACCGGGGCCGCCGGAACGCCTGTCGGTCAAGCACAACGGTCGCATCGTCTTCGTGCCGGTGGCCGACATCGACTGGGTCGGCAGTGCCGACAACTACGTCGAGCTGCACGTCGGCGCCCAGACCTTCCTGATGCGCGAGACGATGACGGCCATCACCCAGCGTCTGCCCGCCGACCGGTTCGTGCGCATCAGCCGCACGGCCATCGTGCAGGTCGGGCGTGTGCGCCACTTGGAGCCGCTCTTCCACGGCGAGTACTCGGTGGAGATGATCTCCGGGGCCAAGCTCACCCTCAGCCGCAGCCACCGCGACCAGTTGCCGCGCCTCGGGGTCCGGGCCTGAGCGTCGACCTGGGCCCCAGGCCGGGCCCCCTCGATCCCGGTGTGCCCGCGTCGGACGGTCTTCCGCATTGGCAGCGGGCCCCCGGCTCGGGAATGCTCTGCACGTCATGGACACCGCCACGAAGATCATCCGGCCCGAGGAGTTCCCCGCCTGGAGGGAATCCACGCGCGCCTCGGGCAAGGTCTGGGTGGCGACCAATGGGTGCTTCGACCTGCTGCATGCCGGCCACGTGGCCTACCTCGAGTCGGCCCGCTCGCTGGGAGACGCCCTGCTGGTGGGCCTGAACGGCGATTCCAGCGTGCGCGAACTCAAGGGGCCCACCCGGCCGCTCAACGCCGAGGCCGACCGGGCCCGGGTGCTGGCGGCGCTCGAGTGCGTCTCGGCGGTGGTCGTCTTCCCCGAGAAGCGGGCCGTGCGGTTCCTGACCGAGGCGCGTCCCGACCTCTACGTCAAGGGCGGCGACTACACCCTCGACACCATCGACCACGACGAGCGCCGCGCCGTGGAGTCCGGCGGGGGACGCATCGTGTTCCTCCCGTTCCTGCCCGGCCGCTCCACCACGGGATTGGTGTCCAGGATCCAAACGCTTTGATCATGTCCGAACCCATCGCCATCGCGCCGCTTTCCAAGGCCGACATCCGCATGCTCAAGGGACAGGCCCAACGCCTCGAGGCCACCGTCCGCCTCGGGCGGGGCGGTGTCTCGCCGGCCTTCCTCACCGGCCTCGACCAGGAGCTGGTGCAGCACCAGTTGGTGAAGGTCCGCCTTTACGACCTCAAGGACCAGCGTCACGAGGTGGCCGAGCAACTGGCCCGCCAGTCGTCCAGCCACCTGGTCACGGTGATCGGCCACGTGGTGGTGCTCTACCGGCCCAAGCCCGCCCAGCCCGACGCCGGGGCGGCCCCGGCCTGATGAACGGCCCCGGCTCGGCCGGTGGTGCCCTTCCGGGTTCCCGGGCCATCCCGACCCTCCGCCCCATGATCCCGAGATCCCCGGGCATCCTGCCCAAGGCGTGGACGGCGATCGCGGCGCTGGCGCTGGCGCTGGCCTGCGCCACCGAGCCGGCCCCGGCGACGGGCGTTTCGCGGGCGGGGAGCACCAACGCCGCGGCCGAGAAGACCCTCGTCGTGCTGGGCGACAGCCTCTCGGCGGGATTCGGGGTCGATCCGTCGGAGGCCTGGCCTGCGCGCCTGCAGGAGAGGATCCGCCAGGAGGGTCTGCCTTGGAAGGTGGTCAATGCCGGGGTCAGCGGCGACACCACGGCCGGCGGCCTGAGGCGCCTCGACTGGATCCTGCGCAAGCGCCTCGATGGCCTGCTGCTCGAACTCGGCGGCAACGACGGGCTGCGCGGCCTGCCGCTCGAGGCCACCCGCACCAACCTGCAGGCCGTGATCGAACGCACCCGGGCCAGGCATCCCAAGGCCCGGATCGTGCTGGCCGGCATGCGCATGCCGGACAACTTCGGCGAAGCCTACACGCGCCAGTTCGAAGGGCTTTACCGCGAACTGGCGCAGACGCATCGGGTCGTTCTCATCCCCTTCCTGCTCGAGGGCGTCGGAGGCCGTCCGGAACTGAACCTCCCCGACCAGATCCATCCCAACGCCGAAGGCCATCGCCGCGTGGCGACCAACGTCTGGCAGGTGCTCCGGCCTGTGCTCGCCGAGACGCCTTGAGACGCCCTGAGACGTTGGGCCATCAGGTCTCATCCCGGGCCGCCGGGAGGGGCTACTTCGTGAACTCCAGCCAGCCGAAGCGGCCGGGCGTGTGGAAGCTGCCGCTGAGCAGCGGGTTCGAGGCGAGGAAGGCCCGGTGCGCGCGGTCGATGCGGTAGAGGTTGGCGCGCCAGCGGGTGCCCGTGGTCGGGGCTTTCTCCGACAGGGCCAACAGGGGGATGCGCACCTCGCAGGTCCACACCTTGGGGGCGCGATCCACGCGCACCTGCCACTCCATGCCGCTGCTCCAGGCGAAGTCCGACTCGGGCCGGCGCAGGCGCAGGTCGAGCGCCTCGTTGTTCGGCGCCCATTCGTACTCCGTGTAGTGGTCGAGCCTCGACGGGTCCGGGGCGCAGAAGAACTCCACCACGTCCTTGTCCCAGAGCGAGGCCGACGGGGCCACGCGCTCGCCGGGCTTGGCCGGGCCGAAGTCGGTGAGTTCGGTGAACGGGCATTCGTAGGCCAGGTAGAGGAACCGGTCGGACCACAGCGCCCGGCAGGTCGTGCTGATCTCCGGCCGGGCCCGCCCGTCGACGGCCTCCTGCTCGAGGTGGAAGGGCACGGCCTGGGACCACTCGCGTTCCCGCAGGCGGCCATCGGGCTGGAAGTCGCGCTGGATGCGGTGGGCCCGCACCGTGGTGAAGGGCAGGGAGCGCACCAACAGCCGGCGGGCGTTGTCGAAGTAGATCTTCCGCAGCACCTGGGGCGGCAAGCCGATCGAGCGGATGGTCCAGTCGCCCTGGATCGGGGTCATGTGCGGCCAATCCCGGTCGTTGGTCTCCAGCCAGCGCCACTCCTTGGCGAAGAAGGTCGCCGCGTCGTCGTCGGTGGGTCGCTCGCCGTCGCCGGACGAGCCGAGGATCAGCCGGTCGTACACCTGGAAATCGGTGGCGAAGAGGATTCGGTCCTGGTGCCGGGTGAAGAGGCTCCGCAGCACCGCGGGGTCGTGCCGGCCCAGCTCCGGGATGCGTGCGGCCAGGTCGGCATGCATGTTGGCGTGCTCGGTGAGCTTGCGGTCCACCCAGGCCAGATCCTCGGCGTTGTTGGCGAAGTGCACGCAGATGAAGGTCGTCTTGGGGTGCCGCCCGATCACCCGGTCGAGCGCATCCAGCAGCGCCTCACGCGTCGGGAACTGTTTCGGGTCGCCGAACCACCAGTTCTTGTGGTCCTTGAGCTCCTTCCACCGCTCGTTCTGGGCGTCGTAGGGGAGCCAGAACGCCTTGGGGTCGGCGACGTGGATGCTCACCGGCAAGCCCATCTCGCCGCAGCGCCGCCACACGCCGTCGAGGCGCGGGTCGTCGATCCGGATCAGCTGACCCTGACCGTCGCGCAGGAAGAGCCCGAGCCGCTTGAACTCCTTGAGCCCGGCCGCGCCGAGGGCATGGGCGCGCTCCACCTGGGCGACGGCCCGCTCGGCGAAGCCGGGATCGTCCCAGCCGGTGTAGTCGAGGTTGAAGGAGAGCACCGCCCGCCCGGGCGCCAACCGTTCGGTCAGGTCCCGGGTGCGCTCGAAGGCCGAGGTCTCCCCGGCCTTGGCGGTCACGGTGCCGCCGCTGAGGTTCACGCCCACGCCGACGCCGACCCGGTCCATGATCCGCAGCCAGCGGCCGAGGTGCTCCTCAGTGGCGTTGACGTGCTGGTGCAGGTCGATGATCCGGTGCTCGCGGCGCCACTGGTCGGTCTCCGACCGGGTACGCGCGGCGGCCTGACCGGGGCCCGCGAACACCAGCGACAGGGCGACCGGGAGGAGGGCGGCGGGGATCTTCATGCCCCGACGGGAACGCACCGGCCGCGGCTTGGCCAGCGAAAGTTCCTGCTCCGGAGGATCGTCGGGTCCGGTCACTGCCTGAGCGTGCCGAGGAACTCCACCAGGTCACGCAGCTCGAAGCGCGTGAGCGTCTCGCCGAAGCCCTCGGGCATCCCGCTCTGGTCCCCGGTTGCGGGTGCGCGCTTCCTTCGTGTCGACCATCACCTCGCCCTCGTCCGGCGTGAGCAGGGTCGATTGCCGCATCGGTCTCGTTGCGGACGATCTCGGCGAAGAGGTCGCCTGAGCGGGTGGTGACCAGCGTGCTCTCGCAGCCCGTGGCGATCTGGGCGTTGGGCAGGGCCCGTTCCTCCGACGGGAGGAGCGATGTCCACCCCGTTGGCCAACAGCAGGTGCGGAAGGAGACCCTGGCGGTGGCGACCGCACGACGAGGCCCGACCGGGTGCCGGTGGGAGATGAGCGACAAGGCAAGGCCCGAGCCATCAAAGGGCCGCCCGCGAGCCCGAGGCGGAGATCCGGGTCCGATCGCCGAGGGCCAAGACCCGACATTCCCCAAAACCCGACTTGCGCCCCCGCCGTTCCTTCCCTTTATTTGCCGCGCTCCAACGGAGGGCGGGGTCGCCAAGTGGTAAGGCACGGCTCTGCAAAAGCTGCATCGTCGGTTCGATTCCGACCCTCGCCTCCAAAAATTTCTGCGGTTTTCCTCAGGAATTCAGCGGTTTTCAGAGCATTGCCTGTGGCAATGCCACGGAAATTGCCACTGGAGACGGGGCGGAATCACCTTCCGCCACCTTCCTTCAGTCACCACCTACTCAGGGGTAAGGAGAGCGAGGCGGGCTACTTTAGCCTTTGGACCGACATCATGAACGTCATTCCAAACGCCTACCGCATCTACCGCCGCCAAGCCTCAGGCTACTTCTACCTTGTGGACGAAACCCAAGGAAAACCCAAGCACGCCAGCCTCAAGACCAAGGATCCCCAGCAAGCTCAGCGCATTCTGGACGCTAGGCTCATGGGGCGAACCCTACCCGCTATGGCTGCGGAGGTGGGCAGAGCCTACCTGCGGGAAGGGGATCCCGAGGCTGCAAGCCACACTTGGCGAAAGGTCATAGAGGAGTGTGTGGGATGCCAAAAGCGCAACAAGGCCACGCAGAAACGCATCGAGAACGCCGCCAAGGACAAGGCCCTGAATCCCCTGCTGGACCGCCCTGTGGGAGAGACCAAAGCCACCGAGATCTTTGAGGCGATCCGCAACGGTGGCGTCGCCACCAACGTCTTCCTCCGTCGATTCCACAACTTTGCGCTGGAGCTGGGGTGGCTTCACAAGCCGATTCTGACGAAGTCCTACTGGCCCAAGGTCGTCTACAGCCCGAAGGTCGCCATCACCGCAGAGCAGCATCTGGCGATCATCCAGCGGGAAGCCAATCCTGAGCGACGAGCCTACTACCAGCTCTGCTGGCTCCTTGGCGGCAGCAATTCCGATATGGCTCTCCTCAGGGCCGAAAACATTGATTGGGAGCGTCGGACCGTTACGTTCATCCGGCGGAAAACCAAAGCTGTCTGCCACCAAGCATTCGGTTCAGAGTGCGCGGAAATCTTGCGGACCCTGCCTTCAAGTGGCCCCCTCTTCCCCTACCTTGCCACCGTCCGCGAAAGCGACAGGGCTACGGAATTCAAGCAGAGGTGTGAGGGCCTTGGAATCGAGGGCGTCACCCTGCATAGCTACCGATATGCGTGGGCAGAAAGGGCTGCCATCGCAGGTATGCCTGAGCGGTTCGCTCAAGCGGCTCTCGGACACGGCAGCAAGGCTGTTCACCGTGCCTACGCCAGAGGTGCAGAACTCCATGTCCCCAGCCTTGAGGAACTGACCGAAGTGCGGCGGAAGACCATTGAGCGGGCAAGAGTTGAGGCAGGGGGCCAAGAGTTCCGGTTCGCGGCCTAGTGGACTGGAGTGGTGCATTGGCGGGCAGACTGGGCGAACAGGAGGTGACCGTCGGTTTCGCTTCCTTCTCGGCTGGACTTCCCTGTCGGTCACGACTCGAAATTGTTTCCTC
>VHCX01000083.1 GCA_016871615.1 Verrucomicrobiota bacterium
GGGTTCGTGTTGCCGCCCCTGGGCGTCAGTGCCTTCCGGCCTGCCAGGGCGGGCGGCTCCGGCGGGACGCTCGGCGGTTGATCGTTGCCGGATTCATTGGAACGCTGCGGTCGTCCGATCGCCCCATGGCCCTCGTTTCCCAAAGCACCCTCGACCAGATCCGCGCCGCCAACGACATCGTCGACGTGATCGGCGCGCATGTGCCGCTCAAGCGCAACGGCGCGAACTTCGTGTGCCTGTGCCCGTTCCACAAAGAGAAGTCCCCGAGCTTCAATGTGAACCCGTCTCGGCAGATCTTCCGGTGCTTCGGCTGCGGGAAGGGCGGCGACGTGTTCACCTTCGTCAAGGAGTACGAGAACCTCGACTTCATGGATGCGGTGCGCCGCCTGGCCGAGCGGGCGCGGATCCCGCTGGAGATGGACAACGACCCAGCCGCCCGGGACCAGCGTTCCATCAAGGACCATCTGCTCAAGCTCCACGAGGCCATCACCCAGCGCTGGCAGCAGTGCCTGGCGGGCGAGGCCGCCGGCCAGGTGGCCCGCGAGTACCTGGAGCGCCGGGGAGTCCCGCCCGAGGCCGTGCGCGAGTTCCGCATCGGGGCCGCCCCGGAGGCCTGGGACGACACGGTGAACTGGGCGAAATCCAAGGGGTTCGCGCCCGAGTTGTGCGAGACGGCCGGGCTCATCCTGCGCCGGGAGTCGGGTGGCTGGTACGACCGCTTCCGAGGGCGGTTGATGTTCCCCATCTGCGACGAGCAGGGGCGGGTCATCGCCTTCAGCGGGCGGGTGCTCCAGGGCGACGAGAACCAGGCCAAATACGTCAACTCACCAGAGACGCCCATCTTCAGCAAGGGCCGAGTGCTCTTCGCCCTCGACAAGGCCAAGCGCCCGATCCTCGACGCCGGCAAGGCCATCCTCGCCGAGGGGCAGCTCGACACCATCGCCTGCCATGCGGCCGGGGTCCGCAACGTCGTGGCTCCGCAGGGCACGGCCTTCACGGCCGACCAGGCCCGGGTGCTCAAGCGTTATGTCGACGAGGTGGTGCTCTGCTTCGACGGCGACAAGGCCGGCCGCAACGCCGTGATCCGCGCCCTGGACCCGCTCCTGGCGTCGGGTCTGGCCATCCGCGTCGCCAGCATCCCACCGCCCGACGATCCGGACTCGTGGATCCGGGCCCATGGGGCCGACTCCTTCCGCACGTTGCTCGACCGGGCCCAGGGATTCTTCGATTACCACCTCCAGAACCTCTGTGCGGCCAACGACACGGGCTCCGACCGCGGCCGGCTGCTGGTGCTGCGTTCGATGGCCGAGGCCGTCCACAAGACCGGCAATGCCGTGCTGGTCGACACCTACGCGCAGCGGACGGCCCAGCGGCTGGGCGTGGACGTGCAGGCGGTGCGCGCCGAGTTCCGCAAGCAGGCGGCCGGGGCGCGGGGTCGGCCGACGCCCGCGGGCGCCGGACAGGAGGATCCGGCCGAACCGGGCGTCGAGGTGGAGGTCGAGCGTCCCGGTCCCAACGAACTGTGGCTGCTCAAGTACGTGTTCCTGTCGTCGGAACTGCGCGACTTCGCCACCGCCCATCTGGACCCGGACTGGGTTCCCACGCCGGTGGTGCAGCGCGTGCTCGCCGTGCATTTCCAGACCGCCGGGGATGTGGCCGGCCTGCTGGGGCGCTTCGAGGAGGATCCGGTCGCGCAATCGGTGATCACCGAGGCGGCCACCGAGCAGCGGGAAATCCCGGAGCCCGAGCGTCAATTGGCCGACGTGATCCGGCGCCTGCGCGATGCCTGGCTGGAGCGCCAGATCGCCCTGGGCAACGGCCGCTTGGCCGACCCCGCCCTCGAGGACGACGAGCGCCTGGGACTCCTCTCGGAGTTGCAGGCCCTGCGCCAGCGCAAGCGTGCGCCCTTGCAGCCCATCGCCTGAGCCTGAGCCCCAGAGTCGTCCCGAATCTCGGTTTGACACACCCTGCCCCACCGGCTTCCATGGTGACCTAGTCGGCGCGTTCGTCTATCGGCTAGGACACGGCCCTCTCAAGGCTGAAAGACGGGGTCGATTCCCGTACGCGCTACCATCCCCCCCGCCGTCGATCCCTCCGCTCCTCCTGTTTCCTTCGTCTCCGTCCGTGACCGGGAGCCTCAAGCCAGGCCATGCCGGGTCGGTCGGGTCCGTCGGGAGGGATGGTCCCGTTGGCGGGCGTCAGGGCAGTTGGCGGATCCGCAGGTTGCGGAACTCGACGGGGGAACCCTCGGACTCCAGGCACAGGAAACCGCTGGCGGGCGAACAGCCGGTGCCGCCGGAGACCTCCTCGCCGTTTACCCACAGGCGCACCTCGCCGTTGATGGCGCGCACGTAGTAGTGGTTCCACTCGCCCACGCCGCGGCTGAGGTTCTTGCGCGGGAAGCTGCGCATGCTGTTCGGGGCGACCGGGGGGAAGGGCGTCATCCGGGCCGGCCCGGTGGGGAACACGTCGCCGTGGGTGGTGAACCAGTCGGCCTTCTTCTTGTGGTCACGCTCGTACTGCTCGGTGTAGCCGTGGTCCAGCACCTGCACCTCGATGCCGTCGGGCAGGCGTCCCCGGCCCGCTTCGAGATTCTTGATGGAGGCCTCGCTGGCCCACAGGAAGATGCCCGAGTTGCCTCCCGACTTGAGATGCCGCCACTCGGCGACCAGCTCGAGGTTGGTGAACGACTGCCTCGAGCGGATGACGCCCACGGGTTGTCCGGTGCAATGCACCCCGTTCGTGTGCCAGGTGAAGGTGTTGGTGGGGCAATTGACGCCCGTGAAATCGGTCTCGCCCAAGGACCGCCATCCCAGGCCCGTGCCGTCGATCATCGCCTTGGGGGGCTGGGGAGCGATCGTCGTCGTCGTCGGCTCGGCCGCCGACAGGGCGGCGGGGAGTTGCAGGGCCAGAAGCAACAGGGCGCACCGGGACCGTCGGGAAATCATGGGGTCAGGATGCGCTCCGGGGCCCATCGTGGGCCATCCAAAACGGCGCATGGTGCCTCAGGGCAAGACTCACCATCCCGCTTGGGATGGTTCGGCCGCACGCGGGTCAGGGGACTCCGACGGTCCGCGACACCGCGACGGTCCGGGCGGTCCGGGCAGTCCGGGCGCCGTCCGCGGCCAAGGATCCCTGGTCTGCGCCCAGAGATCGCCGGACCACCGTTTCGCCCACCGGCTCCCGGAGCCTGGAGCGGGAGCCGGGAAACGTCTCCGGAACGGGGTGTGTCACGTTGACCCGTGTGTCGTGACAGGCTGACCCCAACGGCTCGAAGCGACTCCAAACGGCAAAGATACGGGTGGAAAATAACGATAATGCTCCGTGGGTTTTGCGGCGTCCTCTCTGGCATTGCTCCAGCAGAGGGAGGCTACGAGCCCGCAACGGCTCCAAGAATCAAACCACCAGCAACCCAAGTCTCGATCATGAACCTCCTGACGACTCCTCGTTCGACCCTTCGCCCTGTTTCGCCGCTCTCGCCGCTCTTCGGGCGGGATCTGGAGCGGTTCTTCGCCGGATCCCCCGACCTCGCCCAGGCCTACTGCCCGGATCTGGATGTGCACGAAGATGCCGACACGGTCACGGTGACCGTGGATTTGCCGGGAGTGGCCCGCGAGGATGTCCAGGCGACCTTCCACGATGGCGTGTTGACGATCACCGGCCAGCGAAAGGCTGAAACCCGGGGCGGGAACCTCCAGGCCGCCTATCGCGAGCGTGCCCTCGGGCGCTTCGAGCGCCGGGTGACCCTCGAGAGCCCGATCCGCGCCGACCAGGTGAAGGCGGCCCACAAGGACGGGGTCTTGACCGTGACGCTTCCCAAGGTGGAAGAGGTCCGGCCCCGCACCATCGAAATCACTACGGCCTGAGCGGATCTCCCGCCGGGGATCGGAGGTGTCCGTTCCCTGGCGCGCCTGCCGATCGACCTGGGTCGCCCGCACGGGTGGCCCCGGTTCCGTTTCGGGATCCCCATGGTTCGGCGGCCAAGGGGCCGCGCCGGTCGACCGGCAAGGTCGCCCCACGCCGGGTCCGCGGTTCACGGAGGCCCCGGGGAGATCGGGGAGATCGTGTTGCCCGGGCTGGGTGGCAGATTTTGCGCGTCCGCCTCGGTCCGAGAATCTGTTGCGCCATTTGGCAAATGGATGAGAGGTTTTCATCGATCTGAGATGCGCATGAAAAAAATCGAATCCATCATCAAACCCTTCCGCCTTGAGGATGTGAAGGCTGCCCTCCAGACGGCCGGTTTGGTCGGCATGACGGTCTCCGAGGTGAAGGGGTTTGGCCGGCAGAGAGGGCATACCGAGATCTACCGCGGTTCCGAATACACGGTCGATTTCCTTCCCAAGCTGAAGATCGAACTGGTGGTGGCCGATGCGATGGCCCAACCGGCGGTCGATGCCATCGTCCAAGGGGCCAAGACCGGCAAGATCGGCGACGGCAAGATCTTCGTCTCCTCGGTCGAGGAAGTCATCCGGATCCGAACCGGGGAGTACGGCGAGCAGGCCGTCTGATTGCCGGTCCCGTCTCCGCCTTCCTGGCCGCCACGGTCAGACCGGCAACGGCCAGGTGAAGGTGGATTTGAGCGGGATGGTCCGCCCCGTCGCCGACGCCGCACGCGCCGCGGTGATGATCTCCAGCACGTGCAGGGCGTGCTCCGGCGTCGCCAGGAGTTCCCTGCCGGTGGCCAGGCATTCCGCCGCGAGCGCCGCCCCCTGCTGCCACAGGTACCCGCCCGGGTCGGTGCTCTCCCGCACCAGCGCCGGCCGGTCGGGCGTGGCCCACTCGACGGCCTGTGGCGCCCAATCGTAGCCGACGAGTCCCAGGTAGCCCCGCGTCCCGGTGATCTGGATGGTGTGCCGCTTCTCCCCGCTGCCGTCGTGACCATGCGGGTTGAAGTAGTTGAAGCCCGACTGGACGTGGGAGATCAGGCCTTGCCCGTGGTCCAGCAGCAGCATCGCATTGTCCTCCTCGGTGACCCGGATGGTGCCCTTCTCGTGGATGGCCCGATCCGGCGTGACGATGCTGAGCATCGCCGTGACCCGTCGGACCGGTCCCAGCAGCCCGGTCAGGCTGGTGAGGTTGTAGACCGCCAGGTCCGGCAGGCTTCCGCCCCCCTTCTCGTAGAAGAACGATGACCAGTCCGGCCCCTCGTGCCCGTAGAAGGCGTGGGCCGCGGCCAGCCGCCCAAGCTCGCCGGAGGCGATCTTGCGGGCCATGAAGGCGAATTGCGGACTCTGGACCGTGATGGGCGCGCCCCAGAGGCGCAGCTTCCGGGGGCGTGCCATCCGAAGCAGGTCCTGGCCCGCGGCGAGGCTGTTGGCGATGGGCTTCTCGCTCCAGACATGCTTGCCGGCCTGCAGGGCGCGGCGATTGACGGCCTCGTGGGCCTGCATGTCGGTCAGGTCGATCAGGAACTCGAAGGGCGCCCCGGCCAACAAGGCCTCGATGTGGGGATGGTGGTGGGGCACGCCGTAGGCCTCGGCCTGCTTCCGGGCCCGCTCCGGGCGGATGTCGCAGACGCTCACCAGCTCCACGAACGGGCAGCGCTTGAGCACTGGCAGGTATTGGTTGGACACGCTGCCGCAGCCGATCACGGCGGTTCGGATGCGTCTCGGGGCGGCCCCGGCGGCGGACAAGGCCGGGGCGGCTGCCCCCAGGGCCACGGCACCGGCGGTCAGCAGGGCCGTCTGGGTGAACTCGCGTCGCGAGAGGCTGGCCTGGGAGGGGGGGGTCTTCACGGAGATTTCGTTATCGGTACCGCCTTGGCGGTGATCCCGCAAGACGGGATGCCGGACGGGTTTCCGAGGCGGCGGCCCAGAGGGGCTCCGGAGGAAGGCCTCTCCTGACGCGGGAGGATTGGGCTCAGCGGGCCCGGGCTCAGCGGCCCTTGACCGGCTGGTTTCCGGCCTTCTCCCAGGCGGTGATGCCGCCGGCGAGATTGACCACCTTCCCGAACTTCAGGCCGTCCATCTGGCCACAGGCCTTGGCGCTGCGGCCGCCCACGGCGCAATGCACGAGGTAGGTCTTGGACTTGTCCAGGCCGGCCACCGTCTCGGCGAACTTGCCGCCGCGGATATCGAGGTTGATCGCGCCGGGCATGTGGCCCTCGGCGAATTCCTCGGCGGTCCGCACGTCCAGCACCACCACGTTCGGGTCCTTGCGGAGCTTCTCCCATTCGGCGACATCGACGTTTCTGAACCGCTTCGCGGAGGGCGCCTCGTTGCCGCCCTGGGGCGCCGGTTTGTCCGCCGCTGCGACGTTCAGGGACAGGCTGGCCAGGAGGGCCGAGAGGATGCCGAGGAGTTTCTTCATGGCAGGGATCGATTGCGCGTTGGCTGATGGTGGGACGTCGGTCGGCACCTGGGTCTTGAACCCGTGCTTCGGATCGTCGCCCGGGCTCGATTCGATTGCCCGGCTGGATCTCAGGAAAGCTTCCAGCCGGGGCGGTACTCGTGGTGGATCCAGCGGTCGGCCTCGGGCACGCCGCGGGCGCGCAACCGCAGCGCATCCCACTCGATGACCTTGCCGGTCCGGAACGCGAGGTTGCCGAGTTGGCCGATTTCCGTCAGGTGGCAGCCGTAGGTCAGCGGGGAGTCGGTCTTGCCGACGCCCTTGCAGGCGGCGATCCACTCCTCGTGGTGGCCGATCGAATCCGGGATGGAGCGCGCCGGCGGCGTGGCCCCCCGGAAGGTCTCCTCGGGCAGGAGCAGGTGGCGCCCGTAATCGGCCAGGAGCATGCCCTTGTCGCCGACGAAGAGCGTGCCGCCGCCCCACTTGCCAAGGTCGGGCGTCCCGGGCACCTGCGGACGCTTGGCCCCGCTGTACCAGTGCATGCGCACCGCGGGAGCGTCGCCGCGGGCCGGGAAGTCGTAGTGCACGATCATCCACGGCGGCGCGCAGTGGGCGTCGGGAGCGGGTCCTTCGGCCTGGATGCGCGTGGGCAGGGGCAGATTGAGGGCCCACACGCCCAGGTCCATGTGGTGGCAGCAGAAATCCGACAGGGTGCCGCCGCCGAAATGCCACCAGCGACGCCAGTTGAAGTGCACCCACTCCGAGCTGTAGGGCATGGGCTTCACCGGGCCCAGCCACAGGTCGTAGTCGATGTTGGCCGGCACGGGCTGCGGCCCGGGCAGGGGCTTGGTGTCCCAGACCGATCCCGTCCAGTGGTGCACCTCGCGCACCGGCCCGATGACGCCGGAGCGGATGCGCTCGACCACCCGGCGGTAGTTGGCGCCCGAATGGATCTGGTTGCCGGTCTGGGTCACCCGGCCGGAACGGGTGACCTTCGCGGCCAGAGCCCGGGCCTCGGAGATGGTGTGGGTGACGGGCTTCTCGCAGTAGAGGTTGCGCCCCGAGGCCAGGACCGCCGTGGCGATCACGGCATGGCTGTGGTCCGGGGTGCTCACCACGATGCCGTCCAGGTCGTTGCGGTCGAGCAGGCGACGGTAGTCGGCGTACCGGGCGGCGCCCGGGTGCTTGGCCGCGGCCGCGCCCAGGCGATCCGAATCGATGTCGCAGAGTGCCACGATGTTCTGGCTCGACACCCCGGCCAGGTTCTCGCCGCCGCGTCCGGCCACGCCGATGATCCCCAGGTTGAGCCTCTCGCTCGGGGAGACCCGGCGCGACACCCGGGGGGCGTGGCAGCCGGCTGCGGCGGCGGCCCCGGCGATGGCGGCGGCGTGGAGGAACTGGCGTCGGTTCAGGGACATGGCGTGGGGGCTTTCTAGAGGGGGGAGGGTGGGGCTTGGGCCATCGATGGCCCGAGCTGTCGAGGCGTGCGATGGTCAGGGTTGGGGCACCGGGAAGCTGGTCCAGCAGCGCTCCATCTCCTCCTTGGAGGGCACCTTCAGCGGACGGACGATGCGGAAGCCCAGGAACTGCGCGTCGGTGAGGTACCACTTGGACTTGGGCAGCTGCGGATCGCGCATCTTCCAGCTCGCGTCGCTGGCACGCCGGACCGCGCTGCGCAGCGCCTCGGGATCCTCGTCCCAGGAGCCGCCGCGGGCCACGTGCGGGTATTCCGACGCCCCCGGGGTGTAGGGCACGTCACCCACCTTGGAGTAGTCGGCCACGTAGGCGTCGAGCACCCACTCGGCCACGTTGCCGTGCATGTCGTGAAGACCCCACGGATTGGGCTTCTTCTTGCCCACCTGCTGGTACTTCTCGCCCGAGTTGGCGAAGTGCCATGCATGGTCGCCCAGCTTGGAATCGTCGTCACCGAAGGAATACCTGGTGGTGGTGCCGGCGCGGCAGGCGTACTCCCACTCGGCCTCGGTGGCCAGGCGGTAGAAGTGACCGGTCTTGGCGGTGAGCCACTTGCAGTACTTCACGGCCGCGTAGTGGGTCATGGAGATGGCGGGGAAGTTCTCCTTGCCCATGCCGAAGCTCATCTCGACATAGGGCGTCGTCGGCCGGGACACGGCGTCGGACTCCTTGCCGATGTAGGGGTTCACGCCCGGCTTGGCGTTGGCCGGCAGCAGTTCGGACATCGAGAGCCAGAGCTCGCGGTCCATCCGCTCGGTCGGCACGTTGGTGCCCTTCTCCAGCGAGGGGAACTGGAAGAGTTCGTACTCGTTCCAGGTGACCTCGGTCTTGCCCATCCAGAAGGGTTCGATCTTCACCGTGCGCTGAGGGCCTTCGTCATCCTTGCGCTTGGCCTCGCCGGCCGGGCTGCCCATGAGGAACTCGCCGGCCGGGATCGGCAGCATCTCGAACTTCACGTCGGAGCCGGAGATCGAGTCGCTGTAGGCCTTCATGGCGGCCGCGTCGGTCTCCCTGGAGACCTCGAGCACCCGGGCGTGGATCGCCGCGAGCATCGCGTCGTTGTCGCGGGTCAGCAGCGAGGCGGCCTCCTTCTGGCTCAGCGTGACCCCGTCGGGCCACTCGGCGCCCTGGTCGATCCAGTCGCGGATGAGATCGGTCTTGGCCTTGGCCAGCGGGCCGCCCTTGTTGGCCGGGGGCATCAGGTCGTCATGGTCGGCCGGGAGGATGGTGGTGGTGTACACCGTGGAGGCCTCGGCGTCGCCGGGGACCACCGTTTTGGAGGCGAAGAACTCGGCCTTGGAATCCATGCGCAGGTCGCCCTTGGCGTGGCCTTCCTTGTGGCAGGCGACGCAGTGCACCTCGAAGATCGGCTTCACCTCCTTGACGAAGTCGACCTTCTGCTTCTGCGACAGCTTGATCGACTCGGGCCAGGCCGCGCCCTCCTGGATCCAGGCCTTGAGCGTCTCCTGCTGACGGCTGTTGAGCCGTTCGCCCTTGGGCGGCATCAGGTCGTCGTGCCCGTCGGGCAGCGTCGTCGTGGTGTACAGCTTGCTCTTGGCCGGGTCGCCCGGGACCAGGGCGGTGCCGCTCTCGCCTCCCTTGATCGCATCGGCGCGCGTCACCATCACCAGGTCCCCCTTGGGTTTCTCGGTGCCGTGGCATTTGAGGCAGTAGACCTCGAGGATGGGGCGGACCTGCTTCTTGAAGTCGACCGGGTCGGCGGCTTGGAGCAGCAGCCCGGCGGACAGGGTCAGGGCGGTCGTGGTGAGGGCGACGATTCGATTCATGGACAGTTGTCGGGTCGGAGGATACCGCCGGGTCGGTCGGCCGTGTCAAATGCCCTGACGGCGGTGCCGGGCCCGCGCTTCAAGGCTTCGGAAGCGGTCCGGGAGGTCCGCTGGTGTGGTGGCGTCGACGGCGTTGGCCCAGAGATGGAGCCGGAGGAAGGCTCAGTTGCCGCCGCCGATATTCGGGTTGAGCCACGGCGAGCCTCCCCAGTACCAGCGGGAGCTCTTGAGCAGCTCGACATGGCCTTCGCCGAAGGCCACCACGCTCTTGCCGGAGTGCCTCAGTTGCGGACCGCCCCAGTTGGGATCATCGGAGGTGACACAACCGCTGCACGGCGCGTCGTTGACCGGGTCATGCAGGACCCAGGCGCCGGCCTTCTCGGGGGTCTTCTCGGTCACGCACTTCAGTGGGTCTCTGGCATCTGCCGAGCGGGGCTTGGTGCCGCCATCGGTGATCACCACGGTCGCCGCCGGCGAGACCATGCCGGAGTCCTTGACCGGCGGGTAGTCCTTCACGTCCCAGACGTTGGGCCAGTCGCAGCCACCCGCCTTGAAGTTCATCTGGTAGTTCGAGATCATGCGATCGGTCTGGTCCGAGGCATAGATCGCCCAGGCCTTCTTGAACCCCGGGGTCTTCGTCGGGCAGATGACGATGTTCGTGGTCTGCAGGTAGGGCTTGAGGAAGTTGAACCAGAGGCGCCGGTTCACGTTGTCGCCCCGGACCCAGAAGGTCGGCGTGAAGAATCCCTGGTTGTCGGACGCGTAGAGCGCCTCCGAGATCATCACCTGGCGCAGGTTGCTCGAGCAGTTCGAGGACTTGGCCTTCTCCTTGGCCTTCGAGAGGGCCGGCAGGAGCATTCCGGCCAGGATGGCGATGATGGCGATGACCACCAGCAGCTCGATCAGCGTGAAGCCTGCGGCGACGGCGGAGGACCTCCGGGGATTCATGAACCAACGGTGTAATCGGAAACCCCGGACTTGTCTGCACCGAAGATGCGGATGGGTGTTTTTGCGATGCCCGGACTTGATTCCCGGCCCGCGAACCCGCATTTCCGAGGGGGTTGATCACGTTTCTCAAAGGCAATCTGGTCGAGGCGCTGCCCACCCAGGTGGTCGTCGACGTCCACGGGGTGGGCTACGAGGTTCTCGTGCCGTTGTCCTCGTATGACCGGCTTCCGGCCGTCGGCTCCGAGGTGCGCCTGCTCACCCACCTGGCCATCCGCGAGGACGCGCACCTGCTGTACGGCTTCCTGACGGCCGCCGAGCGGGACCTCTTCCGCCTGCTCATCCACACGGTCAGCGGCATCGGGCCGAAGATCGCCCTCGGCGTGCTCAGCGGCATGAGCATCGCCGCCTTCCGCAGCGCCGTGGCGGCGGGGGATGTCAAGGCCCTGTCGGCGGTGCAGGGCGTCGGCCGCAAGACCGCCGAGCGGATCGTGGTCGAATTGCGGGACAAGCTCGGGGGCTTCGGGGGCGGTGCGGGCATGGCCGCGCCGATCCCGGCCGGCCCGCCGGTGTCCGGCGCCGCGGGGGCGGACACCCGAGGGGCCGACGCGGTGGCCGCCCTGATGGCTCTCGGCGTGAAGCCGTCGGAGGCGCACGACGCGGCGCGTGCAGCCCTGGCGATGCTGGGGGCCGAGGCCACTGCGGAGCAGTTGATCCGGGCCTGCTTGCGCCGCAGCGCCCAGGGACCCGGATGAAGCCCGCCCCACGCTCCCCGAGCCCGGCGGCCGGTGTCGTGTCGTCGGTGGTGATCCCGGAGTCCGCCCGGTGGCATGGCCGTCTGGCCGCGCGGGCGATCTTCGTGCTGGCCCGGGCGCTGGCCGCCAGCCTGCGTTGGCGCTGGACCGACCATTCGTTCTTCAACGACACGGCCACCGAGCAGCGGGCGATCTTCGCCATCTGGCACAACCGGCTGGCCCTTTCACTGATCCTCTACCGTCGCCACGTTGCCCGGTGCGGCAGCCGCCGCCGCCTGGCGGCCCTGGTCAGCGCCAGCCGCGACGGGGGCCTGCTGGCCCGGGTGCTGGAGCACTTCGGGGTGGTCGGCATCCGGGGGTCCTCCAGCCGGCGCGGCGCCCCGGCCGTCCGCGAGCTGGTCTCGGCCGCGTCGGGGGGCTGCGATCTGGCCGTCACGCCCGACGGCCCGAGAGGGCCCCGTTACGAGCCCCATCCCGGCGTCATCGCGCTGGCCCAGTTGACCGGCCTGCCCATCGTGCCGGTGTCGTTCCGACTGGGATGGAGATGGACGTTGCGCAGCTGGGACCGGTTCCAGATCCCGGTTCCGTTCAGCCGCTGCGAGGTGGTCTTCGGCGAGCCCCTTTGGGTGCCCCGGGAGGCGGACGAGGCGGCCCGGGAGGCCGGCCGGGTCGAGCTCCGGAACCGCCTGATGGCCATCACCCGCGACTGACACCCAAAGCCTGCAGCCGTTTGAGGGGAGAGGTGGGATGCCGCGGCGCGGCCGTCTCCGGGAGAGCCGTTCCGGCCGTGGGATCAGCGGCGCCCGAGCCGTTTCTTGGTCTCCGCCTGGAGGGTGTCCACCTCACCCTTCACCTCCGTGCGGTTCTTGGAGTCCATGCGGTCGATGAAGAGCACGCCGTTGAGGTGATCCACCTCGTGCTGGATCGCCCGTGCCAGCAGCCCGCCGGCCTTGAACTCGAAGGTCTCGTTGCGGTCGTTCAGTGCCTGGACCTCCACCTCGGCCGGTCGGCAGACCTCGCCGTAGATCTCGGGGAAGCTCAGGCAGCCCTCGGGACCGCCGACCGGGTCGCCCACCGGACGGATCCCCGGGTTGATGAGCACCAGGGGCATGAAGGCGTCGACGTCGGCGGGTTGACCCGAGATCCAGAGTTGGCTGGGACGGTCCTTCACCCCGCGGACGTCGATGACGGCCAACTGCAGGGCCAGCCCCACCTGCTGCGCCGCCAGCCCGATGCCGTGGGACTCGTACATGGTGTCGAACATGCCGGCGATCGTCCCGCGCAGGGCCTCGTCGACGGTGTCGACTCGCGCCCCGCGTTGCCGGAGGATGGGATCCCCATAATGGACCACGGTGAACTTCATCGCCGCGAGGGTGGCCCAAAGGCCTTCCCGTGACCAGTCCGGCGGCCAGGGACTAGGCCCCTCGACTGATGGGCGACCCCAGGACCGACACGGGGCATTCCGGCCCCGGCGGGCAGCCCTTCCTGGCGGAGAACCTGTCCCGAAACGGTGAATCGGTTGTCGCGTTCACAGGCTTGACTCGAACGGTCCGCCGGGTAGGGTGCGCGGCTCCGTTGGCATTGACGCCGGCGGTCCCACAGCGATGAAACGCCAGTATCAACCGTCAAAGATCCGCCGCCAGCGCCAGCACGGGTTCCGCGCCCGCACGGCGACCAAGAGCGGTCGCGCCATCCTCAACAACCGCCGCCGGGTGGGCCGCAAGCGCCTGACCCCGGTGTGAGGCCCAACGGGCCGGAGCGTCCTTCCACCGAACGTGTACCGGTGCTCCGCCCCCTGCCGCGATGAACCAGCCGCCGCGGCTCCGATTCTCCCGACGGAGGCTCAGCATCGCCCGGTCCTCCGAGTTCGCCCGCCTGAAGGAGGAGGGCCGGCGTGAGATCTCCGGGACGCTCATCCTCAACTGGCTTCCCGCCGAACGGTTGCGACTCGGGGTCGTGACCGGCCGAAAGATCGGTTCTGCCGTGGTCCGTTCCCGGGCCCGGCGACTGCTGCGCGAGGTGTTCCGCCAGCATCAGCACGAGGTCCTCGCGCCGGTGTCCATGGTCCTGGTGGCCCGGCAGTCGATCGCCTCCGGGGGGTTGGAGGCGGTCCGGAAAGACTACCTTCGTGCCCTCTCCAGGGCCCGGCTGCGCGCCTCCGACCGGAGCCCCGACCGCATGGCCACCTCTGGGCCTCCCGGTGGATTCACGGTCCCGGGGCCCCGGTCGGCCGAAAGGCCTGCCGCCGTCGCTCCCGCCCCCACCGGGTCCCTCGCCAACCCATCCCTCCGGACCCCATCGGACGCCCCGTGAACCCCCTGCAACATCTCCTCCTCGCCCTGCTCCGGGTCTACCGTTGGGTGGGTTCCCCGATGAAGCGGTTCCTCCTCGGTCCCGGGTCGGGTTGCCGGTTCGTGCCGACCTGCTCGGTCTACGCCCAGGAGGCCATCGGCATGCACGGCGCGGGTCGCGGCTCGATCCTCTCCCTCGGTCGGTTGTGCCGTTGCCACCCCTGGGGCGGATGCGGCGAGGACCCCGTTCCCCCGTCCCCGTCGTCCCCGGGCCCGGGTCCGTCCGCGCA
>VHCX01000084.1 GCA_016871615.1 Verrucomicrobiota bacterium
GTGTTCGAACGGTACCGACAACGCTTCGGGCCACGCCGGCGCAGCGGGGCGCGGCCGATCCGGGCGGTGCCGCTGCCAGGCCTGATGGCCCTGCGCGACCTGCGCGTGGACGTGGTGGGCTGAGGGGACGCCTAACTGACCGGCCTATTGAGGCTCGCGTGTTCCGGTGACAACCGTTTTCTCCACCCGCAAGCCCCGGACAAAGTCATCCTAGTGGGCGAGACTCAATAAATCTCGCAAGCGGCCCCACTGAGCCGACTCTGCCAACCCTACCCAGCCTGCCCAAACAAGCCGACCTAGCCGACCTAGCCGACCGAACCGCCCGGCGTCCCTGAGGCGACTCTGCCAACCCGATCCAACCTGTCCAAATAAGCCGCCCAACCGGCCCAACCGGCCCAACCGGCCCAACCGGCCCAACTGGCCCGTCCGAGCCCATCCACTTTACGGTTCACATGGGCATCCATGACCGGCGCCCAAGGGTCCACCGGCCCGGTTCGACGGAGCCTTGAGGCCACAGGCCAGATCACCTGCGTCGGGAGGGACCGAAGTAATACCCTTTGCCGATGCGGGCTCCCATTGGCTTCCGGCCCGATGCAGGCCCCAGCTTGTCCTCGTCGAACAAGGCGGTGTAGGTGTAGGCGAAATCCGTCAGTTTGACGCGTTCAACCTTCTTGCCGATGAACCGTTCGATGGACGCCACCTGGGCGGCTTCTCCCGCGCAGAACAAGGTCAGGGCATCTCCGGAACTCATGGCACGCCCGGTCCGGCCGATCCGGTGGACGTAATCCTCAGGGTGCTCGGGCACGTTGTAGTTGATGACGTGGGAGACATCCGCGATGTCCAGGCCTCGGGCGGCGATGTCGGTCGCCACCAGCACTTCGTGCCGGCCTTGCTTGAAGCCTTCCAGGGCCTCCTCCCGCTCTTTCTGGGACCTGTCCGAATGGATGACGGCCGCCTTGTGCTGGTTGCGCCGCAGCAGGGCCTCGACCGAGTCGGCGTCCCGCCGTGTGCGGCAAAACACGATGGCGCTCTCCCACTGGATCTTCCGGAGCAGGGCGATGAGCAAGGCCGGTTTCTGCAACTCGGCGACGGGATACAGGACGTGCTTGACGGTGTCGGCCACGGAGCGCCGGGCCCCGATCTCGATGGTCACCGGATCGTGCATGGCCCAGGTGATCAGGGTCTCGATGGCCGGGGGGATGGTCGCGGAGAAGAGCGAGGTCTGACGGGGTTTGCCGCACTTGAGGACGATGCGCCGTACATCCGGCAGGAACCCCATGTCCAGCATCCGATCGGCCTCGTCGAGCACCAGAAACTTCACGCCGTCGAGCCTTGCGGCTCCTTCCCCGAGATGGTCCAGGAGACGGCCCGGCGTCGCCACGATGACGTCGAGGCCGCGCTTGAGGTCGTCGCGCTGCTTGCCGTAGCCGACCCCGCCGTAGATCAGCCCGATGCGCAGGTTGGTGAAGCGGGCGAACTTCTCGAAATTTTCGAAGGTCTGGACGGCCAGTTCCCGGGTCGGCTCGAGGATGAGGCACCGCGGTTGGGGGGCATGGCTTCCCAACCGGCTCAGGATGGGCAGGGCGAAGGCGGCGGTCTTTCCGGTTCCGGTCTGTGCCGAACCGATGACGTCCCGCCCCTCGAGGATCCGCGGGATGGCGCCGGCCTGGATGGGGGTCGGCTCCTTGTAACCGAGTTCCGCGACGGCATCGAGCATCGCCGGCGGCAGACCCAGCTCAGAAAACAACATTCGAAAAGACTATCGATCCCGGCGGTCCGACGAAAGACGGAACTTGATCCACCCCGGCGGCCCGGCGGCCGGCGCGCGCCTGCATGAACCAATTCTGGGTGCGGTGCGTTGGGCGCTCCGGACACGGCAAGGCGCTCTGGGGGGGCTGGGCGCCTTCTCCGGATGCGCCGGCAGGTTCGCTTCCATGGATCCAAACGACGTCTGACAGGGCTCACTCCACTATCGGGCATGGGCGCTGTGAGGCGGCCGGTGGTGGTCCTTCTCGGACAACGTTGCCCGCGGAGGATCACGGCGTCGTTGCCCGCCGATGGCCGGGTCCCGGGGCACGCAGGAACCCTGCGGCTGCGCCTGCCCGCGGGCGATTCCCGGGAAAACCCCTTGCGCAACCGAAACGGTCGGCGGTAGTAGAAGTCCAATCCCCGGACAATGGCCGACCGACCGAACGAAAAGTCCTTCTTCGCGACCCGTCAGAGCTTGTTGATACGGCTCAAGGATCTCGGAGACCAGGAGGGGTGGCAGCAGTTCTTCGAGACCTACTGGCGGCTGATCTTCACCATCGGCATCAAGGCCGGTCTCAGCGAGACGGATGCCGAGGACATCGTCCAGGAAACCATGGTTTCGGTCGCCAAGCAGATCCCGGCTTTCCGCTACGACCGGTCCAAGGGGAGCTTCCGCTCGTGGCTCTTGACCATCGTCCGACGCAGGCTGGTCGACCGGGAGCGCCGGAAGGCCCGCTGGGAGCGGATCGTCTGCCCCAACGAGGAAAAGGACACGTCCGCCGACGAGGAGGCCGATGAATCCGCCGTCCAGTTCCGCCCGGACCTCGAGGTGCTGTGGGCCTCGGAGTGGGAGGGACACCTCCTGCGGCGGGCCTTGGAGGGAGTCCGTGCGCAGGTCACCGAGAAGCAGTACCTGATCTACGAGATGCTGGTGCTCAACGAGGTGCCGATGTCGCAGGTCGTGGAGAACCTCCAGACCTCCTCGATCGCCATCCACCGGGCGAAATACCGGGTCCATCGGCTGCTGAAGGCCGAGTTGAAGCGGCTCCGGCAGGAGGAGGACGCGGGCGGCTGAAGACCCCATGTCACCGAGCGATCCACACGACGGGATCCCGGTGATCCCCGACCACCAGCTCGTCGAGGTCATCGGCTCGGGCGCGTACGGCACGGTGTGGCTGGGCCGCACGGTCCTGGGCACGGCGCGGGCCATCAAGCTGATCCGTCGGTCGTCCTTCGAGAGCGAGCAGCCCTTCCACCGGGAGTTCGACGGCATCCGCCGCTACGAGCCCCTGTCGCGCCGGTGCCCCAGCCTGGTGCCGATCCTCCAGGTCGGTCGCGACGACGCGGCGGGGTTCTTCTACGCGGTGATGGAACTGGCCGATGCGGTCGACGGGCCGGGAGGCGTCGGATCGCCGGGGGAGGGGACCCTGGGCTACCTCGCCCGCACGCTGCGCACCGACCTCGGGCAGCGGGGGCGTCTGCCGATCGCCGAGTGCGTCGAGGTCGGGCTGGCGATGGCCGACGCCCTCGAGACCCTCCACGGCGCGGGCCTGGTGCACCGCGACATCAAGCCCTCCAACATCATCCGGCTCCGGGGCCGCGCCTGCCTGGCCGACGTGGGGCTGGTGAGCGAGGCGCGCGAGGGCTCCAGCCTCGTGGGTACCACCGGCTACATCGCCCCGGAGGGCCCGGGCCTGCCGCAGGCCGACCTCTACAGCCTGGGCATGGTGCTCTACGAGATCTCCACCGGCATGCGGTTGGCGGAGTTCCCCGGGACACCGGCCGAATGGCTCCAGCCGGGACATGCCATCGAGTGGGAGTTCCACGAGATCGTGCTCCGGCTCGGGGCGCGTGATCCCGCCCGGCGCCACCGCGATGCCCGCGAGGTCCGGGACGAGCTGCTGCTGCTCCGCGGCGGCCGCTCGGTGCGCCGGCTGCGCGCCCGGGAACGTCGGCAGCGCCTCCTCCTCCGGACGACGGCCCTGCTCGCCGTGCTGGGCCTGGTTGCCGGCATCGTCGCAGCCGTGCGTCACGACCGGGCCCGCGACGAGGCGGTGCGCCAGGCGGAGAACCGCTCGCAGCGGGTGGACCTTCTGGTCAGCCGGGCGCGTGATGCGCTGAACGACGTCGCCCCCGCCGCGCGTTCCCGGGCCCTCGTGACCCTGCGGGAGGCCCTCGCGCTCGAGCCGGGCCGGCCCGAGGTGCGTGACCTCGTCGCCGCGGCCCTGCTGGTGCCGGAGATCGTGCCCGAGAAGGCGCCATGGAGGCCCCCTCTCGGGCGCCCGCTGGATGTCCCGCGCCGATGGCCGGTCGGTCGGCTGGCCTCCGCCACCGGCCTCTTCGATCCCGACCTGAGACGGCTCTTCCGGCCGGGCCCCGACGGATGGCTCGAGGCCCTCCCGGTCCGGTCGGGGGCCGCCCCGGAGGCGATCCCGCCGCCGTCGCCCGGGCTCGGTCTCGAGTTCATCAGCTCGGTCAGCCTCGACGGACGGTGGCTGCTGGTCCGCGACGCCGCCGAACGGTTCCAGGTCGTTTCCCGCACCGACGGCCGGTCCCGGCTCTCGTTACGGCTGGATCCCAAGTACCTCGGCCGCGAGTTCACCCCCGACGGCCGCTGGCTGCTCGCCGGGCGCGCGGACCACGCCTTCGACCTGCTGCCGATCGGCCATCCCGGCCCGGCCCGCCGCGTCCCGGTCGGGGTTCCCCCGCACGACCTGGTCGTCAGCCCCGACGGCCTCTGGGTGGCGGTGATCAACGCGACCAATCCGGTGGTGCGGTTCGCCAGCCTGGAGCGGGCCCGCGTGGAACGGCACCTGGAGCTGCCGCCCGGCGAGTCGGTGCAGGTGCTGGCGTGGAACCCCGAGGGCGACCTCCTGCAGGTCGCCTCCGAGATGCAGGTCTTCGTGGCGCGTTTCGACCGCCCGGCCGCACCGGTCAAGCGCCTGGTGAAGGAGGATCATGGCCTGCTCGGACTGGCGGTCTCGCCCGACTCGGCGTGGACGCTCACCACGGGCTACAACGGCCGGTCCCGGGTGTGGGACTGGTCGAGCGAGACCGTTCTGGCCGAGCACGGGGCCGCCGGCGCAGCGGTCCAATGGTCGCCGGACGGCCGGTGGATCGCGTGGCGGGATGACGCCCAGTGGGAGCTGCTCCGGTTCGATCCGCCGACCGGGTGGTCGGTCCTCCCGGCCCTCCCTCCCACGCTCCCGACCGAGACCAACGCCGGACCGGCGGTCGTGCGCTTCCATCCGGCCGGCGACCGCTGGGCCAGCGGTTCCTACGACGGGGTGCGTCTGTACCCGCGCTCCGGGCGCGGGCGCGCCGCCTTCTGGCCCTGCGACGACCGGATGATCCAGCACCTGGCCTTCTCGCCCGACGGCACCCGCCTCTGGGCGCTGGGCTTCACCAACGTCTTCTCGTTCGCCGTCGAGGGCGATCCCGATCGCCAGGGCCTGCGACTGCTTGGCACGCGCCGGCTACCCGGGCCGGGTCGTGGAGCCGTGACGTCCTCCGGGCGCGTGTGGCTGGTGTCCACGAACGGATCGTTCCTGGGGCCTGATCCCGGCGGTCCATCGGGTGCCACGGACGGAGCCGATTGGGTTCCGGTGGACCTCCCGCCCCGCGGCGTCATCGGCTCGGTCGATCCCTCCGGTCGCGGCCATCTTGGCAGCTGGGGCCTGGATGCGCCGCCGGCCGTGATCCGCCCGGCCGACGGCTTCCCGGTGACGCGCCTCGAGATGCCGCGCGATCCGTCCGAGGTCGGCGAGGCCGGCGAACTGGTCTTCTGCCCGTTGTCCTCCCGGGTCTTCGGTGCGGCGACCCACGGGGTCATGGCCTGGGACCGCGACTCTGGGAGGCTCCTCTGGCATCGGGTGCTCGACCCGGTCGGCGTCTATGGACGTCTGGCCGTGACCCCGGATGGACGGCGGTTGGCCGTGGCGCTGGGCACCCGATCCATCCACCTGCTCGAGGCGCAGGACGGCTCCACGGTGTCGCAGGTGCGGATGCCCGAGCGGCTGCGCCTCACCTCGCTGGCCTGGGATCCGCGGGGGCGACGCCTGGTGGCCGGGACCGTGGTCCATGCGGCCCACCTGTGGGATTTCGATGCGCTGGGGTCGGCCCTGGCCGCCGAGGGCGTGGCCGTGCCCGACCTGCTCGAGCCCGCCCTGCCGACGACGTCCGGCGGGGTCGCCACCGTGGCCGACTAGGCGGTGCCGTCCCGGGGCTCAGGTCGAGGCAAAGAGGTTCAACACTCCGTCCAACCCGCTGAAATTGAGGGCGTGCGTGGCCTGCTGGCGCACCACCGGCTTGGCCCGGTAGGCGATGCCGATGCCGGCGGCGTGCATCATCTTCAGGTCGTTGGCCCCGTCGCCGAGGGCGATGGCCCGCGAGGCGTCGACCCCGAGGCGTCCGGCCAGGGCGCGCAGCTCGCCCGCCTTGCGTTCGGCGTCCACGATTTCGCCCAGCACCCGGCCGGTGAGGCGGCCGGCGTGGGTCTCGAGCGTGTTGGCCACCGTGTGGTCCAACCCGAGGCGGTCCTGCAGCCGCCGCGTGAAGAAGGTGAACCCCCCGGAGACCAGCAGGGTCTTCCAGCCCGCCGCCCGCGCGGCCTCGAGCAGCGTCTCGGCCCCCGGTGAAAGACGCAGTCGCTCCGTGTACACCCCCTCGAGCGCGGATTCCTCGAGCCCTTCCAGCAGGGCCACCCGCCGCCGCAGCGCCCCGGCGAAGTCGAGTTCCCCGCGCATGGCCGCCTCGGTGATGGCCGAGACCTGCGGTTTGACGCCGATGCGGTCGGCGATCTCGTCGATGCACTCGATGGTGATGAGGGTCGAGTCCATGTCCATGACCAGCAGGCGGAAGTCCTCCGACCGCCGGCCTTCGGGCACGAAGGCGAGGTCCGCCCGGTGCGACTCGGCCAGGGCCTGCAGGTCGGGGTTCGCCGGCACGTTGCGCCATCGGGCCACGCTGCCGCTGGAGAGGTCGGGCGACCGGCCCAGGCGTTCGGCGATGGCGGCGACGGCGGTCTCGGTCAGGTGCGTGGCGTGGAGGACAAGCTCGGTCATGATGTGCCCGCTCAGACTGCCGTCCGTCCAGCCGCCCTGTCATGCCGTTTCCCCCGGGGGGATCTCAGAACTCGACATGCGGTGGGGCGGTGGCGGCACCGGAACCCCTCCCGCACCCGGATCCGGATCCTTCCGGGATTGCCCGCGCCACAAAACCCGTCAGCCTACCGGTGACGGATAGCAGCCCGGGCGTCCACGCCCCGGAAATCCCCGACCCATGCCCCTGTACGAATACGAATTGTGTGACGGCAACTGCGCCGCCTGCGGCGGCCGCTTCACGCTGCGCCGCCCGATCACCGCGCCCGAGCTCAACGCCTGCCCGGCCTGCCGGAAGCCCATCCGCAAGGTGATCTCGGGCTTCAGCACCCCGCACTACCTCAAGCCCCTGTCCACGACCGATGCCAAGAAGGCCGGATTCACGGTCTTCAAGCGGGTCAACCAGGGCGAATACGAGCGCCAATGAGGTGCCGGGTCCGGCGACGGGCCCACGACGGGATCGGGTCATGGACCCAGGGCGGGCGCCCCTCGAGGTGCCCTCGGCAGGATCATTCTGCGGGATTGCTGGCCTTCGGCCCGGATCGGTAGCCTCCCGGTCCTGTGAGCAAGAAGCCGACCCCGCCCAAGCCGCCCGCCTCCCGTCCCCGCCGCGTGGGACTCATCTCCCTGGGGTGCGCCAAGAATCTGGTGGACGCCGAGATCATGCTCGGATCGTTGCTCAAGGAGGGCATCGAGATCGTCAACGACGCCTCGCAGGCCGACGCGGTCATCGTCAACACCTGCTCCTTCATCGACGCCGCGCAGGAGGAGTCGGTCGACACCATCCTCGAGCACAACGCGCTGCGCGAGGCCTCGCACCGGGGCCAGGCGCTCATCGTCTCGGGCTGCATGCCTCAGCGCTATCGCGACGAGTTGCCCAAGCTCATGCCCGAGGTCGACGTGTTCATGGGCATCGACCAGGTGGAGCGCGTGGGGTCGCTCGTGGACGAGGCCATCGCCAAGCGCGCCTCGCGGGTGGGTTCCGGGTCCGATTCGCCGGAGGAGTCCAAGGGCGTCCGCGTGAAGGGGCGCCTCAAGGAATTGGAGAAGCAGGCCCCGGCCTACGACCACACGACCGAGACCGCCCTCCGCGGCACCGACCGCTTCGGCAAGAGCCGCATCGCCCTGACCGCCGCGGCGTCCCAACCGGCGGCCCCTTCGGTCGATGTCACGGTCCGGCCGAACTACATCCCGCAGTTCGAGACCCCGCGGTTTCGCCTCACGCCGAAGCACTTCGCCTATGTGAAGATCGCCGAGGGCTGCAACCATCCGTGCAGCTTCTGCATCATCCCCCGGATGCGCGGCTCCCACCGCAGCCGGGCCAAGGCCGACATCGTGGCCGAGGCCAAGGCGCTCATCGCCGACGGCGTCCGCGAGCTGAACCTCATCTCGCAGGATTCGACCTATTACGGCCTCGACCTGCGCCCGAACCACAGCCGGGCCATCTCGTCACCCGAACGCTTCAAGGCCGCAACCCAGGCCCTGCCGGTCGACGCGACCACCCTGTGCACGCTGCTGCGCGAGTTGAACGCGCTGAAGGGCGATTTTTGGATCCGGCTGCTCTACACCCATCCGGCCCACTGGACCGACGAACTGATCCGCACCATCGCCGAATGCCCGAAGGTCGCCCGGTACGTGGACATGCCGCTGCAGCACATCCATGACGACATGCTGGCCCGCATGCGCCGCGAGACCTCCGGCCAGTACATCCGCGACCTGATCGCCCGCATGCGGGCGGGCATCCCGGGCATCGCCTTGCGCACGACCTTCATCGTCGGGTTCCCCGGCGAGAGCGCCGCCCATTTCAAGACGCTGATCGACTTCATCGAGGAGACCCGTTTCGAGCGCCTGGGCATCTTCGCCTACAGCCGCGAGGACGGAACGGTGGCCGGCAAGATGGAGCAGCAGGTGACCCCCAAGACCCGGCAGAAGCGACGGGAGCAGGCCATGGCCGCGCAGCATCGCGTGGCGGTGGGCGTGGCCGAGGGCTTCGTCGGTCGCACCCTCAAGGTGCTCACCGAAGGCGAGGCGTCGGCCAAGGAGTTGGCCAAGGCGAACATCAGCTCGTGGGAGCATGGACTCATCCGGGGAGAGGACGCCGGCGGTCTGGCCCTGAAGGGGCGCTACACCATCGCCCGGGGCGAGGCCGACGCGCCGGACATCGATGGCCGCGTCTACATCCGTGGCAAGGTGCCCATCGGGAAGTTCTGCAAGGTCCGCATCATCGGCCACACCGACTACGACCTCATCGCCGAACCGCTCTGATCATCGGCCTTGGCGCGCACTCCCTGCTCCTCGTTCGGGGATGAAGCCGGCGGGCGTGATGGTGGTCATGACCGAACCGGCGCGGAAGATTTGCTCGAAGAATCTGTTGCCCCGGTCGGGGGCTTTCTGGATAGTCCGCCCGCTCGTAAGAGCACCTGGTCGGGGCGTAGCGTAGCTTGGTAGCGCGTCTGAATGGGGTTCAGAAGGTCGTGAGTTCAAATCTCACCGCCCCGACCATCTTGATTCTAAGGGCTTTCTGCAACGGAAGGCTAAAAGTTACAGCACCCAGTTCCAACAACGCCGCCAAAGTCAGGGGTGTTTACGGGTGTCACGAGTCTGGGATTCTCATCAGTCAGGAAAGGTTCCGTCCAGTTCTGGTGAATCTCTTACCAACTGTCTGTTTCGAGGAGTCGTGACGGGGCAGATCGGTGGACGCGATTCAACACGGGGGTTGTTGGCGTCGAGCCCGCTATCGCCTCGCCAGACCGCAATGTGAGTCACTCTCCGTCCTAATCTAAGTAGGCCCCCTAAGGGATCCCTTTCCCGCGGCCAGACCGTCCCCACGGGGTAGGGGTGGGAGGGGGCGAATTCCCGCGATTGGGTCGCGAGGGACCCACGCCTCAAATCTTAGCCTCAAAACCTGGGTAGGATGCGCTTTACGAGGGCTGCGAGTTGGGTCGGACGTGACCGAGTCAAGCGGTTGACCCCCCGGGGTTACACCCGCTTCTCGGCGTTCCCTTGGTGCGAAAGCTATTGCCCCGGTGGAAAGGCAACTGCTCGACATCGAGGATCGGACGGGCAAACTGAAGTCAAGATCTCCCAGCATGAGCAACATCAACGAGTGGATGGAGGAACACCAGGGGCAGGTCAACGCCCTTGGCCACCTTGCCGCGATCAATCAAAGGAACCCGCATCTGAACATGGCCTCCCCGAATCCACAGGCGAACTGATGCCCGCAGAAATTGCAGGAAGAAAAATGCTCAGGACGACACACCGCTGCTCAGGCCGAAAAGGCCGCGTTCCAGCACGCCGTTACAGGGCAAATTTCTGATGCGCTTATTTGCCAATTACTCAAATTCGTAGTCTTTTTACACGAGAATGTTTCAGATCAATGAATGTCCCTCCCACCCTAGCCCGGTTCTCGCCTTCGACCGGCGATGCCCGCTAACGGGCGAAGACAACCAGTGTCGGCTAGCATCGGGCAGCCTCTACAAGGGGCGTTGCTGGTGCGACGACGTGGAAGTGCCGACGCATGTGCTGCGCCACTTGGCTGCGCAGACTCCGGAGCCGGTGTGCCTCAGCCGACGCGCGCTTGAGGCATTGGCCATCACCGCGCGCCAGTATGATGCGCCGGATGACGTTGTAGGTATGGCCGTGAAACTCTTGCACGCGGGCGACAAAGACCGTCTCGCCTGAGCTTATGCCCACCGTGTTCAAACGCTTCTCGTTCGACGCCGCGCACCGGCTGCCCGGGCTGAAGCCCGGCCATCGCTGCGGGCGAATTCACGGCCACACCTTTCATCTGGAAGTCCGGTGCGCAGGCTCAATCCAACCGACCACAGGCATGGTCGTGGCCTACGAGGACATCAAAGGCGCCGTTCTGCCCGTGCTGGCCGATCTGGATCATCATCTCCTCAACGACCTGCCCGGTCTGGAAATTCCAACGACGGAGAACCTCGCCGCCTACCTCTGGAAACGGCTCCAACCCGCCCTGCCGTTGCTCTCTGAACTCCTGCTGCAGGAGACCGCGACGGCTGGAATTCTTTATCGCGGACCTGAGGTGCCGGCCGGTCGAGACAGCAGGCGTCCACGGACCGGCACCCTAGACAGAATGAGACGCAAGTCTTTCACCAATCCATCCCCATGAAGAAACAAGCCATACTCGCACTCCTCTTCTCATTCATGACCGGCGCGCGCGCCACCGAGCCGGATCAGGACGGCTGGCAGACACTTTTTGATGGCAAGACGCTCACCGGTTGGCACGTCAGCACCAAGACAGGCCATTCGCGCACGAGCAAGAACACCAGCGGCGGAAAATGGGAGGTCGTGGACGGCGCCATCCACGGTTCGCAGGACCAGCCTGGCAACGGCGGCATCATCGTCACCGACGAGAAGTTCGGCGACTTCGAGGTGGTGGTGGAGATGAAGAATGATTTCGGCCCGGACAGCGGCCTCTTCCTCCGCAGCACCGAAGACGGCAAGGCCTACCAGGCCATGATCGATTACCACGCAGGGGGCAACCTCATGGGCATCTATGGCGAAGGTCTAGGCGGCAAGCCGCACCTGCGGAACTACAACTTCACAGACAAGGTCACGACCATCGATGCAAAGTCCACCGGCAACCCGTCAACTCCCCTGCCTGTGCTGCCCGAGGCGTGGTCGAAGTTCTGGCGACACGGCGAATGGAACGAGCTCCGCGCCCGCATCACCGGCGGCGACAAGCCGAGCATCACGACGTGGATCAACGGCGTGAAGATAATGGAATGGACCGAAACCGAGGCACGCCACCCGGCCCGTGGCGGCATCGCCCTGCAGGTTCACGGTGGCGGCAATCCCCGAGATTACGCAGGAAAATTTGTCCGCTACCGCGCAATCCGAGTGAAGCGCCTCTAGAAATCCGTGTGTGCAACCCCCTAGCCCAGCCACCCCAACGGTCGAAAACAATCCCCCATGAGCACGTCACCCCTCCGACGGTGCCTCCCGAAGTTGTTGCTGGATGGCAGTTCCAGAGAAGGGGTGGGTCTTTGTTTTTGACCGCGACGCTTAGTCGACGCGGGGGAGAAAGGCGCAGCCGTCCCCCGAAATGTCCACAACCTCAAATCGGGGCTAGAAGTTGCTTGCCGAGGACTCGATGGCGCCACTTCCCGGTGGTGAACCCTCCGGCTCCCGCTGCTGGTAGTTGAGATGGTCCCGGTGCGAGCGGAAGTAGGCGACTTCCCGTTCGAGGTCCTCGCGCTCGTGGACTGTCCTCTGCCGCTCTGAACTCAGCGGCCCTTCCAGATGACCCAAGACCCAGACCTGAGGTCCACCGGCCAGATCCCGAGTGGTCCGCTTCATCAGGCCTCGGTTCGCCTCGGTTCCGGCCCCGTGCTCCAGATTGGCCACTGTGTGCAGGTGCTCCCGGGCGAGGAAGTCGAGGGTCTTGATCGCGTCCTTGAAGCGGTCCTCTGCAAGATCCCACAGCCACACGGCCCGTTTCCGTCTTGACCGAGGCACCGACGATGCGTGGGGCAGCAGGTCGTTCCGATGCAACGCCCGCCAGGACGGCGAGGCCTCGGACGATCGTCACCACCGACATCGAGACCGACGATTACAACTCGCCCATCCGCTATCTGGTAGATGCCAGTGATCTCGAGACCGTCGGTCTTGTGCACGGCAGCCCATAGTTCCACAGGGCCGGAGACCGCAAGGGCACAACGTTCTTCCTGCCGCGCCGCCCGTTTTCGACGCCGCAAACGTATTGGCCTTTCAGGGAATGTCGGGCCGCCAAAATTCCCGCTGGCGCGCCCGGAATCCGATGGCTCATTGCGGCATGAAATTTCGGAACGCTGTCATTGCCGCCGTAACCGCTCTCCTGCCCTTGATCGCTGGCGCACAACAGTCGGTGGCGGAGTTCGCGTCCGGGGAATCCGAAAAACTCGACTGGCGAATTGTTGATGACGGCGTGATGGGCGGCCTGTCGAATGGCAAATGCGAGATCGGCAAGGACGGCATGCTGCGGTTCTTCGGCACGCTTTCGCTAGAAAACAACGGCGGCTTTTCCTCTTTGCGCACCGGAAATGTGAACATGGATCTGAGCGGGGCAGACGGCGTCGTTCTGCGGGTCAAAGGTGACGGCCGCACCTATCAGCTGCGCTTCGGCACCGATGCCGAACACCGCGGTCGTGAAGTATCCTTCCAAGCCGGGTTTCAGACCACCAAGGGCGAATGGACCGAGGCTAAGGTGCCTTTCACGCGTTTCACCGGCTCATGGCGCGGCATCAGGTTGCCGGACAAAGCGTTCAACCCGGCCAAGATTCGCCGCCTCGGCTTGCAGTTGGCGGACAAGAAGGCGGGGCCCTTTGAACTGCAGGTTGATTGGATCCGGATCTACAAAGGGCCCTGATCCCCCGCGTAATCAGCCGGTTAACGAATCTTTCTGTAATTTGCTCTCCGGAAGCTCCATTCCAACCCCTGCGGGGGAGGTGGAGCGATGGCGAGCGTAACGAGCCGAGCGCAACCGACCCCGCAGGGGTCAGGATCGCAAAAATTGTTGCCAATGGTAGACCACGGACGGGCCGGATTGGGGTGTTCGACAAAAAACATCCACACCCACCCAACCGTGATCCACTCAGAACATCCCGACCTCCTGTCCACCGTCTTGCAACTCCTCACCGAACAGGGCTCCAGCGGCTTCGCCGAGGGCATTCGCATCCTCGTCAATGAAGCCATGCTCCGCGAACGCTCCAGCGCCCTCCACGCAGAACCCTACCAGCGCTGCGAGGAGCGCCTTGGCCACGCCAATGGCTTCA
>VHCX01000085.1 GCA_016871615.1 Verrucomicrobiota bacterium
GGCCCGGGCCGGCGGCGACTCCGGACCAGCCCTGCGGCCCGGTGACCCCGACGGCAGCCTGCTGGTGCAGGTGGTCGAGGGCAGCCATCCCGGCATCGACCGGATGCCCTACCGGCGCACGCCCCTCGATCCGGCAGACATCGGGCGGATCCGACGATGGATCGCCGACGGTGCGGCCGCGCCCGTCGGTGAACCCGCCGGGGTGTTCGTCCACTGGGCCTTTGTCGCGCCCACGCGGCCACCGGTGCCCGACGTCCCGGAGTCGACCGGCGGGCCCGGGGCCGGGACGCCCCACCCGATCGACGCCTTCATCGACGATGGGCTGCGGCGGCAGGGCCTGCGGCCGTCCCCCCCGGCCGATCCGGCCACCTGGCTGCGCCGGGTGCACCTCGACCTGATCGGCCTGCCGCCCGAGCCCGGGGAGGTTGAGCACTTCGTCGCCCACGATTCGCCTGCAGAGCGCCGCCGGGTGGTCGACCGGCTGCTCGGCTCGCCACACCACGGGGAACGCTGGGGCCGCTGGTGGCTCGACGTCGCCCGGTATGCCGACTCCAACGGCTACAGCATCGACGCCCCCCGGTCCATCTGGCCCTACCGCGACGCCGTGGTGGCGACCCTCAACGCCGACCGTCCCTTCGACGCGTTCCTGGTCGAGCAACTCGCCGGGGACCTGCTGCCCGAAGCCACCCTAGCCCAGCGCGTGGCCACCGGGTTCCATCGCAACACCCAGATCAACCAGGAAGGCGGCATCGACCCGGAGCAGTTCCGCATCGAGTCGGTCTTCGACCGCGTGGCCACCACGGGTTCGGGCCTGCTGGGCCTGAGCATCGGCTGCGCGCAATGCCACGACCACAAGTTCGACCCGGTTTCCCAGCGCGACTATTACGGTCTGTTCGCCTTCTTCAACGACCAGGACGAGCCGATGCTGGAGCTGCCGGGGGTGCCGGCCGGACCTGGCCCGGACCCCAAGGCCAAGCCTGCCCCATGGGCCTCCACGCTGGTCCTAAGCGAGCGGCGCCAACCCCGCACGACCCGCCGGTTCGTGCAGGGCGACTTCACCCGGCCGGCCGAGCCGGTCGACCCGGCGACCCCCGGAGCCCTGCCGGCGCTGCCCGGCCGACCGGCCGGACGGGCCAGCCGCCTCGACCTTGCCCGATGGCTGGTCTGGGAAGGCAACCCCCTCACGGCCCGGGTTCTGGCGAACCGCGTGTGGCAGCAGTACTTCGGCCGGGGACTGGTGGAAACCGAGAACGACTTCGGCACCCAGGGCACCCCGCCCACCCACCCGGAGCTGCTCGACTGGCTGGCGGTCGAGCTGCAGGCCTCGGGCTGGAGCCTCAAGCAGCTGCACCGGCTCATCACCGGCTCGGCCACCTACGGGCGCTCGTCCCGGGCCCGGCCCGATCTGCGCGAGGGCGATCCGCTCAACCGGTGGCTGGCCCGGCAGAACCGCCTGCGGCTCGACGCCGAGATCATCCGGGACGTCGCCTTGGCCGCCTCGGGCCGGCTCGACCGCACACTGGGCGGCCCGCCGGTGCAGCCTCCGCAACCCTCCGGCCTGGGTGCCTTCACGCAGAGCAACCGCGAGTGGCAGGCCAGCCCCGGGGGCGGGCGCTTCCGTCGCGCCCTGTACACGCGGATCCAGCGGGCGACCCTGCATCCGGCCCTGGCGGTCTTCGACGCGCCCGACAGCTTCACCACCTGCACCCGCCGGCTGCGCAGCAACACCCCGCTGCAGGCCCTCACGCTGCTGAACGACGCCCAGTTCCACGAACTGGCCCTCGAACTCGCCCGCCGGATGGCCGCGGGCCCCGGCCCGGAGCCCGAGCGGATCGCCCGGGCCTTCCAACGCTGCACGGCCCGTCGCCCCGCCCCGGACGAGACCGCCCGCCTGCTGGCCCTGCTCCGGGCCGAAGGCTCGACAGGCCCGTCGCCCACCGGGCCCACCCCACCCGACGGACCGCCGGCCGCCGGCTGGGTCGCCGTGGCGCGGGTGCTGCTGAACCTCGACGAAACCATCACCCGGGAATGAACGCCCCCGATCCCGATTCCGCCCCAAACCCCGCCCCCGCCCCGGCCTCGGACCGCTTCCCGGCGACACCCTCGCTGGCGGACCTCACCCGCCGCCATTTCTTCGGCCGTTGCGCCCTCGGCCTGGGCAACCTGGCCCTGGCGTCGCTGCTGGCCGAGGGCCGCACCTCGGCGCCGACGGGCGGGGCGCCCGACGCCTTGGCCTCCGGCCGCGAGCCCATGGCACCCCGGCCGACCCACCACCGGCCGCGGGCCCGGAGCGTCATCCACCTGTTCATGGCCGGGGGCCCCAGCCAGCTTGAGCTTTTCGACGCCAAGCCACGCCTCAACCAGCTCAGCGGGCAGGCCATCCCGCCGTCGTTCCTCGAGGGCAAGCGCTTCGCCTTCATGGACTCGTCCTTCAAGAACAAGTCCACCCTGCTGGGCACCCGTCGCACCTTCGGCCGGCACGGCCAGTCCGGGGCGACCGTCAGCGACCTCCTGCCGCACATCGCCGGCATCGTCGACGACATCGCGCTGGTCAAGACCTGCGCCACCAACCTCTTCAACCACGCGCCGGCCAAGCTCTTCATGAACACCGGCAGCGGCCAGTTCGGCCGGCCGAGCCTGGGCTCGTGGGTCACCTACGGCATCGGGAGCGAGTCGCGCGACCTGCCCGGATTCGTCGTGCTCCAGAGCGGGCCGCGGGGGCCGCGCGGCGGTGCGGTGAACTGGTCGAGCGGGTTCCTGCCGACCACGCATCAGGGGGTTCCCCTGAGGGGCTCGGGCGACCCGATCCTCAACCTCGGCCGGCCGGCGGGCATCGGCCCGGAATCGCAGCGCCGCGCCCTCGACACCCTGCGCGAGCTGAACCTCCGCCGGGCCTCGGAGACGGGCGACCCGGAGATCCTAACGCGCATCGCCAGCTACGAGATGGCCTGGCGGATGCAGTCGAGCGCGCCCGAGCTGACCGACCTCCGGGGCGAGTCCGACGCCACGCTGGCGCTCTACGGCTGCACCCGCGACACGCCCAGCTTCGCCCGGAACTGCCTATTGGCCCGGCGGCTCGTCGAGCGGGGGGTGCGCTTCGTCCAACTCTACCACACCAACTGGGATTCCCACGGCGGGCCGGGCGAGACCCTCGAAGACGACCTCTCCAAGGTGGCCCACCAGGTCGACCAGGGCTCGGCCGCGCTGGTCCGGGACCTCAAGTCGCGCGGGCTGATCGACGACGTGGTCGTGGTGTGGGGTGGCGAATTCGGGCGGACACCCATGGGCGAGACGCGCGAGAAGACCGGGCGCAACCACCACATCGACGCCTTCACGATGTGGTTCGCCGGCGGGGGCATCCGGGGGGGCCAGGTGCTGGGCGAGACCGACGAACTGGGCTTCAACCCGGTGTCCGACCGGGCCCATGTCCACGACCTCCATGCCACGCTGCTGCACCTGCTGGGCATCGACCACCAGCGCCTGACCTACCGCTTCCAGGGCCGCGACTACCGCCTCACCGACATCCACGGCGAGCTGCTCCACAAGCTCATCGCCTGAGAGCCTGTCTGAGGCGCCGGAGCCGAAGGGCCCCACGGTTTGGATTCCCTTGGGGGGCCGGATCGACTATCCCAACGGACGTCATCCCATGAACCCGTCGCGCTCCCTGGCGCCCCTCCTGCTCGCCGCCTCGGCCCTGGCCGTCTCCTCCTCCGCCACCGCGGCGATCGAGGACCTGCAGCCCAAGGCCGGCCTGCCGCCGCTGCCCTACCGGGAGACTCCCCACCCGATGCCCAACTACCTGGCCGGCCAGCGCTGGGGCACCGAGGGCGAGAAGATCACCCGGATGCAGACTCCGCTCACCCCGGACAGGTCGGCCGAGCGGATCGTGCTGCGGCAGGGATTCCAGGCGGCGCTGTGGGCGGCCGACCCGCTCATCCTCAAGCCCATCAGCATGGCCTTCGACGCGCGTGGACGGCTGTGGATCGCCGAGACGGTCGACTACCCCAACGAGCTCCAGAAACCCGGCGAGGGGCGCGACCGGATCAAGATCTGCGAGGACACCGACGGCGACGGCAAGGCCGACAAGTTCACGGTCTTCGCCGACAAGCTCTCCATCCCCACGGGCCTGTGCCATGCCAACGGGGGCCTCATCGTCATCGAGGGCGGCCAGACGCTTTTCCTGCGCGACACCGACGGCGACGACAAGGCCGACGAGCGCAAGGTGCTCTTCAAGGGCTGGGGCATGGGCGACACCCACGCCACGGCCAGCAACATCCGCCACGGTCACGACAACTGGATCTGGGGCGTGGTCGGCTACAGCGGCTTCGAGGGCGAGGTCGGCGGCAAGCGCGTGAAGTTCGGCATGGGCGTCTTCCGCTTCAAGGCCGACGGCTCGGCCCTCGAGTTCATCCGCTCCAGCAACAACAACACCTGGGGACTCGGACTGTCCGAGGACGGCCTCGTCTTCGGGTCGACGGCCAACGGCAACGCCGCGTGGTACATGCCCATCGCCAACCGCCACTACGAGGCCGTCAGCGGCTGGTCGGCCGCCCGCATGGAATCCATCGCCGACAACCAGCTCTACCACCCCATCGCCAAGAACGTCCGGCAGGTGGACTGGCACGGCGAATACACGGCCGGGGCCGGGTCGGCCCTGTACACGGCGCGGAGCTTTCCCAAGGACTACTGGAACCGGGTCTCCTTCGTGACCGAGCCGACCGGCCACCTCATCGGGCAGTTCCGCTTCGAGGGCTCCGGGGCCGACTTCAAGGCCACCAACGAGAAGAACTTCCTGGCCAGCGACGACGAGTGGTTCTCTCCGATCATGGCCGAGGTGGGCCCGGACGGCGCCCTGTGGGTGCTCGACTGGTACAACTTCATCATCCAGCACAACCCCACGCCCAACGGCTTCCGCAACGGCAAGGGCAACGCCTACGAGACGCCCCTGCGCGACAAGACCCACGGGCGCATCTACCGCGTGACCCACCGCGACGGCACGCCGGCCCCGAAGGTGGACCTGTCGGCGCGCGACCCGGAGCAGCGGCTGGCGGCCCTGGGATCGCCGGTCATGGAAGTCCGCCTGCAGGCCCAGCGGCTCTTGGTCGAGGCGCAGGACCGGGCGGTGGTTCCGGACCTGATTCGGATGGCCTCCGATGCCTCCGTCGACGACCTCGGCCTCAACCCCCGCGCACTGCACGCCCTGTGGACCCTCCACGGGCTCGGGGCCGCAGGCTCCGCCCCGGCCGGGGCCTTGGCCCACGCCTCGGCGGCGGTGCGGCGGGCGGCCATCCAGACCCTGCCGGCCTCGGCCTGGTCGGCGGCCGACTGGAAGCGCCTGCTGGTCTCGGACACCGACGCTCAGGTCCGTCTGGCCGCGCTGCTGGCGGTGGCCGAACGGGGTGACACGGCCTCGATCCTCCCCCTGGTGGAGGCCTTCCGCGATCCCCGGAACACCACCGATCCCTGGCTGAAGGACGCCCTGACGGCGGCCGCAGCCCAGCACCACCAGGCCTTCCTCACCTCGGCGGTCTCGGTCTCCCCGGAGTCCGCCGGCGCGCTGGACGTGCTGCGCACCGTGGCCCGTCACCACGCCGCCACCGAGGCCAACGCCCTGAAGCTCGCCCTCGCGGCGGCCGGGGCCCGGCCCGCGGTCTCCGGCGCGATCCTCGAGGGCCTGACCGCAGGCTGGCCCGCCCAGCGCATCCCGCAGATCACCCCGGAAATGGCCGGGCGCATCCGGGCCGCGGCGGCCAAGGCACCCGATGCGGGCAAGGTGGCGCTGGTGCAACTGGCCACGCTGTGGGGCCGGGCCGACCTCGTGGCCGACCAGATCCCGGGCCTGTCCGGCAAGCTGGTCCAGTCGCTCGGGCGGGCTGACGCTCCCGACGGCGAGCGCATCGACGCGGCCCGGCGCCTGATGGCCATCGCCGACTCGAAGGACTCCGTCGCCGCCATCCTCGGCCAGATCGGCACGCTCACCCCGCCGCCACTGGCCAACGGCCTCATCGGGACCCTCGGTGTCTCACGGATCCCGGAGACCGCCGCCGCGATCTTGGCGCGCTGGCCGGAGTTCTCGCCGGCCTCGCGCCGCACCGCCACCGCCCTGATGCTGCGCCGCAAATGGTGGGCCGACGCCCTGCTTGGGGCCGTGGAGGCGGGCACCCTGGCAGCCGGCGACATCGGCCGGGATCATTGGAGCCAGCTCGCCAGCCACTCGGACCAGGGTGTGGCCGCCAAGGCCCGATCACTGCAGAAGGCCGGACCGCCCAAGTCGTCGGCGGCCATGCAGGCGATGATCGACCGCCTGCAGCCGCTGGTCCTGAAGGCGGGCAAGGCCGACCAAGGCCGGGAGGTGTTCGAGAAGAACTGCAGCGCCTGCCACGCGATGGCCGGCAAGGGCGGGAGGATCGGGCCGGAGCTGACGGGCATCGGGTCCCGGCCCAAGGCGGAGATCCTCACGGAGATCCTCGACCCGAACCGCTCGGTCGAGGCCAACTACCGGCTCTGGACGGCGACGCGGAAGGACGGCGAGAGCGTGTCGGGGCGCCTTGATGCCGAGACGGCCACCTCGGTGGAAATCGTCGACACCACGGGGGCCAAGCATGTGGTCCAGCGCAGCGAGATCGCCAAGCTGGAGTCCTCGGGCCAGTCCCTGATGCCGGGCGGCTTCGAGCAGTTGCCACCGCAGGATCTGGGCGACCTGCTGGAGTACCTGGCCACGACCGGCGCCAAGCACTGAGCCAGAATACCGCGCCGATCGCCACGGGATCGCCCGCGCTGCGGGATTCGGCCCAACATTGCGGCCCCCAAGTCTCCGTCTCCCATCATCGCCCGCGCTGGGTCAGGAAGGCGTGGGCGACCGGTCGTTGCCGTCGGCCCTGCCCCGACCGTAGGAGCGGCCTCGGATAAATGATTCGGGGGGAAGGCCCGATCGGTGGGAAGCGCCCTCCGGAAAACTCCCCGGGGAAGCCCCCCCTCCAACGCACAACGGCTCCCGGGTCACGGGAGCCGTTGTGTCTCGGGGGAACCTTGTGTCTTGGATCCCAAAGGGGACCGGCGCTTTGCCGCCCCCAAAGCCGCCGTTACTTGGCGGCGGCGGCGTCTGCCTTCTTCCAGGTGCGGCGCGGGGCCTTGGTCACCAGACCGGCCTTAAGGGCCTTGACCGAGACGCGCATGTAGCGGATCTCGCCCGTGGGCAGGATGGCCTTCACGCGCTGGAGGTTGGGGTAGAACTTGCGCTTGGTGATCGCGGTGACGTGCGTACCGATGCCACCCTTCTTCTTGGCCTTACCGGAGCGCCAGATGTGGTTGCCTTTCACCGGGCGGCGACCCGTCAGCGGACAAATGCGTGCCATAATCGAAGCAATCTTGAGTTAGAGGAAGGAAGATCCTGCCAGCCCCGGCCTGCCGGGTGCAAGCAGCATTTTCGGTCCACGAACCCCGCGGAGATCTTCGGCCACCTCCAGGAAACCGGCGATTCGGAGTTCGGATGGGGCACCGGGGGGGGCTGCGCCGCCCGGGGGGGGAACTTGCCCGCGACAGCACCCCGTCCCGGGGCTACCGTCCTCGGCATGGGACCCTGCGCATGAACCTGCTTCGGATCGCCTTCCTGACCGCCGCCATGGCCGCGGCGTCCGTCCTGCCCGGCGGACGGACCGGCTCGCTGCGGGCCGAACCGACGGCACCCCCGGCGGGATCGACCAACACGGCCGTCGCGACGGATCTTCCGGATCTCATCCGGACGCTCCGGACCCATCTCGGGGTCAACCCCGCCGACTTCGAGGCCCGGGCCGCCCGGGCCCTGATGGACCAGTTCGGGGTCCGCCGCGTGGGCGACGACGCAGGCCAGGCCGCCGATCCGGCCGACGGGTCCGTGTCGCCCCCGGGTCCCGTGGCCCGGCGGGAACACCTCGAGGGCGGGGTGCTGTACCTGCGGGTGGGCCGGGTGGAGGCGGGCCTGCCCGAAGCCCTTCGCTCGGCCCTGACCGAGGCATCGTGGATCACCAACGCCGCCGGCCTCGTTCTGGACCTGCGGTTCGCCGACGGGGCGTCGCTTGAGGCGGCCGCCCGCGGCGTGGCCCTGTTCTCGGACCGGATCGAGGCCGTGCTGCAACCGGCGACACGGGCGGCGACCCCGGCGACAACCCCGGCGACGGCAGTTGCCCCGGTCCAGAGCCGGGTCTGGCACCTGCCCATGTCGGTGCTGATCAATGGACGCACCGGCGGCATGGCCGAGGCGATGGCCGCGGCCCTGCGCATGGAGACCGGCAGCGCCCTGGTCGGCCAGCCGACGGCGGGCACGCATGGGATGTTCGGCGAGGCGACGCTGGCCGACGGCACGCGCCTGCGGATCCCCTCCGGACGGCTCCTCCTCGGCGACGGGTCGATCCTTGAGGCCGGACCGATCGCCCCGGACATCCGCGTCCCGGTGACCGAGGCGGCCGAGCGGGCGTTCCTCGGGAACCCCACGGCCCCGGCCCAGACGCCCGGCACCCCCGGGGTGGCCGGTGGCGCGCGTTCGCCCCGGCGCCGCGTCAGCGAGGCCGATCTGGTGCGGGCCCAGCGCAACGAACTCACCGCCCCGGCCGGGCAGATTGGGGGCCAGACCGGCGGGGAATCCCCGGGAAGCCCACCGGGCGGACCGGAGACCCCACCGACGCGCGCCGTCCGGCTGGCCGACCCGGTGCTTGCCCGCGCCGCGGATCTGGTGCGCGGGCTGGCGGCGTTCCGAGGCGAGCGGCCCTGAGGGGAGCACTTTCGGCCGATCCTCCGCCGCGTCGACCGCCCGAAGCCCCTCCGAACCCATCCCCGGCCCCGGGTGCGGGGCTTGTCAGGCGGCGGAAATCGTCCGCCAGCGGCGGGCCTTCAGGTCGAAACGGGGCAGCGAGCCGACTGGGACCGGGGTCACCGCCATGCGCAGGGACAGGGCCCGGTGCAGCCGCCCGGCCAGTTCGCCGCACGCGGACGGATCGGCCTCGGCCTCGATGGACACCTCGGCCAGCTCGCCGGTGCGGTCCACCGTCACCCGGTACTCGCCCACCGCCTCCACCGAGCGCACCACCGCCTCCACCGCCGAGGGGTGGAGATTCACGCCGCGGACCACCACCATGTCATCCACCCGGCCCAGGATCCCGCCCTCGAAGGTCCAGCGACCGCGCCACCGCCGGGGTCTGACTCGGTCGCCGGTGCGGTAGCGGACGAGGGGCGAGCCGACGCGCTTCAGGGTGGTGAGCACGAGTTCCCCGACCTCGCCCTCGGGCACGGGGGCCAGCGTGACCGGATCGATCACCTCGGCGAAGAACAGGTCGTCGAGCATCACCAGGCTGCCGGGCAACTCGGCCGACTCATAGGTGACCGGCCCCGTCTCGGTCATGCCGTGGTGGTCGAAGACCCGGGCGCCCGGCCAGGCCGACTCGAGGCGCGCCCGCACCGCCGGCTGGCTGCCGCCGGGCTCTCCCGCCACCACCAGGCACCGCACCTTCGAGCGCCGCAGGTCCAGGCCCTCGGCGCGGGCCGTCTCGGCCAGGTGGAGCGCATAGGTGGGCGTGCAGCACATCACGGTGAATCCCTGCTCGAGGATCACCTTCAGGCGCAGCGCCGACCCCATCCCGCCACCCGCCACCGACAGCACGCCCAGGCGCTGGGCCGCCTCGAAGGCCAGCCAGAACCCCAGGAACGGCCCGAAGCTGAACGGGAAGAAGGCCCGGTCCCCGGGACCCACGCCCGCCTGCCGGAGCACCTCGACCCAGCCGTCGGTCATGGCCGACCAGCTTTCCGGCGTGTCGAGCCAGCGCATGGGCGCACCGTGGGTCCCGCTGGTCTGGTGGCAGCGTGTGTAGGCCCCGGGCGGGAAGGTGAGGTTCGATCCGTAGGGCGGGGAGGCCGCCTGGTCGGCCACCAGTTCAGCCTTGGTCGTCAGGGGAAAACGGGTCCGGAAATCCTCCATCGACGCCGGAACCGCGGAACAACCCACCGAGGCCAACCGTCGGGCTTGGAACCCATTGGTCGGCAGGACCCGCGCCAGCAGGTCCCGGATCGCCTCCAGAGAGTCAGTCAGGTCAGATGCCCCGGACGGGTAGGGCCGGGCGGTCGCCCCTGGCCCATCGGCCCCGGGTCCGGAGTATCCGGTCTGGCTCACGCGTGCGGGGGCTCCACCCCGGGGAGCCCCGGGGGTTCTTCTCTGGGGTTCAGGGTGCCGTCGGCGCGACCACCGCGGGTGCGACCGCCGGGGCGGCGGGCTTGGCGGGGCCCCCGGTGTTGGACGGAGCGTATTTGGCCACCAGGAACGCGCCCACCGCCGCCAGCACGCACCCCAGCAGGAAGGGCACCGGCAGCGCCTTGACGCCGCCCTGCGGGGGATGCAGGAGCATCGCCACCAGCGTGTTGATGACCGGCGCCCCGGCGAAGACGATGGGCATGACCGCCGCCGCCGCCGCGCCCTTGTAGATGGGCGAGGCCTCTCCGAGCGCGAGCACCAGCGTGAACGCCCCGACCGCACCGGCCGAGCCGGCGATGAGGCTCCACCGGATGCCATCCGGGGTCAGGCTCCAGTTCGAACCCCGCGCCTTGAGCAGGAGGGCCGAGGCCACGCCGATGACCGCGTAGGCGATGCACACGAAGAGGAAGGCCTTGAGCCCGGCGTGGGGGGTCTCCGAACCCATGGGCATGTAGCCACGTCCCTTGTGCAGGATGACCCCGTAGACCCCCCAGGAGACGACCGTCAGGAGGGCGTAGATCAGCCAGGTGTTGCCGGGAGCGGCCACCGCGGGAGCAGGATTCATCGTGGGGACAGGCTACGTTCGACGCCCGTGGTCGGCAACAGGCGAGGCGAGGCGGGATGGGACACATCGGCGCGCAGACCCCGGCTTCAGGATCCCGCTTCGGGGCCATCCGGGGTATTCCGGGGAGTGACAGCCGGCCGTGGGGTCCGCACCATCGGAGGCCGATGCAAGAATGGATCTCCAAGGCGGCGGCCTTGTTGGAAGCGCTGCCCTACATCCAACGGTTCTCGGGCGAGACCTTCGTCGTGAAGTACGGGGGCAGCTTCATGGACTCGCCCGACCCGGCCGTGCGCCACGGCGTCGCCCGGGACATGGTCTTCCTGGAGGCGGTGGAGATCAACCCGGTGGTCGTCCACGGCGGCGGCAAGGCCATCACCCGGGCCATGGAGGCGGCGGGGCTGAAGGCGCAGTTCATCCAAGGACAGCGGGTCACCGACGCCGCGACGGTCGGGGTGGTGGACCAGGTGCTCTCGCGCGAGATCAATCCGGAAGTCGTCCAGACGATCCAATCGCTCGGGGGGGCCGCTCAGGGGTTCTCCGGGACCGATCTCTTCACCTGCCGCAAGCTCTGGTTGCGGGACGCCGCGGGCGAGCCCGTGGACATCGGGTACGTGGGCGAGGTGACGGCCGTGGACACCGGGCCGCTGATCGACTGCATCCGGCAGGGCATCACCCCCGTCATCAGCCCCACGGCCCGGGGCGAGGATGGTCACGTGTACAACTGCAACGCCGACGTCGCCGCCGCCATGGCGGCCATCGCCCTCAAGGCGCGGCGGCTGGTCTTCATGTCCGATGTGCCGGGCCTGATGCGCGACCCGAAGGACCCCTCGACGGTGATCTCCCACCTGTCGGTCTCCGAGGTGCCCGGCCTCAAGGCCACCGGCGTGGTCGACAAGGGCATGATCCCCAAGGTGGACAGCGCCGTGGCGGCCCTGCGATCGGGAGTCGAGAAGGTGTCCTTCGTGGACGGCCGGGTGCCCCATTCCGTGCTGCTCGAGATCTTCACCGACGCCGGCGTGGGCACCGAGGTCGTGCTCGACTGACCGGGCCCCCAGAGCGGGCGATCCACAGGCCTTGCGGCATCCCGTCGCCCCGGCATTGGTCGCCCCGGCGCCCCGGCGCCCCGGCACTCAGGCCGAGCAGGGCGCCAGGATCGCGTCGCTCATGCCGTGGATGATCTTCTTGTCGGCCGGGTTGAGGGTGGCCAGCACGCCCCCGAGGCGGGGCCGTGCCTGGTCGCCGTCCCCTGAGACGAAGTAGTACGGGCACAGGCGCGCCCGGACCGCCTGCGGGGTGATCTCCCCCGTCTCCAGATCGATGGCCTCGGCCTGGAGCAGGCTCGGTTTGTGGTACCGCTGCAGGAGGTAGGGCGACCTGGGCCAGGAGGCCAGCGCCCGATCCACGGCGGCGCCCCACTCCCCGGCGCTCAGGTCCGACCCCAGGTGGACGCCCCGGGATCCCCAGGCCTCGGGGCTGAAGCCGGAGATCTTGAGCACCAGGGCGCGCTCCCGCTGGGACAGCGACTTCAACTGCGACCACTCCGTGATCTCGAGGCCCGGATAGGCCGCATGGGGCGGGAGCGGTTCCGGATCGAGCAGCCAGCTGCGAGGCACGATCTTCAGCAGCCTCAGGTAGAACCCCTCCCCCAGTTCCTGCCGCCAGAACTCCCGCAGGTTGCGGTTCCAGAGCAGCGCGAAGAGCAGCTTCTCCTCGAAGATCGGCCGGGGCGGAGGGGTCAGGCGGATGCGTTTCTCGAGGGCGGCACGGAACAGGGCGGCCGAGCCGGGGACCTGGGCCAGGTCGAACAGTTCAAAGAACCGGTACACCGCGTCGCCATCGGCCGGGGCGTCAAACCCGCCGCCATGCACCTGGAATCGCCCACCCTCCGCCTGCGAGGCCAGCCATGCCATCTCCGGTCGGTAGGCTGCCGCCTCGTCCGACACCACGAGGTGCACGCGGGGGGCCGCACCGAAGATCGACTCGAAGCCCTCGCGCATGCCCGAGGCGCCGCCGATCACCGCATCGCCCAGCGCCGCATAGGTCTGGTTCAGCCACTGGGTGAGGCCCATCCCGCCGGGCACCGAATCCAGCTCGGACACGATGAAACCCTCGTCGGTCAACAGCAGGTCCGGCCGGATGACCCGGGGCAGCTCGTTGCGGAGGGCCGCCGACCGTTGCAGGGCCACCAGCTCGGCCGGCTTCCCCTGGTCGAGAACCCCGGCCACCCAGGCCGGGGCCCGACCCTCGGCGCTGCGGCGGTAGAGCTGGTTCACCGCCTTGTAGAACTGGTGGAAGACCCGGCCCAGCGCCTCGATCTCGTAAGCCAGTTCCGGACCCAGCGCCAGGGGACGGGCGGCCGACCTCCAGCTCATCCCGCCGAAGAGTCCCCCGTCCGGCATGGCGTGCCGCAGGGCCCGGGCCCGATCCGGAGCGATCATGTCCCCTCACCCTACGAAAGGCCCCCCTCCCCCGTCAAAACCGCCGCCGACGCGACAGGCCCGGCTGCAGCGGGCACGCAGGACGGCGGGATGAGTTCCGGTCGGACCGGGTTCGGATCCATGCAAGCCGACCTCACGGCGCCGCCCGGGAACGCGCCCTGCCCCCCCCCAGAAAACGCCCCGTGCCGTGCCGGGCACCCGGCGCCCCCCACCGGGGGACGGCTCATGCATCCCGCGCCGGGCCCGGCCGTGGAGGTGGGCCCTCGACCTTGATTTTCAA
>VHCX01000086.1 GCA_016871615.1 Verrucomicrobiota bacterium
GCGGCCGTGCCGCCCCCCAGGCCCAACTCCCGCACGATCCCGCCGGCCGCCGAGAGCATGAGGCCCGCCTCGCTCGAGACGGCCACGAACCTCCAGCCCTCGGCGATGCGCCGCGCGGCCTCGGCGGCATCCGGCACATGCAGGCCCGGCGCCACCCCATGCCGGCGGGCCGCCGACAGGATCGTCGCCAGGGCGTCGTTGAACCCGGGCAGACGGCTGTCGAAGGCCGGCATCGCCCCGAGGGAGGCATGCAGGTCGTTCGGGCCCACGAACACGGCATCGATGCCGGGCACCGAGAGGATGGCGTCGATGTTCGCGACCGCCTCGCGGGTCTCGGCCATCACGACGACGAGGATCTCGTCGTTGGACCGTGCGAAATAGGTGCCGGGATCCGTGCCGAAGTTCACGGGGCCGAGCTGCCCGCCGACCGTGCGCCCGCCGAGCGGCGGGTATCGCGACGCGCGCACCACCGCCTCGGCGTCGGCCCGGGAGTTGACCAGCGGCACCACGATGCCCCAGGCCCCGGTGTCGAGGGCGCGCTTGATGTTCTCGGCCGTGTTGAGGGGCACCCGGACCAGTGGCACCCCGCCCGAGGCCGCGACAATGGCGCAGGCGCGGGCGGCATGCTCGATCGACAGGTGGGAATGCTCGAGTTCGATGGTCAGCCAGTCGAAGCCGCAGGTGGCCATCAGATGGGCGGAGACGCTGTCGGCGAGGGTCAGCCAGGTGCCGACGGCGGGCTGGCCTCCCCGGAGGAGCGCCCGGGCGCGGTTGGTCTTCATGGTCGCAGTCGAAGGGAGGGCGATTCGAACACGTCGGGATTGACGACCCACCTCGGGCGTCGGCCCTCGCGGGCGTCGACCAGGGCTCGGGCGGCGGCCTCGGAGACCCGCCGCCCGGTCTCGCGGCCGAAGGAGGCCTGATGCGGGGTGAGGAGGAGGTTCGGCGCGGAGACCAGCGGGTGGTCGGCCGGGAGGGGTTCGGTCACGAACGCATCGAGCGCCGCGCCGGCGATCCATCCCTCCGTCAGGGCGCGGACCAGCGCCGCCTCGTCGACGACGGCCCCGCGCGCGGTGTTGACCAGGTAGGCCCCGGGCTTCATGCGGCGCAATTCCCGCTCCCCGATGAGTCCGCGGGTCGCCGGCGTCAGGGCGGCGTGGAGCGAGACGAAGTCGGCCTGTGCCAGCAGGTCATCCAGGGAGGTGAAGCGCACCCCGAGGGCCTCCGCCTCGGGCCGGGGTGAGGGATCGTGGGCGAGGATCGTCATGCCGAAGCCCGACGCGCGACGGGCGACCGCCTGCCCGATGCGGCCACAGCCGACGAGTCCGAGGGTCTGGCCGGCGATGTCGTGGCCCCAGGCGGGTTCCCAGCGACCGGCCGACAGGCCCGCATGGCCCCGATGGATCCGCCGCGCCACCCCGAGCAGCAGCGCCATGGCGTAGTCGGCCACGGCCTCGTCCAGCAGGCCCGGTGTGTAGGCCACCACGATGCCGGCCCGGGTGGCCGCGGCGACGTCGATCGAGTCATAGCCGACACCCCACCGGGAGAGGATCTTCAGCCGCGAGGCCTGCGGGGATCCGAGGACCGCCGCCGTGTACCGGTCCACGCTGGCATAGACCGCGTCGATCCCCTCCAGCAGGGGCAGGATCTCCGACTCCGGCAGCGGGCCGTATCTGGGAGGATGCACCAGCGCAAACGACGCGGGGTCGAGAAGGCAGCGGGCGGACTCTCCGACGGCATCGGAGAGCGGCGACGCGGTGACGAGCACGTTCCAGATCATGGGCGGGGCGACTCGGCCAAGAGTGGGCCGCCGCGCGGATCCGTCATCCAATTTCTTGGACGGACCGATTCGGCATTGGACACCGGTGGGCTGCGCCGGGTACGCATGGCGCCCATGGAGACCGTGCTCGTGACCGGATCCTCGGGCCGCGTGGGCCAGGCGGTGGTGGCCGAACTGCGGCGACGCGGCCATGGCGTCCGGGGCTTCGACCTGGTGCCGTCGCCGGAGCTGCCAGACACCCGGATCGGCGACCTCGCCGACCGGGTCGCCATCGACGCGGCGATGGCCGGCGTGTCCTGCCTGGTGCACCTCGCCGCGACCCCCGACGACGACGACTTCGCCACCCGACTGCTTCCCAACAACCTCGCGGGACTCCACCACGTGATGGAATCGGCCAGGGCCGCCGGGGTCCGCCGCCTGGTGCTGGCCAGCAGCGGCCAGGTGAACTGGTGGCAGCAGCAGCGGGGGCCCCTGCCCATCCGCGAAACCGACCCGGTGTCACCGCGCGGCTGGTATGCCGCCACCAAGATGTTCCTCGAGTCCATCGGGCGGGGCTTCCACGAGCTCCATGGCCTGAGCGTGATCGTCACCCGGCTGGGCTGGTGTCCGCGGGCCGGCCAGGAACCGGAGATCGCCGCCAGCCCCTGGTCACAGGACGTCTACTTCAGCCCGGGTGACGTGGGACGATTCTTCGCCTGCTGCGTCGAGGCGCCGCAGGACCTGGGCTTCCTGATCGTCAATGGCACGAGCCGTCCCATCCGGACCTGCCGCCTCGACCTCACGGTGGCGTCCACGGTGCTCGGCTACCATCCGCAGGACACCTGGCCCGAGGGCCTGTGATCCGCGGGGAAAAACCGGGACAGGCCTGCCGCCGACCGGTGGTTCGGATGTCCCGAGCCCGATGAGGTTCTCCCCGAGGATTCCGGTTGAGGATTCCCGGCTGAAGGTTCCAATTGGGCACATGCTCCCCGAAACCGTTTCCTCTGCCACCCCGCAGGCTGCCCCACGACGCCGGTTCCTTTCCGCCCTTGCCGCCGGAGGGGCCTTCTGGACGGTGCCGGGCGCCTTCGCCGCGGCCCTCCAGTTGACCCCGGCCCAGACCGAGGGGCCCTTCTACCCGGACCGACTGCCGCTGGACACCGACAATGACCTGATCGTGCTCAACGACGCCACGACGCCGGCCCTCGGCACCGTCACCTACCTCAGCGGGCGGGTGCTCGACCTGCGCGGCCGGCCGATCCGCAATGCCGTGGTCGAGATCTGGCAGGCGGACCATCATGGGGTCTACCTGCACCGGGGCAGCGCCGGAGCCGAACGGCGCGACCCGGGCTTCCAGGGCTACGGCCGATTCCTCACGGGCTCGGGCGGCGAATACCTCTTCCGGACCATCCGACCGGTCGCCTATCCGGGCCGCGCCCCGCACATCCACATGGCGGTCAAGAGCCCGGGGCGGGAGAAGCTCACGACCCAGTGCTACATCCGCGGCGAGAAGGGCAATGCCACCGACGGGGTGCTCAAGGCCATCCGCGACGAACGGGCCAGGAACTCGGTCATCGTGCCCTTCGATCCGCTCAAGGGATCCAAGGCCGGCGAATTGTCCGCCCGGTTCGACGTCGTGCTCGGCCTCACGCCCGAGGCCTGAAGCCCTTCGCCCCGGACCTGCCTTTTTCCACCGCCCCGAGCCCTGAGCCCGATCCATGAAACCACGTGATCCCAGGACGGCCCGCGCCGCCTTCACCCTGATCGAACTGCTCGTCGTCATCGCCATCATCGCGATCCTGGCCGGGATGCTCCTCCCGGCGCTGGGTCGGGCCAAGGCCCGCGCCCAGCAGACCCAATGCCTGAGCAACATGCGCCAGATCGGCTTGGCGATGGTGCTGTACGAAGCGGACAACCGCCGCATGCCGCCGCGCGCCTCGCAGGTGGCCGACTTCATGAACCGGCGCGCCGCGGGCTGGCAGAACAACTGCCTGTTCGCCATCGCCCCCTACCTGCAGGGCGTCGGCACCAACACCCCCAGCTCCAAGATCTACTCATGCCCCTCGGCCAAGAAACCGGGGGACGGCAGCGACGCGACCCTCTTGAGTTCCACCAGCTACCTTCCCAACGCCGTCCCGATGGAAAAACCGCTGACGGCCATCCCGAGCCCCTCCGAGATGGCCATCAACCAGGAGACCATCCGCCTGGTGAGCTTCACCGCCCTGCGCCCGGCCTGGGGTGCCGATTTCGGAACCTGCTCGGGCCAGTACACCTACTGGCATGTGAACCTGCGACCGGGGGTGGACTGGTACTCCGACATCCACGCACGCGGCGGGAACCTGACCTTCGCCGACGGCCATGCCGAGTACCGCAAGGCGAGTCTGCTGAGGGCGTGGCATTTCGGCCTGCTCGACGGCTCGTCGGGCAAGTCCACGGACGACCACCGATCCAGCGACACCGCCTGCTACCGCAGCGTGGCCGATCCGTGACCCGGCCACGCCGGGGCGCCCGGGCGTCCGCCCCGACTCACGGGGCCTGCAGTCGAAGCTCCCGGACCCGATGGTTCTCGCTGTCGCCGACGTAGACGCTGCCATTCCGGTCGGCGAACACGCCATGCGGCCGCGCCAGGCGGCATGCCGTCCCGCGCCCATCAGGGCCGTCTCCTCGGGAGCCGTCGCCCGCGACCGCATCGATCCTCCCGGACACGGGGTCGATCACCCGGATGCTGTGGCTCTCGGTGTCGGCGACGTGGACACGACCGTCCGGGGCCACCGAGATCCCCTTGGGGCCCGACAGCGTGGCCGATCGGGCCGGCCCCCCGTTGCCGGTCATGCCCTTGCGTCCAGTCCCGGCCATGCGGGCGGCCTTGCCCGTGCGGCGATCGAGCTTCCACACCTGGTTGGCCTCGCGGAGCGCCAGCCACACGTTGCCCTCGGCGTCGAAGTCGAGGGTCCTCGGGCCGTTGAACGGAGCGGTGGCGTAGGCCGCGCCATCGTCGGGCACGCCGCCGGTGCCGGATCCCGCGAAGGTCTCGATGCGCCCGGTGGCCGCATCCACCCGCCGCACCCGGTGGTTGCCGATGTCGCAGATGAAGAGATCGCCGGCCGCGTCGAACTGCAGGGCGATCGGGTGGTTGAGCGCCGCACGGGTGGCCGGCCCCCCATCGCCCTCGAAGCCGGGCCGACCGGTGCCGGCCACCGTGCTCACGATCCGGGTCTTGGCGTCCACCTTGCGGATCCGGTGGTTGAGCATGTCGGCGAGGTACAGGTTGCCCTGGCGATCGAAGCGGATCTCATGGGGCTGGTCGAACTGGGCCTCCGACGCAGGCCCCCCATCCCCCGCCCCGCCCTTGCGGCCCGAACCGGCGACGGTGGTGATCGTTCCGTCGGAGCCGATCCGTCGCACCACGTTGCCGTCGAACTCCACCACATACAGCGCCCCGTCGGGGCCGCGCGTGATGCCGAAGGGATTGTCGAGCCGGGCTGCCCGAGCCGGACCCGCATCGCCCGAGTGCCCCCGCTCCCCGGTGCCTGCGAGGGTGCGGGCCGACCAACCGACCGGCGACTCCGCCGCACGGACGGGTGGCGCCGACCACCCGACCAACAGGACGGCCATGGCAACGAGGCGGAGGATCGTGGATCGGGGAACACGTCGGGAACCGGGCATGCCAGAGGCTCACCCAAAACCCGGATCCCGTGAACCGGAGAATGGCGCTCGTGGAACCGATGCCAGGAGCCGAGGAAGCGCCGGACCTCAGGCCATGCCCACGATCCGTCGGAAGGCCTCGCCCTCGTTGAGTGTCGGCCGCTCCGGCCGGCCCTGATGCGTGTAGACTAGGTCCATGGCCTCGATCCCCATCAACCAGAGGATGGTGGCGTGCAGGTCGTGCACATGCAGGCGATCCTCCACCGCCCGGAGCCCCACCTCGTCGGTGGAACCGATGGCCTGACCACCCTTCACGCCGCCACCGGCCATCCACAGGGTGAACCCCGTGGGGTTGTGGTCGCGGCCCGTCCCCTTCTCCGACATGGGCGTGCGCCCGAACTCGCCACCCCAGACGACCAGGGTCTCGTCGAGCAATCCCCGGGAACGGAGGTCGCGGAGGAGGCCGGCGATGGGCAGGTCGGTCTGCCGGAACAGCCCGCCATGGTTCTTCTCGAGATTCTCGTGCGCATCCCATCGGCTGCCCGCACCGCTGTATAGCTGGACGAACCGCACACCCCGCTCCACCAGGCGGCGGGCCTGCAGGCACATCCGCCCGAAGGTCGCCGTCTCGGCGTCGTCGAGGCCGTAGAGCCTCCGCGTGGCCTCGCTCTCGTGGCTGAGATCCACCGCCTCGGGCGCCTCGGCTTGCATGCGGAAGGCCAGTTCATAGCTGGCGATGCGGGCCTCCAGTTCGGTCTGCCGGGGATGGTCGTCGGCGAAGCGCCGGTTGAGACGCTCCAGGAACCCCAGTTTGCCGCGCTGCTGGTCCGGAGTCGTGCCCTCCGGCGTGTTGAGGTGCGGGATGGGCTCGGAACCGCCTTGCATGCGCACTCCCTGATAGACCGCGGGCATGAAGCCCGAACCCCAGTTGCGGGGCCCGTTGATCACCTGCGCTGGGGTGTCTTGCAGCACCACGAAGGCCGGCAGGTTGGCATTCTCGGTGCCGAGCCCGTAGGTGACCCAGCTGCCCAGCGAGGGCCGACCGGCCAGGATCGATCCGGTGTTCATCTGGCAGACGCCGGTCGAATGGTTGATGCCGTCGGCCCAGCAGGAGCGGATCACCGCCAGTTCATCGGCGCACTGCGCCACCTCCGGGAGCCAGTCCGAGATCCACAGGCCCGACTGCCCATGCTGCTTCCAAGTGCGCCGCGACGGCAGGATGGGAGAGCGGAACTCGCCCATGGCCGTGATGACCTCGCCGAAGCTTCCGGGGATCGGCTTGCCCGCGAGGCGATCAAGGGCCGGCTTGGGATCGAAGGTGTCGAGGTGGCTCGGTCCGCCCTCCATGAAGAGGAAGATCACACTGCGGGCCCTGGCCCTCCGGTGCGGACGTTTCGGAGCCAGGGGCGATGGGCTGCCCGCCGCGACCCCGGGGCCCGGAGGCCGGTTCGGACCGGCGTCCGCGGCCAGGAGGTGCGACAACGCCAGCGCCCCGAACCCGCCGCCGGCCTTCGCCAGGAACTCGCGCCGGGAACCATAGGGATGTCCATGGGGAGAGTTCATGCGGCCGGATCACTCGACGAACAGGAAACCATTGGAGTTGAGCAGCGCGTGGCACAGGTCGGCCATGGCGAGGAAACGCGCATCCGAGGCGCCCTGCAGCGACCGGCGGGCCGGCGTCAGATCCCGACCCCGGCCCGAGGTGTCGGAGAATCGGCTCGGTTTGGCCTCGAAGCACCAGAGCCCGACCACGCCCGGCAGCGGCCCCTCCTGGACCCACGCGAGGCGATCGGCGGGCAACACCGAACCGGTGAGCCGGACATCGTCGATGAGCCCATCCCAAAGGGCCTGCCCGCCCCGACGCCCGCCGAGGGTCAGCACCGGATCGATCGCGGCGCGGGATGGTTGGACCAGAGGCATCTCGCCCGCCGCCTGGGCCGGCACCGTCTGGAGAGGCTCCTCGTCGTTGGAGAGGTCCTTGAGATGGAAGGTCACGGCCGGACCACGACCCGAGCCGGGAGCGATCGAGATGCCCACGTAGTAGGGCTTGTCCATGTGGAGGACGAGGTCGGAGGCGATCTCCTCGACGGCGGGCATGGGGACGGACGCCGCGGACGCGGCGGACACGGGAGCGACCGCAGGGCCAGCCCCTGAACCGGCAACGGTCGCGGGCGCGGCACGGACAACCCGGAGCATCAGCGACTGCGCGCGCCGAGACGACTTGCGGCCGCTGACCCCGAGTTCGAGGGCCGATCCCGAGGCGTCCGCGAGCGAGGCGATCGTGCGGGGTGCCCCATCCTCCGGGAGGCTGCGCAGGTAGACGAAGGCCTCCAGCGTCATGGGTCCCTGCGGCAGCATGGGCCCGAGCAGGGCCGAGAGCGTCTCCTGCGGGCTCCGGGGCGCGAAGACGGCGGCCCGTCCATCGCGGAACGGCATGCGCTCGGACTGGAATCCCGCGGCGGCGGAGAGCGCCAGTTCGGGATCCACCCGGCGCTGCTGCTCCCGGAGGAAACCCAGCGACTCCTCCAGTTCCTCAGGAGACGGGCGCCTGCCCAGGGTGAGCCGATGGGCCAGCACCACCGCGTCTTCCGGCCGGCCCGGGGCGGCGACCTCGAGGCGGGCCGCCATGGCCCGCGAGCGCTGCAGCATGAACGGGCTGTTGATGAGCAGCAGCGACTGGATCGGGGTCGTGGTCGCATCGCGCGAGGCCGTGCTGGTGAACTGCTGCGGGGCATCGAACACTTCCAAGAGCGGATCCCGCGTGTTGCGCAGGACCTTGGAGCGGATCGACCGACGGAACTGCGACCCGTCGGCGGCCCCCCGGGAGGCGTCGGTCCGCAGCTCGCCCGTGGCCTGGAGCATCGCGTCGCGGATCTGCTCGGCGTCCAGGCGTCGGGCCTGTCGGCGCCAGAGCAACCGATTCGCGGGGTCCAGTCCTTCGCCCCGCCGCCAGGCCGCCGCGAGGTCCCCGGCAGACCGGCCGCCGCGCCGGTGTTCCGGGTCGATCGTGGACGGGCTCGACGCCTGGCGATAGGTGGCGCTGGTCAGCAGGAGCCGGTGCAGCGACTTCAGGCTCCAGCCCCCGCCGACGAAGCGCCGGGCCAGCCAATCGAGCAACTCGGGATGGCTCGGCCGGTCGCCCAGACGCCCGAGATCGTTGCCCGTCCCAACCAGCCCGCGCCCGAAATGGTGCTGCCACACGCGGTTGACCAGCACCCGCGAGGTCAGCGGATGGTCCGGGCGGGTCAGCCAGTTCGCCAGGGCGGAACGACGGCCGGGATTCAGGGATTCGCCCGCTGGGCGCACACCCGCCCCGGGACCCGACTCCAGCACGGTCGGCACTCCCGGGGCAATGGGCTCCTCGGGATGCCCCGGCACGAACACCTCGGGAGCCACCGGGCCGACCTCGCGCACGGTGAGGGCGACCGGCAACGGTGCGGGCTTCAGCGCGTCGTATTCCGAGAGCGCCCGCTGCAAGGCTCCATGGCGCTCCTTGTCGTCGGGCTTGAGCTGGGCGACCAGACGCTCGTGCTCATAAGCCACCTGGCGATGGGCCAGCGCCCCCCACTGCCGCTCGAGTGGCGACCGCTCGGACTCGGGCTTGCGCAGGATGGCTTGGATCGGGGGCGGGAACTTGGTGATCGCGCCCTCCGTCGCCCGGGCCTTGTAGGGGGCGACGACCGTCTCGATCTCCCGGCGCAGCGAGGCCGTCCGGTCCTCCCACTCGCGGGCCTGCGCCTCGCGGGCGGCACGGGTCGCCGCGGTGGCCAGGGGCAGGTCGTCGTGCCACTGGATGCCTGCGAACGAAGCCTGGAGACGGTAGTAGTCCTTGCGGAGGATCGGGTCGAACTTGTGGTCGTGGCACCGGGCGCATTGGAACCCGAGCCCCAGGAACACGTCGCCCGTGGTGTCGGTGATGTCGTTGAGCAGGGTGGTCCACTGGCCGGCGACGTCGCGGTTGTTGTACTCGTAGATACCGCACCGCAGGTAGCCGGTGGCGGCCATCGACTCGGGATCGTCGGGATACAACTCGTCGCCCGCCAACTGCTCGCGCACGAATCGGTCGTAGGGCTTGTCGCGGTTCAGGGCGTCGATGACGTAGTCGCGGTACCGCCACGCGGTGGGTCGCAGGTCGTCGGCCTTGTAGCCGTCGGAGTCGGCATAGCGGACGAGGTCCAGCCAATGGCGGGCCCAGCGCTCGCCGTAGCGGGGGCTGTCCAGCAGGCGGTCGACGAGGCGTTCGTAGGCGTCCGGTCGCTGATCGGAGACGAAGGCGTCGACGTCGGCCGGCTCCGGCGGAAGTCCCCAGAGGTCGAAGCAGAGCCGCCGGATCAACACGCCCCGCTCCGCCCCGGGCGTCGGCGTCAGCCCACGCGCCTCGAGCGCCGACAGGATGAACCGGTCGACCTCGTTGAGGGCCCAGCCGGAGTCGCGGACCGCGGGCACGGCGACCGGAGCCGGCGGCTGGAAGGCCCACCAGGCGCGGTCCTGGTCGGTGATGGGCCCCCGGGGCCGCCGGGCCAGCCCCGGAGCCGCCTCGGACGCGGCGGACCAGGGAGCCCCCTGCCGGATCCACGCCTCCAACAGCGCGACCTCGGCGGGACCCAGCGGTTCGCCTTCCGGAGGCATCCGGTGCTTCGGATCGCGGGCGTCCACCCGTTCCAGCAGCGGGCTGACCGAGGGGTTCCCGGCCACGACCGCCGGCTTGCCCGACTCACCGCCCTGCAACAAGCCGGACCGCGAATCCAGGACGAATCCTCCCCGGATGCGGTCGGCCGCGTGGCTGTGGCACTCGAAGCACCTCCGCTCCAGCAGGGGTCGCACCTTCGCCTCCAGCGCCGCCGGATCGGCCCCCGTGCCCACCGGGGCGACGCCCGCCGCCTCCAGCCCCACCGGCACACCCAGCCCCGACAACAGGCCAAGGCCTATCCAAGCCAAGGCCCTGGTGCGGACCAGGAGGGGGTGCATGCCTCTCGTTACCGCCACCGGCCAAAAACCGCAATGGGAGCCTTGCGAATCCCTCGGGCCCCCGAATTGCTGGCCAGAGATCGTGGCTACGATCGCGATGACTTTGCGCAGTTGCACCTGTTGAATCCCAGTCGACCGGAGACGTCTTGACGGCTCGGTCTGGCAGCCACGAGATCACTCCTCCATCGGCCCGTTCGGGCGAAAAGCTCAGGATCCAGAGGCCTGGACCAGAATGGGCCACGAACTGACCGCTTTCGCGCGGGATGGCCAGCACCGCAGGTGGGTGATTCGGCGACGCGGTCCACCACCATGGCCCGCCCCCCGGCTGGGTCAGGTTTGTTTGGATGGGCTCCTTCGTCGGGGCCAACTTGGGTGCCGATCCTGCGGACGGGATCCAACACCGGACTTCACGACATGACGCCTGACCGCCGACTGAACCGGCGACGGTTCCTCGCCGCGACGAGTGCAGCCTCCGCCTGCCGGCCGCCACCGAGGCGAAGATCCTCTCCGGCAACGCCCGCCGCCTGTTCCGCCTGTAGGCCAATGTGCCGCCCGTCCACCCGGGCCGGGGCCCAACCGGGTCGACAATCTCTTCCCGGTTGATCCGCGACCGGTTGAGGCCATCCTCGCCCAAGACAACGACCCGGCCCAATCCCATGCCTGCCATGAACCTCCCGCCCGCCCCCCGCCTCCGAAGCCTCCTGTCCGCAGCACTGCTGACCCTGTGGGTCGCCGGCTGCGCCACCATGCCCGAGGACCTCGTCGAACCGACCCTCGTCGAGGCCGCCTGTGGCGAGTGCCTCTTCGGCATGCCCGGCAAGGGCTGCGACCTGGCAGTGCGCATCGCCGGGCGCCCCTACTACGTCGACGGCATCGACATGGACTCCCTCGGCGACGCCCACGGCACGGAGGGCCTCTGCAAGGTGGTCCGCAAGGCCAAGGTGACCGGGAAGTTCCGGGGCGGCCGCCTGGTCGCCACCCACTTCGAACTGCTGCCCGCCGACCGGTAGGGCGCAGCCGACGGAGCCCAGCCCCGCCCGTCGGCCCCCCCCGGGATCCCGGCCCCCCCGCCGCGAGGCCCTCCCTTCCCCCTCCCGGAATCTGCCCCGCAATCGATCCCGCCGTCCGATCCGAATTGCCGACCCTGAGACCGCAGGGATAGCCTGCCCGTCATGCTCCCCCTCCGAAGTCCGGCCCCGCAGCGGTACCCGCTTGGGGAGCGCCCGTGCCTCCACACCGCACGATCCGGGATCGCCCGAAGACTCCGCGCCCTCGCCTGCCTGCTGGCGTGGCTCATGCCGGGGATCCTTCGGGTCACGGCCCGGGCGGATGGCACCCCTGCCCCACCGGTTTCCCACTGGGCCTTTCAACCCGTCCGACGCCCGACGATCCCTCCGGCCGGCTCCGGGCCGCGATGCGGGATCGATTCCCCCATCGACCGGTTCATCGACGCCCGGCTGCGTGCCGAGGGCCTGGCCGCCACGCCACCGGCCGATCGGCTCACCCTGATCCGACGGGCCACCTTCGACCTGACCGGGTTGCCGCCGTCGCCCGAGGAGGTGGCGGCCTTCCTCGCCGACACCTCGCCCGGGGCCTTCGCCCGGCTGGTCGACCGGTTGCTCCAATCGCCGCGCTACGGGGAACGGTGGGGGCGGCATTGGATGGATGTGGTCCGGTATGCCGACACGGCCGGCGACAACGCCGATTACCCGGTGCCCGAGCTGCACCTGTACCGCGACTACATCATCCGGTCCTTCGCCACCGACAAGCCCTACGACCAGTTCGTGCGCGAGCAGTTGGCTGGGGACATCCTCGCGCGGCAGGGACCCCGCGAACGCTACGCCGAAGGCGTGATCGCCACGGGCTTCCTCGCGCTATCGCGCCGCTACGGCACCGGCCCCTTCGAGCTGTGGCACCTGACGCTCGAGAACACCCTCGAGACCGTCGGGCAGGCCTTCCTGGGAATGAACCTCAAGTGCGCCCGTTGCCATGACCACAAGTTCGATCCGGTCAGCACCCGCGAGTACTACGGGCTCTACGGGATCTTCGCCGGCACGGAGTTCCCCTGGGCCGGCTCCGAGGAGGTGCAGTCCAAGCAGTTCAACCGGCAGCGCTTCGTGGCCCTGGTCCCCGACGCCGAGGCGGCCCCGCTCTGGGAATCGTGGCGCCAGGAACTCGCGGCCCTGAAATCGCGCATCGAGGCCCTCGAGAAGGAGAAGCCCACGGCCCCGGCGGACATCGAGTCCCGCAAGCGGCGACTGGAGACCCTCAAGAACGACCTGAGGACCGGCGAGAAACCCGGCGCTCCCCCGGGCTTGCCGGTGGCCTACGCCGTGCGCGAGGGCATCCCGACCGATGTGCCCATCCAGCGCGGCGGGGAGCCCGGCCGGCCCGGCGAGACGGTGGCCCGGTGCGTGCCGGCCGCCCTGGGCGGAGGCCTTCCGTTCCGGGCCGACGCGACCTCGAGCGGTCGCCTCGAGTTCGCGGGGTGGCTCACGCGGCCCGATCACCCGCTGACGGCCCGGGTGATGGTCAACCGCCTCTGGCAGGGGCACTTCGGCGTCGGGCTGGTCACCACCCCGAACAACCTCGGCGTGCGGAGCGATCCGCCGGTCCACCGCGACCTGCTGGACCACCTCGCCGCGGAGTTCGTCGATCGAGGCTGGTCGGTCCAGGCGATGCACCGCCTGATCATGAACTCGGCCGCCTACCAGCGTTCCAGCGCCGACCTCGAGAGCGGACGCGAGCGCGACCCGGCCAACCGGCTGCTCTGGCGCTTCAACCGCCGGCGACTCGACGCGGAGTCCCTGAGGGACGCGTGGCTGTGGGCCAGCGGCGAGTTGCGGCTGGATCGTCCCGGGGCGCATCCGTTCCCCGGGCCCGACCGCTGG
>VHCX01000087.1 GCA_016871615.1 Verrucomicrobiota bacterium
GCTTCCGGCGCGTCGGCCTCATCGATCCCTTGAGCATCGCCGACTACGAGGCCCATGGCGGCGGGCGGGGATTGCGGTCCGCGCTCCAGGCCCAACCGGCCGGCCTGGTCGAGGAGATCACGACGTCGGGCCTGCGTGGGCGGGGCGGGGCGGCGTTCCCGGCCGGCATCAAGTGGAAGACCGTGCTGAATGCCCCGGCCGCGCAGAAGTACGTCGTGTGCAACGCCGACGAGGGCGATTCGGGCACCTTCTCCGACCGCATGATCCTCGAGGGCGATCCGTTCACCCTGATCGAGGGCATGGCCATCGCCGGCGTGGCCGTTGGTGCGACCGAGGGCTACATCTACCTGCGCTCCGAGTACCCGCACGCCGAGGGCATCCTGAAGGCGGCCCTGCGCAACGCCGAGGCGGCCGGATACCTGGGCGAGAATCTGCTGGGCAGCGGCCGCCGGTTCCGCCTGCACCTACGTCGCGGGGCGGGGGCCTACATCTGCGGCGAAGAGACGGCCATGCTGGAAAGCCTGGAGGGCAAGCGCGGCATGGTGCGCCCCAAGCCGCCGATCCCGGCGCTGTCGGGCCTCTGGGGCCGGCCCACGCTCATCCACAACGTGATGACCCTGGCGGCCGTCCCGTCGATCATCGACCAGGGCGGCGCCCACTATGCGGGGTTCGGCGCCGGACGGTCGCGGGGCACGCTGCCGTTCCAGCTGGCGGGCAACCTCAGACGGGGTGGCTTGGTCGAGGTGGCCTTCGGCGTCACGCTGCGCGAACTGCTCTACGACTTCGGCGGCGGCTCGGCCTCCGGTCGGCCGATCCGGGCGGTGCAGGTCGGCGGCCCGCTCGGGGCCTTCCTGCCCGAGTCGAAGTTCGACACGCCGCTCGATTACGAGGCCTTCGTCGCCGCGGGCGGCATGGTCGGTCACGGTGGCATCGTGGCCTTCGATGACACGGTCGACATGGCCCGGATGGCCCGCTACGCCATGGAGTTCTGCGCCATCGAGTCCTGCGGCAAGTGCACCCCGTGCCGCATCGGCAGCACCCGGGGCGTCGAGGTGATCGACCGCGTCATTCAGGGCCGCCAGCGTGCCGAGAACCTCGCCCTGCTGCGGGACCTCTGCGACACGCTCACCAACGCCTCGCTCTGCGCGATGGGCGGTCTCACGCCCTCGCCGGTGCTCAGCGCGCTCACCCATTTCCCGGAGGATTTCCAGCGACCTCCCGTGCCGGGTGCGCCCGCCCGCGCCTCCCGGACGATCCGCCGCCACTGATCCCCTTCCGCCGCGAGCCAATCCCTGCGCCTCACCCCCTGCGACCATGTACTCGACCCAGGAACCCGATGCAGGAACACCCCTCCGGGTGTCGCAACAACTCGTCACGCTCCAGATCGACGGCGTGCCCGTGACGGTGCCGGCCGGCACCTCGGTGATGCGCGCCGCCTTCGACGCCGGAGTCCGCGTGCCCAAGCTCTGCGCGACCGACCACCTCGAGGCGTTCGGTTCCTGCCGGTTGTGCCTGGTCGAGATCGAGGGACGCCGCGGGTTTCCCGCGTCGTGCACCACGCCGGTGGAGGCCGGCATGAAGGTCACCACGCAGTCGGACAAGCTCGCCAAACTGCGCCGCAACACGATGGAGCTGTACATCAGCGACCATCCGCTCGATTGCCTGACCTGCCCGGCCAATGGGAACTGCGAACTGCAGGACATGGCCGGCGTCGTCGGCCTGCGCGAGGTGCGCTACGGCTCCGAGGGCGAGAACCACCTGGTCGGCACCAAAGACACCTCGAACCCCTATTTCAGCTTCGACCCGACCAAGTGCATCGTCTGCTCGCGCTGCGTCCGCGCCTGCGAAGAGGTTCAGGGCACCTTCGCCCTCACGGTCGAGGGGCGGGGGTTCCAGTCCAAGATCGCCCCGGGACCGACCGGGTTCGTCGAGTCCGAATGCGTGTCGTGCGGCGCCTGCGTCCAGGCCTGCCCGACGGCCACGCTCATGGAGAAATCCATCACCGAGATGGGGCAGCCCGACCATGCGGTGGTCACCACCTGCGCCTACTGCGGGGTCGGTTGCTCGTTCCGGGCGGAGATGAAGGGCAGCCAGGTGGTGCGCATGGTCCCCAACAAGAACGGGCAGGCCAACCACGGGCACTCCTGCGTGAAGGGCCGCTTCGCCTGGGGCTACGCCACCCATCCCGACCGGCTCAAGCACCCCATGATCCGCGCCAAGATCACCGATCCGTGGCGTGTGGTGTCGTGGGAAGAGGCCCTGCGGTACGCCGCGGGCGAGTTCCGGCGCATCCAGGAGAAGCACGGCCGGGGTTCCGTCGGGGGCATCACCTCGTCCCGCTGCACCAACGAAGAGACCTACCTCGTGCAGAAGCTGGTGCGCGCGGCCTTCGGCAACAACAACGTCGACACCTGCGCCCGGGTTTGCCACTCGCCCACCGGCTATGGCCTGAAGGCGACCCTCGGCGAATCGGCCGGCACGCAGAACTTCGATTCGGTGGATGCCGCCGATGTGATCCTGGTCATCGGGGCCAACCCGACCGACGCCCACCCCGTGTTCGCCTCGCGCATGAAGCGGCGCCTGCGGCAGGGGGCCCGCCTGATCGTCGTCGATCCGCGCCGCATCGACCTGGTGCGCCAACCGCATGTGGAGGCCGAGTTCCACCTGGCCCTGCGCCCGGGAACCAACGTCGCCGTGCTCAATGCCCTGGCGCACGTCATCGTCGCCGAGGGCCTCGCCAAGGACGACTACGTCGGCCAGCGGTGCGACCAGCCCGAGTTCGAGACGTGGCGGCGGTTCATCCTGCAGCCGAGGAATTCGCCGGAAGCCCTCGAGGAGGCCACGGGCGTGCCCGCCGAACGGATCCGGGGGGCCGCGCGCCTCTATGCCACCGGCGGCAATGCGGCCATCTACTACGGGCTGGGGGTCACCGAGCACAGCCAGGGGTCCACCACGGTCATGGCCATCGCCAACCTGGCGATGCTCACGGGCAATGTCGGGCGACCCGGCGTCGGCGTGAACCCGCTGCGCGGCCAGAACAACGTGCAGGGCAGTTGCGACATGGGGTCCTTCCCGCACGAGTTGCCCGGGTACCGCCACGTGTCCGATCCGACCGTCCGCGAATTGTTCAGCACCACCTGGGGCGTGCCCATCGACCCGGAACCGGGCCTGCGCATCCCCAACATGTTCGATGCGGCCATCGATGGCTCGTTCAAGGGCCTCTACGTGCAGGGCGAGGACATCGCCCAGTCGGACCCGGACACCCGGCATGTGTCGCACGCCCTGGAGTCCCTCGAATGCCTGGTCGTCCAGGACATCTTCCTGAACGAGACCGCCAAGTTCGCCCATGTGCTGCTGCCCGGATCATCGTTCCTCGAGAAGGACGGCACGTTCACCAATGCCGAGCGCCGCATTTCGCGGGTGCGCAAGGTCATGCCGCCCCTGGCCGGCTACGCCGACTGGCAGGTCACCCTCGAGTTGGCCAAGGCCCTGGGCTACCCCATGCACTACGAGCATCCCTCGCAGATCATGGACGAGATCGCCGCGCTGACGCCGACCTTCGCCGGGGTGAGCTACGAGCGGTTGGAGCGCCTGGGCAGCATCCAGTGGCCCTGCAATGCCAAGGCCCCCGAAGGCACGCCGGTGATGCATGTCGAGGCCTTCGTGCGGGGCAAGGGCCGGTTCGTGGTCACCGAGTACGTGCCCACGTCCGAGCGGACCACCCGCAAGTTCCCGCTCATCCTCACCACCGGCCGCATCCTCAGCCAATACAACGTCGGTGCCCAGACGCGCCGGACCCACAACGCCGTGTGGCATGAGGGCGACCGGCTCGAGTTGCACCCCCACGATGCCGAGAACCGGGGCATCCGTGACGGCGACTGGGTCTCGGTGCGGAGCCGCGCCGGCGAGACCACGCTGCGCGCCCAGGTCACCGAGCGCATGCAGCCGGGCATCGTCTACACCACCTTCCATCACCCGGAATCGGGGGCCAACGTGGTCACCACCGACAACTCCGACTGGGCTACCAATTGCCCCGAGTACAAGGTCACGGCCGTCGAGGTGACGCCCACCGCAACCCCCTCGGCGTGGCAGGAACAGTTCCAGCGGTTCAGCGAGGCGCAGGCCGGGTTGATGCCGCAACGGTGAGTCCATGACCGGGCCGGTCCGGGCCTCCGAGGCCGCCCGGGCCGCCCGACAGACCCAGCCCTCCAACCCATCGCCGAACCTCTCCCGATCCCATGGACTCGAACAAGCTCGTCAAGATGGCCAACGACATCGCCGCGTTCTTCGAGGCCGAGCCTGACCCGGCGGCGTGCTCGGCCGGGATCGGCGGCCACATCGGCCGGTTCTGGGATCCACGGATGCGGCGTGCGCTCTTCCGCCATCTCGACGAGCACGGGGGGGAGGGCCTGCGCGACTCGGTGGTCCGGGCGCTGTCCGCCCACCGCGAGGCCCTGTTGACGAAGGGCTGAGGACGCCGTCGGAGCCCGAACCCGGCACGACTCACCTCACCGCTCGGCCGCCTCGAACTCGCACAGCACCGGCCGGTGGTCCGAGGCCACTCCCCAGTCCGCGAAGGTCGGCAGATAGCTTCCCTGCGGGCGCCACTCCCGGGCCATGCCGGGGCTCAGCAGCACGTAGTCGATGCGGCTGTAGGTGTCCTCCTTGCCATAGAAGTGGGTCCAGCTCACATGGCGTGGATCCCACCGGGGATTCTCCGGGGCCGCCTGGTCGCCGTTGCGTTCCACCGGGCGCGTGTCCACCAGGGGGCGTTGGGTCGATCGCCCCAGCAGCGCCTTCAAGGCCGGGCTGTCCTTGGTGTCGTTGAAGTCGCCGCAGACCAGCACGTTGGCCTTGGGGTCGACCGCGAGCCGGGCCTCGACCAGGCGGCGCAACGCCCGCGCCTCCTGTTCGCGCATCTCCCCCTCGTCGGCGGCCCCGATCGTGCGCTTGGACTTCAGGTGCGCGGTGAACAGCGTGAAGCGGTAGCCGGGGGCCGCCTCCAGGTCCACCTCGAGCAACCCGCGGCTGGTCCGGAACCGTCGGCCGTCGAGCAGGAAGCTTTCGTTGGTATGGGACCGACGGGCCACGATCGGCAGTCGGCTCAATACCGCCACGAAGACGTTGGTGTCGTAGCCGGACACATGTTCCCAGTGGGGCAGGTCGAGACCTTCGGCCCGCAGCCGCGCCTGCAACTCGAGCAGGGCGTTGGTGGGGCCGATCTCCTGGAGGGCGAGCACATCGGGCTTCAGGGTGGTGAGCATCTCGGTGACCTTGCGCCGGGAGGCCTCCGGCTTGGGCGACCGGGCGCCCGATCGTTGGACGAGGTAGTTCTCAAGGTTGTAGGTGACCACCCGGAAACGCGGGGTCTCGGCGGCCAGCAGGAGGCTCCCGAGGAGGGAGCCGAGGAGGTGTTGAAGCAGCTTCATACACATAAGGATTCGCTCACAGTGCACCGAATCTTTTTTTGCGCCTGCATTTTGCGGTGATACGATCGCCGGCGTTGACCGAACACCACCACGAAAAAGCCCTCCCGACCCGCCCAGAGGTTCAAAAGTCCCCCCAAGGGGCTCATCCAGAAGAGGCTTCATGCGACGAAGGGGCTTTGGGTTCCCGACCTGCGCAGTCTCCCGTCCTCGATCCCTCGGTTTCACCTTCGGCCCCGACCTCCGCCCCCGTGATCCCCCTTTCCTCCACCTCCCCGATGACCGACAAGCAAAGTGAGCCCGACCACCGCAAGCTGCGCATCGACAAGGTCGGCGTCCGCAACCTCCGCTTCCCGGTCCAGGTCCGGGACAAATCCGGGGACCTGCAGGCCACCGTCGCGACCCTCGGCCTGTTCGTGGATCTGCCCGAGGAGTTCAAGGGCACCCACATGAGCCGATTCGTCGAGGTGCTCAATGCGCACGGGTCGGTCGTCCATGTCGAGAACATCCCCGACATCCTGCGCGAGATGCAGCTGCGCCTCCACGCCCACGCCGCGCACCTGGAGATGCGCTTCCCGTTCTTCCTGACCAAGAAGGCCCCGGTGTCGGGCAAGGAGGGGGTCATGGACTACGAGGTCGGCTTCCATGCGAGCCTCGAGGGGACGACCCTCGACTTTGTGCTCACGATCAAGGCCAACGTCACCACCCTCTGCCCCTGTTCCAAGGCCATCAGCCGCTACGGCGCCCACAACCAGCGCGGCGAGGTCACGGTGCAGATCCGGTCCCGCCATGTTGTATGGATCGAGGACCTCATCCGATGGATCGAGGCCAGCGGATCCAGCGAGATGTATTCCCTGCTCAAGCGGGTGGACGAGAAGGCCGTCACCGAGCGCGCCTATGAGAACCCCGTCTTCGTCGAGGACCTGGTTCGCAACGTGGCCCTGCGCCTCAACGAGCATCCCGACATCGTCTGGTATCAGGTCGAGGCCGAGAACCAGGAAAGCATCCACAACCACAACGCCTACGCCTGCATCCGCAAGGCCTGATATCGGCCTGGTTTTGGGTTGCGCGTTGGCATCGGCGGTGGGCCTCGGGTCATCCCTCGGGGAAGCCGCCGCCGCCTCGGAGCCCGGTGGCGTGCGGGTAGAAAAAAACGGCACCCTGGCCTTTGGGATGCCGTTGTCTTGGAGGGGCCCTTCAGTCGGGGGCTGCCAATTGAACAGGTGGGGTGCGAACGTTGGGACGAACCGCGGCCTTTCCGTCCCTACGGGCCCGACGGGACAAACTCCAACCCTGCTACCGGTGGGGTCGTCGGAGGCGAGGAACCCTGGATCGACTGCCTGGGCTTGGGCCGGCTGTCGGGTGAAATGCTTGGCGGACTCCGCCAAAGGGAATGCGGCCCAACCCGCACGAGCGATCCGAGGCCTTCGTGGAGCGCCTTCGGTGGGGGACGGCCCCGATCAGGCCTTCGGAGCGGCGGCCTTGGCGGCGGACACCCGGTTGAACTGGAGCTGCAGGCGGGAGGCCTTGCGGCTGGCCGTCTCGCGCTTGATGACACCGCCCTTGGCGGCCCGGGCATAGGCGGAGGTCGCCACCGACAGGGCCGCCTTGGCCTCGTCCAGTTTGCCGGCGGTCGCGAGCGTGAGGAACTTCTTCTCGAACGTCTTCACGCTCGACTTCACGGAATGGTTGCGCGCGGCCTTGCGGGCGCTGCTGCGGACGCGTTTTTCGGCGGACTTCGTATTCGGCATAATCGGTTCCTAGAAAAGGCGGATTGAATACAGGGTTCGCTGGCCTGCTGTCAACGGGTTGTTTGTCCCCGGAACCCTTCGCCGGCGCGGCGGCACGAACCGTTTCTGGTCGGGTGCGGCGGGCGCCCCGGGAAGGGGGCGCTGTCTCCAAAAGCGCCGGCAGGTTCGGTTCCACGGATCCGAACCCTCACCACCAGAACTCGTCCCGCCACCCTGCACGGGGCACACCGACCCGGCCTTGGGATTCCAGGGCTACCCGACGGGGATCGCCCGGCGACGCCGCAGGCCACTTGGGGGGAGCGCAATTGGGAGGTCCGGACGGGGATTGCCGCCCCGATTCCGGGGTCGCCCGTGGGAGGTCACCGAAACTTTTTTCAACGTTGTGAAGAAAGTCGGGGAGAACCGCATGGGACCGAGCGAAGTCTTAATTGAGCCCCCGATGGTCCGGTGGGCCGAGACATCAACCGATCAACATCCAACACCATCCAACATGAACTCCATCCAAACCCCCATGCATACCTCCATCCTGCGTCCCCTCGCCCTCGCCTCGCTGGCGCTCGCCCTGGGCCTGGCCGGACCGCTCACCGCCGGCGAAGTCGCCGCCACGGGATCGACCGCCAAGGTCATCGAGACCCGCAAAGTCTCGGCCCGGCGGGCCACCTATCCCTTCCGCGGCGAGGTCGCCGCCGTCGAGGGCAAGTCCATCGTGCTGGCCAAGAAGTCCGGAACCCGCCCGATCGAGGTATCCGACGAGAGTCTCCTTGAGCGTGGCGGCGCGGTGATCCGCCTCGACGACGTCAAGCCGGGCGACTACCTGCGCGGCATGCTGCAGAAGACCGACGCCGGCGGCGAGGCCCTGGTCCGTGCCAGCGCCGGTGGCAAGTACGACAAGCCGGCCCCCAAGACCGGCAAGGCCACGGCCAAGATGGACAAGGCCGAGCGCTGAGTCCGTAGGCCATCCGCCGCGGGTCGGTGTCCTTGAAGAACTCTGGGGGACACCGACCCGCGTTGTTGGGAGCCGCCATCCCCAAGGCCAAGCCCCAAAGCCAAGGCTAAGCCCAAAACCCACATCCCCCAAGCTTGGCGCCGTCGGCGGATCCTTGTGTCAGGCCGCCAGTGCGGCTACGGCCGGGAGGCCGCGCGGAGGCCCGCTCGCAGGGAGAGGGCCTGTGTCGATATGGTAGCCTGCTGCTCCGGGGTCAACCGCTCGAGGTTGCGCACCTGGAGGCTCATGCGCGGGTTTTTCGCCAGCATCGCCCGGTGCCGGGACAGGAAGTCCCAGTACAACGTGGTGAACGGGCAGGCCTTGGGTCCGGTGGCCTGCGCCGGGTCGAACCGGCAGCCCTGGCAGTAGTTCGACATCCGCTGGATGTACTTCCCCGTGGCCACATAGGGCTTGGAGGCCATCACGCCACCGTCGGCGTACTGCGACATGCCCAGCACGTTGGGCAACTCGACCCACTCCACCGCATCCACGTACACCGCCAGGTACCAGGCGTGCACCTCCCGGGGGCGAACCCCCAGCAGCAGCGTGAACAGCCCGGTCACCATGAGCCGCTGGATGTGGTGCGCGTAGCCAAGGTCGAGGGTTTGCCGCAGCGCATGGCGCAGGCAGTTGAACTCGGTGTCGCCGGTCCAGAAGAACGGGGGGAGCGGCTCGTCGGCTCCGAGCCCGTTCCGCTCGAGGTACCCGGGCATCAGGTGCCAGTAGACGCCCCGGACATACTCGCGCCATCCCAGGATCTGCCGGATGAATCCCTCGGCCGCAGCCAGCGGGACCCGGCCCGACCGATGGGCCGCCTCCACGGCCGCGAGCACCCGACGGGCAGGCAGGAGCTTGAGGTTCATCGCGGCGCTCAGGCGTGAATGGTGCAGCCAGGGTTCACCCGACCACATGGCATCCTGCCAGCGGCCGAAGTCGGGCAACCGTTGCTCCACGAAATCGTCCAGCGCGGCCTGGGCGTCGTCCGGGGTGACCGGCCAGTCAAACCGGTCCACCGATCCCGGGTGCGAGGCGAATCGTTCCCGCACCAGGTCGAGAACCCCGAGGGTGACGGCGTCCGGGGGGAATGTCTTGGGGGCGGGCACGAAGCCGGGGCCGTCCCGGCCGAACGACTCGCGGTTCTCCGCATCATAGTTCCACTGGCCGCCCAGCGGCTGGTCGCCGTCCATCAACAGGCCCGTGCGCTGGCGCTGTTCCCGGTAGAAGAACTCGAGCCGCAGCTGCTTGCGGCCCCGGGCGTGTCGGGCGAACTCCTCCGGGGTGCAGACGAAATGCCGGTCGGGGCAGGGGATCCAAGCGATGCCAAGCCCCGAGGCGACTTCCTGCAACGCGTGTCGCAGGCGCCACTCGCCCGGGTCCACCGCATGCACCTCGGCCGGCCGCAGATGTTCAAGGGTCGAGCGGAACTGCCCGGCGAGGGTCTCCTCCCCGCCCTCGTCCCGAGTTGGGGTCGGTGGAGTCGGTTGCCCCGGCAGTGGTCCCAGGGTCCAGGCGGCGCCGCCCGGCTGCAGTTCCCGGTAGGCCACGGGCCAGCCCCGGGCCCGGAGCCGGTCACGGAAATGACGCATCGAGGCCAGGAACACCGCGATCCGAGCCTTGGAGTTCCACACGTGGGTGGCCTCGCCGGCGACCTCGGCCATCCAGATCCGGTCGCGGGCCGGATCGAAGCCATCGAATGCCGCGGAGTCGCCATCGAGCTGGTCGCCCAGGACCAGCACCAGGCGTCGGCAGGAGCCGGTGGCCGATGCGTCGTTCGGAGGGGCTGTCGTGGCCCGACGGGAGGCCTTCATCCGCCGGTGGGGAAGTCGGCGGCGGCGGCGGCGGCCTCGTGCTCATCGGCCACGCGGGCCAGTTCGGCCGACCGGTCCCGCAGCTTCTTCACCAGGTAGCGGCCCAGCGGGAATCGGAACGGCGGATTGGGACCGTGGACCATTCCCACGATTGCCCGGGCCGCCCGGATCGGATCCCCGGGCTGCTTGCCATCGATCACCTTGAGGAACTGGGCGAACTTGCCCGAGGTCCGGTCGTAGTCGCCCAGCCGTTGCGGCACCGTTTCCAGCGAGCGCCCGATGAAGTCGGTGCGGAAGGGGCCGGGTTCCACGAGGGTCACGCGGATTCCCAGGCCCACGGTCTCGGCCCGCAGGCTCTCCGAGAGCGCCTCCACGGCCGCCTTGGCCGCCCCGTAGACGCCGAACCCGGCGTAGTTGGAGATGGCCGCCGCGGCGCTCATGTTGACGACGTGGCCGGAGTGTTGCGCCCGGAGGCGGGGCAACACCGCCCGGATCACGTTCAGCGTTCCGAAGAAGTTGGTCTCCACGCAGCGGCGGATCTGGTCGGGCTGGCACTCCTCGATCGCCCCCACCAGGCCGTATCCCGCATTGTTCAGGACCACATCCAGCGGGCCGAATCGGGCCATGGCCGCCTCGAGGGCCGCCTCGATCTGGTCCGGTTGGGTGACATCCAGCGGCAGGGCCAGGGCTTGGTCCGGGACCACCGACGCGAGCGCCTCGACCTTGGAGACATCCCGGGCGGTGAGCACCACCTGGTCCCCGGCCTGCAGGGCGGCCTCGGCCACGGCTCGGCCGAAGCCGGTGGAGCATCCGGTGATGAACCAGGTTCGCGAGTCGGTCGCAGCATGGGAACTCATAATCGAGGCCTACGCTACTGCCGGACCGCGCTCCCGCAAACGGCGGCCCCGGGCGGTCCCGGCTGCGGCCCGATCCGGAGGCGGTCCCGGTGGGAACCGGCGCCCGGCTGGCAGAGTGGGTGGCGGCCCGGGCGCTGGTGCGTTCCAACGCGCCCTGCGGTCGGGCGCCGGGCTTGCGGCCAGTCTTGGGCGCGGCCTAGCCTTGTCCGTTCGCCATGCCGCCCCGGGAAATCCATCCAAGAAGTTGGTCCATCGTTCGCCGGCGTGGACTCTGGATGGCCGCCCTCGTGTCGGGGAGCCTTGTGGCGGCCGACTTCTGGTCGGCGCATGTCGAACCCGTGCTCAAGGAACACTGCGTCGAATGCCACAGCCCTACCCGGTCCAAGGGACGGCTGGATCTCTCCACCTTCCAGAATGCGCTCCGGGGAGGTGAACGCGGGGCGGGCTTCGTACCGGGTCGCCCTGACGAAAGCCCCCTCTATCAGGTCCTCAAGCCCGGGGCCGATCCGCACATGCCGCCCAAGCGGCAGTTGTCCGATGAGCACATCGCCGTGATCCGGACGGGGATCGAGAAGCTCGCGGCCAATCCCGCCGCCGCTCCGGCTGCGGGACCGGGGGGAACGAACCTGGCCATGGCAACACCGAGTCCGGCCCGCAAGTCTGCCTGGGTGCCTCCGGCGGGCATGCCCATGCCGGCGGTCATCGATGGATTCCTGGAGCGTGGTTGGAAAGCCCGCAAGGTGCGGCCGGCCGCCCCGGCTGACGACGCCACCTGGCTGCGGCGCATCCACCTCGACCTCGTCGGGCGCATCCCGACGGAGGACGAGATTGCCGCCTTCCAGCGCCTGCCGGCACGCCACCGCCGGGAGACCGTGGTCGATGGGCTCCTGGCCCACCCCGATCATGCGCGCCACCTCCGCGAGGTGTTCGACGTGCTTTGGATGGGCCGCCCGACGGCGAAGACCGAGACCCAGCGTCGCGATCACGGGTGGTCGGAGTTCCTCGAGGCCGCCTTCCGCGAGAATCGCCGGTGGGATGCCTTGGTGCGCGACCTCATCGTGGCCCGGCCGGCCCGACCTGCGGAGCGCGGCCTCGTCCAGTTCCTCTACGAACGCCAGAACAACCCCCAGGCCATGGCCGAGGCGGTGGCCCCGCTGGTCTTCGGTGTGCAAATCGGGTGCGCCCAATGCCACGACCACATGGTGGCCCGAGAGATCAAGCAGGCCCATTACTGGGGCATGGTCGCCGCCTTCAACCGGTCGAAGAATGTCGACTCGGAGGCGGGGCCGGGGCTGGCCGAGTCGGCCATCGGCGGGTTCGTGAGCTTCGCCAACTTGAAGAAGGAGTCCCAGCAGGCGCGACTGGTGTTCTTCAACGATCGCCGGGTCGACGAACCTTGGCCGGCCGATGGCGTGAAAGAGGTGGATGGGCCGGAGAAGTACCGGGTGGTGCCGCCGAAGGGCAAGGAACGCCCGCCCGCTCCGTCGGAGCCGACCTTCTCGCGACGGCAGGCCTTGGCCGATGCGGTGACCCGCGACAATCCCTTGCTCGCGCGGGCGGCGGTCAACCGGGTCTGGGGGCTCCTGATG
>VHCX01000088.1 GCA_016871615.1 Verrucomicrobiota bacterium
CTACCCGCCCGAGATCAATGGCGTGGCCGTCACGGTGGCCCGGTTGGTCGAGGGCTTCCTGGCGGAGGGGCACCGGGTGGATCTGATCCGTCCGAGGCAGCCCGGGGTGGATGGTCCCCGGCGTGTCCCGGGCTTGGAGGCGCCATCCGGCCCCGACCCGTCGCCCGGGCTGTCGGTGCACACGACGCCGGGGATGGGCATCCCGGGCTACTCCGGCCTGCGCATGGGCCTGCCAATGCCGGGACGGCTCCGTGCGCTCTGGCGGGCCCGCCGGCCCGATCTGGTCCACATCGCCACCGAGGGTCCGCTGGGATGGTCCGCCCTGCGGGTCGCGCGGTCGGAGGGGCTCCCGGTGGTCTCCGAGTTCCGGACCAACTTCCATGCCTACAGCGCGCACTACGGGTTCGGCCTGCTGCGTCCCTGGGTGCTCGGCTACCTGCGCCGGTTCCACAACCGGTGCGCCACCACGATGGTGCCCACCGAGGGCCTGTCCGGCGACCTGCAGGCCCTGGGATTCGAGCGGCTGCGGGTCGTCGCCCGGGGCGTCGATTCCCGACGGTTTGATCCCGCCCGCCGTTCCACGTCGTTGCGGGCCTCCTGGGGGGCGGGCCCCGGCGATCTGGTCGCGATCTCGGTGGGTCGGATCGCACCGGAGAAGAATCTCGAGCTGCTGGTCGAGGCGTACGGGCGGATGAGCTCGATCCGACCTGGGATGCGCCTGGTGATCGTGGGAGATGGCCCGGCCCGGCCGCGTCTGGAGGCCGCCCTGCCCGGGGCGATCTTCGTCGGGCGCCGCACGGGGGAGGACCTGGCCACCCACTACGCCTCGGCCGACCTGCTGCTGTTCCCCAGCCTCACCGAGACCTTCGGCAACGTCACCCTCGAGGCCATGGCCAGCGGCCTGGCGGTGGTCGCCTTCGACTACGGGGCGGCGGGCTCGATGGTCGCCAATGCGGTCCACGGCTGGCTGGCCCCCTATGGAGACTCCCGGGAGTTCCTTGGTCTGGTCGAACTGGCCGCCGGGGATCCGGGTCGGGTTCGCCACTGTGGTCGTGAAGCCCGGCGGCGGGCCGAATCCCTGTCCTGGGAACGCATCGTCGGCGAGGTCCTGGCCATCCACCGGGAGGCCCTGCAGGCGGCTGGCCGTCCGGCGGCCGCGGGCTGACCCGGCAACGCTCGGCCCGGACGCACCTTTCCTGGCCCTGCGGCGTGGGCGACCTTGGCAAATGTAACATTTGGCGACTTGCCGGCCGGATGCGTCCGGTCCAGACCTTGGGCGACGCCCAGCGGTGAAACGTCACCGGAATGATTCCGGGACGAAACACGCGGGCACGATCGCGCATGAAACGCACCAAATCCGCACCCAGCATGGCCCGAAAGCTGGCAACCCATCGAACGATCGAGCGGAAGGCCGCGCTGGTGATGAAACAGGCCGAGGTGGCCCACCAGCAGTACCGGCAGGCCAAGCTCGAGTACAAGGCCGCCAAGAAGGCCGCCCGGTCCGCCAAGGCCCTCTGGCATCGCCTGCGCACCTCCGCCCGGGAGGCCGGTCGGGCGCTGGACAAGTCTGCCAAGCGGTTGGCCCGACCCAAGGCGACGGCTCCGGCCGGGGCCTGAACGAACGTGGGCCGCCCGACGGGAAGTCGGGCGGCCCGGCAAGTTTCTGCGCATCACGGCGTCCGGAGGATCACGGAGCCTGTCCGTGTTCCCTCTGGGGTCCCATCCGCCGATCGGCTCGGCATAAGGCAGCCGGCTCGGCTCAAGGCAGGATTCCCACCCGGTAGTACCGCTGGGCGGCCGTGGCCGGACGAGGGTCCTTCAAGAGGCGCACCGTGCCGTCGCCGGCGGTCTGGGGCGTCAGTGCCTCCCAGGGTCCCTCAAGGGTGTCCTTGCCCTGCAGGGAGTAGCGCCGGCCCGGCAGCGACCGGAAGAAGACCGACGTGCCATCGGAGGCGGGCTCGATCCGGCGCAACGACGGGGCCAGGACGGCGTCGCCCCGGCGACCCAGATTCTGGACCCGCAGGTCGAACTCCGACCCGAGATCCGGCTCGCCGAAGGATCCCAGCCGGGCGAGGTAGTCCGCCAGGGCGCGCTGCTCTCCGCCGTCGGTGCTGAAGACCATCGGGGTCCCCGTCGGGGTCAGATCCACCCGGTTCTTCCCCTGGGTCAGGGCGAAGTAGCTGTCTCCGCCCGAGGCCATGAAGTTGAGGGTCACCATGCGGAATGTCCGGTCCGGGTCCCCCATCATCCGGCCGTCCTCCACCACCAGGTCGAGGGAATCGTCCGCGCGGATCACGACCAGGTTCCGCAGCCGTTCGCCCGCGAAGTCGATGACCGTGGGCGTGCCGTTGGTCGCTCGCAGGTAGGTCATGGGCTTGTTGGTGGGCTGGAAGCTGAACTGCATGCCGGACACCTGCGGGAATTGTCCCGGGGTGCCGCTGCCGGCGACGGCCCATTCCATCGTGTCCCGGAGCTGGCGGGCCGTGAGGGTCAGCAGGCTCAGGGTGTTGTTGAAGCGGAGGCTGTTCTCGATGTCGAGCTGGCTGATGTCGCCCGCCTTCTTCCCGACCCGGGGATTGGCCGCCGGCGGCACCGGGAAGGTGGCCCCTCCCTCGGAGGCGAACCCGCCGATGGAGTCGCGGATGCCGCCGCCGTTCTTCAGCGACACCGTCGCGGACGGGTCGGTCTGCCGGGCCCGGAACAGGTTGGCGTCGGCCGTCAGGTTGCCGAGGTTGCTCTCCTCGGTGCGCACCGAGTTCCTCAGCCCGTTGAGGTACACCTCGGTCCGGCCGAAGCGGTTGCCGTCCTTGGCGTCGAGGATCGCCGCCAGATTGGTCACCACCGACAGCACGGCCGGCGCGGGGGCCGCGTTGCCCGCATCCCTCACCCCCTGGGCGTCGGCCGCGTAGGCGCCCGAGCGCGCGTCGACGTCGCGGATCAGGCCCGCCTCGTCGAAGGAGAGCAGGAGTCGGCCGACGTAGCGGTAGTTGGCCCCGGCATTCACCACGAGCACCGGTTCGCCCGAGCCGGAGGTCTTGCGCACCGGATAGGCCTCGGCGGCGAGGTCGCCGTCGCGAAGCCGGTCGCCGGGCTTGGCGAAGACGGCATGGGAACCGCCCGCGATGACCACATCGACATCCCTCAGGCGCGTGGCGAGGTCGAGTTCCAGCGCGTACTGCTGGAGGTGGGCCAGGACGATCACTTTGTTGATGCCGGAGGCCAGCAGTTGGTCGACGACCGGCTGGATGGATCCCGGGAGGTCCTGCAGCACGCCAACGGCGCCGGGCGAGGAGATGCTGCGCAGGGTCGGCGTGGTGCACCCGACGATGCCGATCCGCTGCCCGGCGACGGTGAGCACCGTGCTCCGGGCGATCTTGTTCCGACCCGCCGCGGCGTCCTGCCCGTCGGCGGTGACGAGGCTGGCGAGGCTGCTATCCGGGGCGAAGTTCAGGTTGGCGCTGAGGTAGGGGAACAGGGTTCCGGCGTAGCTGACGGCCGTGTCGGGCAGGATGAGGCTCCGGACCAGCGGCGTGTTGTCGTCGAACTCATGGTTGCCGAAGCAGGAGGCCTGGATGCCCAGCGCATTGAGGATGGAGATGTCGCCACGGCCCTTGACGCCATTGAAGGGGGCGGCCGGGTCGGCGCTCGCGGTGAAGAATGCCCCCGGGATTTAGTTGTCGCCCGAGGACAGCACCAGCCTGTTGGTCGGCAGTTGCGACCTCAGCCCGTTGAGGACCGCCGAGAAGTTCGGCGCGTCATCGAGGGAAGCGATGCCGGCCTCGAAGTCCGACGCATGCAGGATCTGCAGCGACAGGTCGCCGCTCCGGGCGCGGGTCACCTCGACCCGGGCGGCCGGGCTGGTGGTCGCGGCCCCGAGGTTGTCGCGGGCGACGGCGGTGATCGAATGCACGCCCACGGGCGCGTTGGCCCAGGAGGCGGAGAACGGCGCGTTGGTGCTGAGGGCGATGCGGTTGGTGCCGGCGAGGTATTCGACCGAGGCCACGAGCCCGTCCTCGTCGGCCGTGGAGACCTTGAGATCGACGTTGAACGGCGCCGGGCGGAGCGTCCCGTTGGTGGGGGAGGCCAGCGAGACGGCCGGCGGCAGGTTCGCCGCGGTGACCTCGACGGTCCGGGAGGCCTCGGCGGTCGCCCCGGAGTCGTCGGTGACCACCACGCGGTAGGCATGGGATCCGACCGTCGGTGCGGGTAGGTTGAGCACCCACGGATACCGGGTGACCTCGCCGAGCCGGGTGGCGCCGTCGAAGAACTCGGCCTTCACCACGATGCCGTCGTTGTCGGCGACGGTGGCCTCCAGCGGCAGCGCCGCCTGTGCGAAGCGCGGGCCGGCCGGCAGGGACAACGCCGCCGTCGGTGCGGTGTTGGCCGCCCGGGGTACCTGGATCCCGGGCAGGCTGACGCGATAGGCCAGGAGCATGATGTCCACCGTGACGGCGTTGGTGCCCACCGGGACGCCGTTGTGGAAGACGACCTCCGCCTTGAAGTCGTTGTCGTTGCCCACCAGCAGCAGGTAGTCGTCGGGGTGCGCGGGGTCCTTCATCGGGATGAGCGAGAGCGCCTCCCACTTCTCGCACAGCGAGTTCACATCCTGGTTGGTGCTGGTGTTGAGCCCGAACCGCGCCAACTGGACCGGGTCCAGCAGGTCGACCAGATCCTGCCGGGCGACCGTCTTCAGGCCGGAGGCGGGCAGGGGGAGGTGACCCGGGGACCCCGGCTGCAGGTCGTGTCCCGTGCCGGCGATGTTCCAGGCCCCCTCCGTCGAGGCGACGACGACCTTCTTGTAGGTCGGCGACAGGCCCGGATCGGCTCCCCGACCGATCCCGTCGCGCTCCAGGACCAGGAAGGTCGTGGCGTTCAGGGCGAGCACCTCGCTGACCGGGGTGTGGCGGTTCGTCGTGGCGTTGCCGTTGAGCGTGAGCGGATACACATGCTCGGCGAGCACCCGGCCGTAGGTCGGCGACGCGGCGTCCGCATCAAACTGGAGGATGCGGGTGTTCCGGCCCAGGTTGCCCGCGCCCCCGTCCTGGATCGTCGGCGATTGCAGGAAGGCGATGAGCCGTTTGCCATCCGGGGTCAACGAGAGCCCCTCGAGGCCCCGGTTGTTCCGCCGGCCCGAGGTCGGGGCGGCCGCCCCGGTGAAGTTGAGACGACCCGGAAAGGCCCCCTGGAAGGGCAGCAGGGCCGGCGGCGGCAGCACGGTCTCCGTCAGGCGCGCCTGGGCATCGAAGCGGAAAAGTCCCGGCCCGTATTCATCCGAGATCCAGTATCCGCCCCCGGGCAGGAGCACGATCCCCTCCGCGTCGAGCGCGCGCCGGCCGCCGCCCTTCGATCCGTCGGGCGAGGTCGGCACCGTCGTCCGGTTGGTGCTGCCCGCATCGAATCCCGTGAAGAACACCTGGTTGGTTCCCTCCGGATAGGTCAGGAGGATCGTCTGGGTGTTGGTGAAGGTGATCTGGTCCTGGGCGGCCACCTGCGTTCCCTCGTAGGGCCGGATCGAGAAGCCATAGACCTCCATCCGGGGCCGGAAGTCGGTGGTTCCGTCGCCGAAGCCCCGGTCCGGCAGACCGATCAGGCGGCCCGACAGGGTGCCCCCGGAGTAGGTGAGCGACTCGGGTTCCACCGCCATGGCCGAAAAGCCACCGAGGGTGTCCTGCCGGCCGTCACCGGCCTTGTCGAAGGTGTTGGCGGGAATGCGGCCGACCCCCACCAGACCTTTGCTGACGAATCCCTGGATTTGGCCAAGAGCGGAGAGACCGCCGGCCATCAGCAGGGCCAGGACCCCGAGCGACGCGTGTTTCATCGTCCCGATACCACCACCGCCATGTGACGGTCCGGTGGGGGCCCGGTGAACAGCGCGGCAAGAGCCGATGACGATCCGGTGACGTTGCCCGTGCCCAATTCAGAAGGGCAGGCTCGATCGCACGAAGCCTGGAGGAGAATTTTCCAGGACTCGGCTCCGGCCAGCCCCGGGTCCTGTGGCCAGCACCGGTGGCGAGGGATCAGGAAGACTTCCCGGACAATCGTTTGCGCAGGAGGGCAAAGGCGACGAGCGCGGTGCCGGCGACGGCAGCGCTGGTGGCCGGTTCAGGCACGGCCGAGAAGCAGACGTCGTCGAAACGCCAGGGTCCGGACCCGCTATAGGCACTGCCAAAGCCGGTGGCGGTGTAGGCACTGAGTCCGGGATTGAAGTTGGATACGATACGAACGTACAGGTTCGCCTGATTGTCGGCTTCGGAAGGCAACGAGACGGACCGGTTGAACCAGGTGGCGGCCGCGCCATTGGCTGCGGGGGTGATGGTGAAGACCTAGGCCGGTTGATAATTGCTGTTGTCCGTCGACCAGAGAACCGATTGACGATTGGCCGACTCCAGGCCGTGTCGGACCGCGTAGGACAGGGTGATACCGACCTTGCCTACAGTGGAGATCTGCACCTGAATGCCTGCCGAAAGATTGCCTTGGCCTTGCGTGGGATAGTTGGCCGTCCGCCACCCCGCATTCTCATCATCAAAACTACCGGCAAATGTGGCAGTAGTGCCATCCAATAACGATAACGTTCCGCTCCCGGTCGATGGGGTCAAATTGGCGGCATTGAAATCCCATTTGGTGATGAGGATTTGTGCCTGAGAGGACAAACCCACCGTCATGAGACCCAAGCCACTGAGTCCCAAGCAAAGAACACGTTTCATTCCAAGCAGGTTCAGCAGGTTTTGATCCAGATTGTTCCAGCGGGTATCCGATGATTGCCAATTACATAACCGATGAAATGACATGGATGACCGGACATACCGCTGCGCGATCTCAATATAAGCTCCGTCGATAGGGGGTTGTCAACAAATAAGTTGCCGCGATGTTTGCCAATAGACGACATCGACCCCGCCTTCCGCTGTCCTGGTACTACTGGTAAACGTTCAGGTCTTGCCAACTCTCTTCGGGGGGGAGCGCAATTGTCAAAGGCATTCCGGTCCGATCACTTCGGGTTCGGGCATTGATGTTTCCGGAATGCCACACTGGCGGGTTGCCGATCTGTCACCGTCGTGACCGGAACCGTCTAGGATCACCCTCAGGACCACCCCGCCCCCAGGGCCAACCTGCAGGGAGGCCGTGCGACGGGGTCCGGGGCGGGCCTCCGGCAATTGGGGGAACACCTTTCTGTTGCATCCGGACGCCCTTTCGCGTCTTTGGCGCGAAGGATCCGCCCGACACTGCGCCCCCCCTAGGCGCCTGACGCTCCGATGAACTCCATGGACCCCTCGGCCCTGCGCCGCCGGCTCGCGGCCAATCCCGCCCTGTTTGCCTGGGTCGCCTCGGCGGCCGCCTTCGGTGGGTACACGGCGATGTACGCCTTCCGCAAACCGCTCTCAGCCGCGACCTTTTCCGGCCAGGAACTGGGTGGCGTGTCCCTGAAGGTGCTGCTGGTGGTGGCCCAGTTGCTCGGCTACACGGTGTCGAAGTTCCTGGGCATCAAGGTGGTCAGCGAGGCCGGCGCCGGCAGGCGCGTGGCCCTGATCGGCGGGCTCATCGGGCTGGCGTTCCTGCCGCTGGTGCTCCTGCCGCTGGTGCCCCGATGGGCCCAGGTGGGCTGCCTCTTCGTCAATGGCCTGCCCCTGGGGATGATCTGGGGCCTGATCTTCGGCTTCCTCGAGGGGCGTCGGGTCACGGAATTCCTCGGCCTGGGCATGAGCGTGAGCTTCATCTTCGCCTCGGGCTGGACCAAGTCGGCCGGCGTCTACCTCATGGGTCGCTGGGGCGTTCCGGAGTTGTGGATGCCCGCCGTCACCGGGCTGTCCTTCCTGCCGCTGCTGGGCCTCTGCCTGGTGTTGCTGGCGTCGCTGCCGCCCCCCAGCGCCGAGGATGTGGCCGAGCGCTCGGAGCGCGCCCCCATGGACGGGGCCCAGCGCCGCAGGTTCCTCGCGGGCAACGCCCTGCCGCTGGCCCTATTGATTCTGCCCTACGTGCTGCTCACCGTGTACCGCGACCTTCGGGACACCTTCATGGCCGATGTGCTCCAGGAGCTGGGGGTGCGTCCGGATCCCTCGTTTTTTGCCAAGGTCGAGACGTTGGTTGGCCTGGGGGTCCTGGTCGCGCTGGCCGGCCTGTGGTGGATCCGGGATCATTGGAAGGCCTTGGGGACCTACCATGTGCTCATCAGCCTCGGGGCCCTGCTGGTCGGCATGGCGACCCTCGCCTTCCAGCGGGGCTGGATCGGGCCGGCACCGTGGATGGTCCTCACCGGCCTGGGGGGCTACCTCGGGTATGTGCCCTTCAACAGCGTGCTCTTCGACCGGCTCCTGGCCGCGACACGACAGGCCGGGACCGCCGCCTTCCTCATCCAGGTCGCCGACTCGATGGGCTATCTCGCCTCGGCCTCGCTCTACCTCCAGCGCACCTTCTCCAAGGCCTCGCCGTCCTGGACGCAGCTCACCCGGGCAGGCGGCCTCGGGGTGGCCGTCCTGGTGCCGTTGCTCCTGGCCGGGGCGTGGTTCTCGTTGCGCCCGGCTCGTCGTGTAACCCCGGTCGTTCCGGGCGGTCGATGACATTCAGGTGTCGGTCGACACCCAGAATTTACTCGCGGACCGGCCTGCATCCCCCATAACTCGTAATAATGCAGACAGATTTCAAGCAGAGGACCCGCTCCGTCCCGATCCAGACCGGCTTCACCCTGATCGAGCTTCTGGTGGTCATCGCCATCATCGCGATCCTCGCCGGCATGCTCCTGCCCGCCCTCTCCACGGCCAAGGCCAAGGGCCAGCAGGCCGCCTGCATGAGCAACCTGCGCCAGATCTCCATCGGCACCACGATGTACGCGCAGGACAACGCCGACTTCTTCCACAACCGCGGCGGCGCGGCCCCGAACGACGGCCAATGGACCGCCTCCCCGGCCTCGCAGGAGATCCTGCCGCCCTCCGACGGGCGCGCCTATTGGGCCACGGCCTACATCTCCTACTTCGGTGGCACCCGTCGCATCGGACGTTGCCCGGGGGCCCGCACGGTGGACGACTGGCGCGACGACGGCTCCCGGCCGAAGTGGCCGATGGACTGGTGGCTCGACTCCAGCTACGGGCTCAACCAGTACGCCGTGCTCGACTACAAGTCGGCCGTGGGCCGGCCCCTCAAGGTGTCGGCGCTGGTCAACCCCTCCACCCTCATCCACTCCCAGGATGCGGCCGAGCAGCGCATGGATGGTGCCGACGACACGCTGGCCGTCTGGCCCGGCGGTGCGACCATCAACCTGAACCAGTGGCGCTTCGGCCTCGCCTCGCTGTATCCCGGCAAGCGCATGGAGTTCGAGTGGTTCCGCCATGCCCGCAAGTGCAACACCCTTTGGGCCCTCGGCAACGTCTCGATCATCCCGAACAGCACGGGCCCTGGCATCGATTACCGCTGGTACACCGGCGAGGAAGCGCAGATTTCCCCGAGGTGAACCGGCCCAGGCATTTCCGCCCTGGAACATCAGCCCAGCCGATCGGGCCCTCATCCACCAACCCCAAGCTCCCCGTCCCATGAACCTCCCCACCCTGGCCCTCCTGGGCCTCGTTGTCGCCATGACCTCCGGCTGCGAGCCCAAGCCCGAGGTCACCGGTCCCAAGTCCAGTTCGGCCGAGGCCAAGTCGCTGACCGATGCGGCCTCCAAGGCCGCCAGCGAGAACCCGGCCGATGCGCTGGCGCTGGCCGAGAGCCTCAAGAACCGCCAGGACGTCTCCGCCGAGGACCGCGCCGCCGCGCTCAAGGCCCAGCAGGACGCCCTCAAGAAACTTTCCGAGTCGGCCGCCTCGGGCGATGCCAAGGCCCAGGAGGCCATCGACCAGTACCGCGCCTCCAAGTGACCCCTGGGGGCCCTCCGACCGATTTCCTTCCTCCGAAACCACACAATACCATGAACTACATCCGAAGAACCTCTCTGGCTGCCGCCCTGGCGCTGGCCGCGGGAACGACCTCGACGGCGGTGCACGCCGCCCTGAAGGACGGCCTGGTCTCGCACCTGGCCTTCGACGGCAACGCCACCGACACCTCGACCAAGGGCAACAACGGCACGCCCGTCGGCGAGCCCACCTACGGCGCCGGCCTCCTCGGCCAGGCCGTCTTCTGCAGCAACGCCAAGGACGGCTCCTTCGCCAACTTCATCACGCTCGGCACGGTGCCCGACGTGCTCTTCGGCGACGCCACCGACTTCTCGGTCGCCATGTGGGTGCAGCTCAACGCCTTCAGCGGCGATCCGGCCCTCTTCGGCAACAAGAACTGGGGCAGCGGCGGCAACCTGGGCTTCGTGCTCGCCACCGACAACGACCGCCGCGTGCAGTGGAACTTCAAGGAAGAGGCCACCCCGCGTCAGGACTTCGACAGCCCGGGCGGCCAGTTTCCCGAGGGCAAGTGGATCCACGTGGCGATGACCGTCAAGCGCGACGGCAAGATCACCACCTACATCAACGGCCAGTTGCTCAACGCCAAGGATGCCCGCCCGGCCGGCGCCACCCCCAGCACCATCGACACCGACGCCGCCGGCCTGGCGGTCAACATCGGCAACGACGGCACCGGCGCCTACACCGACGGCGGCAGCGTCAGCCACGGCAACACCGGCATCGACGACTTCGGCCTCTGGCGCCGCGAGCTGTCCGCCTCCGAGGTCGCCCGGATCTACACCTCGGGCCTCGACGGTGTGAGCCTCACCAAGATCGTCGAGCCGACCATCGCCGCGATCGGCACGCAGTCGCCGGCGCCGAACGCCCTGAACGTCGCCCCGCTGGCCCCCATCGAGGTGGTCATCAACCATCAGGCCACCGCGGTCAACCCGGCCTCGGTCAAGCTGACCTTCAACGGCGCGGCCGTGACCCCCAAGGTGGTGAGCACCACCACCAACACGGTCGTGACGCTGGCCCGGACCAACCTGCTGGCCCCGAAGTCGACCAACTCCTACGAGATCACCTTCTCGGACGACGCGACGCCGCCCAACACCACCACCTCCAAGGCGACCTTCGTGGTGGCCAACTACCCGTCGCTCACGCTGCCGGCCCCGATCTGGATCGAGACCTTCGAGTCGGCCACCGAGGGCAACGCCCCGGCCGGTTGGACGCTGAGCAACCTGTCGTCGGGCAATTCGGGCACCTTCGACCTGGATGACCCCAACAGCGATGCCTACATGGACTGGGTGCTCATCAGCAAGGACCGTGTGCAGGCGATCGGTGCGGCCGGCAAGTGGGACGGGCCCCGCCGCCTGAACGTCTCTGAGGCCTATGTCAACGGGGCCAAGGTCACCGACCTGATCATCGGCAAGTTCCTGTATGCCGAGTCCGATAAACGCAGCGGCAACCAGATCCAGTACGCGATCTCGCCGGACGTCGACCTGAGCGGCAAGAAGGACATCTTCCTGTCTTTCCACAACATCTACGAGCAGAACCAGGACAGCATCGGCGCGGTGGAGTACTCCATCGACCAGGGCGCCACCTGGTTGCCGGTGCTCTACATGATCGACGGACCGGACATCAAGAAGGACGCCAACGGCAACGTCGACGCGGTCGCCACCCTGACCGACGTCAACAACGACGCCGCCGCCTTTGAGGATCCGATCACCGGCGAGGCCCAGGGCAAGAACTACGGCGCCTTCATCGGCGTGGCCAAGTCCGAGTGGGCCACGCTCGCGCCGTTCATCCAGGCCCGCATCAACGACGATCCCGTCGAGTCCAAGCGCGTCGAGCTCTTCCGCCTGCCCAAGGCCGACAACCAATCCAAGGTGCGCCTGCGCTTCGCCCAGGCCGGAACCGGCAGCTGGTACTTCGGCATCGACAACGTGGGCTTCTACTCCATCACCCAGGTGGCCCCGCCGCAGTTCACGGCCCAGCCGGCCGCCGCGACCCTCGTCGCCGGCCAGAATGGCCGACTCGCGGCCACGGTGACCGGGGCGGGTGTGAGCCTGCAGTGGCGCCTCAATGGCAACCCGATCGCGGGCGCCACCAACGCCACCCTGACCCTGTCGTCGGTCACCGCCGCCCAGGGCGGCACCTACACGCTGGTGGCCTCCAACGCCGGCGGCAGCGTGACCAGCGATGCGGCCGTCGTCG
>VHCX01000089.1 GCA_016871615.1 Verrucomicrobiota bacterium
CGTTGATCTTGCGGGGGGAGTTGGATGAATCGACCCTCAAGTACACCGGGGTCTCCCTGTCCACGAATGAAGGGGGCGGTTTCTCCTGGACCCTGCCCCCCCAAGGGCGACCGGGTGCGGACGTGCAGGTCGTGCTGGGCTTGGCCCGCGACGAAATGGCCGGGCAGGCCGGTGATCTGAGCGCCTGTGTGCTTCGCCTGACCGACGCGGCGGGACTGCTCCAGGTGGATCTGGGTGTCGGGGCGAACAAGGCGGCCAACTCGGGCCTATGGGTCGGCGAAGCCCGTGTGACCCAGGTGGTCCAATACCTCAAGACCTTCGAGCGGGATCCGGTGGGCAAGCCGGTCGTCCGGCTGACGGAAGAAGACGGCGCCTACGCTGTGATGGTCACCAACGAGGTGGCCGGGGGGGTGAGCCGTCCGTTCCCGATGCGCGTCATCCTGCACAACGACGGCACCAACACCGTGATGTTGCAGCGGGTGTTCCTGGGCATGAATCCCCAGACCAACGCCATTGTCACCACGCAGCAGCGTTTCCTGGATCCGGCCCAGCTCGCATCGGCCCGGCGCATCTCGGCGGCCCACCTTCCGTGGTCGGCGCAGAACACCCCGTGGCCCGCTACCCTCACCAGCAACGTCTATCGGGTGGAGATCTCGACGCCCTACGACGCGTCGTCGGTCAACCCCTTCATCCACCAGTACCATCCTGACCACGACAACCTGAACGCGTCCTTCACCCAAGTCTTGCCCAAGGGACGCGAGTCGTACTCGATCAAGAGAACCCTCTTCCTGAGTCCGCAGGCGGCCGGCTTCGACTACCAGAGTCGGACTGCCGGTTCGCTGGACATCAACGGGGTGTACGACGAGACCCTCGAGATCGGTGGTTCGGGCGCCAATGCCCGGACCTTCCGGGTCCTGGGCACCTTCACCCTCAACCGCATCAGCGACCTGCCAACCCTGACGCGGTGATTCGCTCCCTTTTCCCATACCTTTCCCAATCCACCCTTTCTGCAGCCACCCCCAACCCCAGACGCTATGACCCAGTCCCTCCAGAGCCCGTCCCTCCTGCGGAGTCCCGCCTCGCCCCTCGGCCGGGGCAGGATGGCGGCTTTCCTCGCGCTGTTGCTCGGCCTCGTCGCCGGCCTCGTCCCAGCCGTTCCGGCCCTTCAGGCCCAGAACGGGTTCCCGCCCAGCCTGATGTCGTACCAAGGCTTTCTGGTGGACGCCAACGGCAACCCGCTGGCGCCGAGCAACCCGCAGAACTTCTCGGTGGTGTTCCGTGTCTATGGCGTGTCGTCGGGAGGATCCTCCCTGTGGACGGAGGCCCAGACCGTGACCATCGACAAGGGCAACTTCTCGGTGGTGCTTGGAGAGGGTGGCACCGAGGGGTCCGAGGTGCGGCCTGATCTGGCCACCGTCTTCAACTCGAACAAAGCGTCGGATCTGTACCTCGGCATCACCGTCAAGGGGGTGAGCAATTCCGAGATCTTGCCGCGCCTGAGGTTGTTGACCTCTCCGTACGCCTTCCTGGCGCGCACCGCCAACAGCCTCGCTGGCAGCGACGGGGCCTCGCTCATCAATTCCACGGACGGACGCCTGCGCATCAGTCAGGCCCTCCAGACCACCGGCGGCAACAACCGAGGGGCCAATGCCGTGGACTTGCAGGTGGCGCGTCTGGCGACTGCACCTGCCCAAGTGGCCAGCGGCACGCTCAGCGTGATCACGGGTGGTCAGAACAACACGGCTTCGGGCGAGTTCTCGGTTGTAGCAGGTGGCCGGGGGAACACCGCCTCCGGCATTTCCTCGGTGGTGAGCGGTGGTGACAACAACACGGCCTCGGGCTTGCGCTCCATCATCCCGGGTGGCGAAAACAACGTGGCCAGCGGTGTGTGGTCATTCGCCGTTGGTCGACGGGCTCGTGCGACGCATGCCGGAAGTTTCGTCTTCGGGGACAGCACCGACGTCGACAAGAATTCCAGCGGTGACAACCAGTTCCTCATCTCGGCGGCCGGGGGCGTGGGAATCAACTCGGCCCCAGCCGCCGGTTCGGCCCTCACGGTTTCCGGAAAGCTGAAGGCTGGCAGCGCCGAATTCGACTCGATGAACGTGGCCAACCTCTCCGCCACCTCCGTCTCGGGCTTCGGCACGGTGCCGCTGGGCGGGATCATCCTTTGGTCGGGCGCCGAGAACGCCGTCCCAGCGGGATGGGCCCTGTGCAACGGGCAGAGCTTGAATGGCCGGACCACTCCCAATCTTCGTGGCCGGTTTGTCATTGGGGCATCGGACGGCCGGGGTGTCGGCGGCGTCGGCGGTGCCGAGTCGGTGACGTTGACGGTCAACCAAATCCCGGCGCACAACCACAACGTCTCCGGGTCGACGACGACGAACGGCGAACACAGTCACGGTTACGACGATATGTATTTTTCGGAGTGCTGCCCGAACAACGGGTGGTTGGGTTCTGGGCGCAGCGACAGAGACAATACCCCGCAAAGCATATGGCGAAATACGGCCAACGCCGGAGCACACTCGCATACCTTCAATGTGACCTCCGGATCCACCGGCGGCGGCCAAGCCGTCGGCATCATGCCGCCCTTCTACGCGCTCGCCTACATCATGCGCGTCCAGTGATCGCGGTCTCACCCCCGGTGGACTTCCAAGACGCTGCTGCCATGAAAATCCTTCCGCTCTTCCGGCTTCTGGGACTGGTCCCGGTGCTGTCGGTGAACCTGTTGGGGCAAGCCTTTCCCAAGGAGCCCTTGGAACTGCGACAGACCTCGGCGACGGTCAATCTCGGGTCCTTCCGGGGTGTCCCCCTGTCCAACATCGGCAACAACCCCGTGGGTTCGGACGGTCGGGCGCCGGCCGTCGGAAGCCAGGTGCCGCCTCTGCCTTCAGCGGCACCAACGGTGCGTCAGTTCCAGTCGGTGATGAGCTTTGGTGGGGGTGTCCGGATCGGCGGATCGCCCGCCAATCCACCGACGCTCACCGCCAACCAGAGCTTGGTAGCCAATGCGGTCAGCTTGAATCTCCCGCGGTTGGGTGGATCTCGCCCGACGCATGTGCTTCTCCGGGCCCGGATCGGCAGCCCATTGGTGGCGCGCGGCGTGGATTTCCTGTTCGGCTCCATCATCCCGGTGCCGGACACCGACGAATTTGGCACCTTGCTGTCCTCCCGGAATCCAATTCTCCGACCGGAGGATTATTGGGCCGCCGAGCCGTACAGCACCAATGACCACACCGGAGCCCCCTACTACTGGAGCCCGAACGCCCGGGTGGTCTTCGCCACCAAGCCGGGCGCGGTCGAGATCACCTGGAGAAAGGTCCAAGGCTCGCGCATCGCCCCAGGCACGGTTGCCAATCCGACGAATTCCGTCCTCGAGGTCGGTCAGTACTACACGCTCTTCACCAAGAAGGTGATCGTCTCCGGTTCGCTGATCAAACCGTCGCGCACCATCTACTGGACGCAGGGGGATTTCACCAAGATCGGCAAGCCGGTCTCCGTCCCGGGCAACCGGGTGTCGGACATCGAGGTGGCGTACAACGATCAGGTTCCCGCCCGGGTGGCCAAGGAGTATGAGGGCAGTCTTCCGGTGGTTCCCAACAACGGAACCAACGTCCTCCAAGAGACCCGCACCCTCTGGTTCGACCGGTCCACGTCCCAGATCCTTGCGTACAACGCCGAGGGACGGGTCTTCGTTGAATTGCTCGGCGATGCCAATCCCGACAAGCGGAGCCGCAAGCACCTGGGTTTCGAAATTGTCGACATCCTCCAGCAACCCACGCCGCAGAACCTGGTGGTGGAACTCGGTGAGCGACTTTGGCCCTACGGTCTTCCGAGGACTGTGAGAACCAATTCCTTCGACTTCGCCGACGCTTCGGCAGGTGGCTCAAATTTGATCCCCGATGTGCTGCCCAAGCTGGGAGATCGTTTCATCGAGGTGAACTCGCCCAGCTCAGGTCAGGCCAAGGAGTTGTACGCGATCCGCGAGACCAAGAATCAGAACGACGCGCTGGTGTTCTGGTTGGAGGAAGGGGTCGAGGGCCTTCTCTGGCCTCGGGTGTTCGCCCGCTACACGATGATTTGGCCCACGGACGTCACCGACTACAGCCACTACTTGCGACCCACGGCGATTTCGGCGGCCGAAGCCAAGACCACCGGGGTGATCATGGACGCGGCCAATGCGCCGCTCCTGCTCTACCAGGATGCTCCTGAGCAACCGCGTGCCTTCCTGGAGCCGGATCTGACCTTCTACACCCACCTCACCGCCACCTACCCGGCTCACCGCTCCCTGCTGCGGTACACCAGCGGCAGCAAGATGCTCTTCGAACGGGTCTTTTCTTGGCTGGATGCCAATCTCGTGGCCACCAACTGGACCGGCACCGTGGTCACGAATCTGGTGGCCTGGAATTTTTCCACCCGAAGCCTCGCGCTCCCGGCCACCTTGGAATCGCCCCGTATCGATGTCCGGACCGTGGACGTTGGCCAGCGGGTTCTGGCTCCTTCAGGCGAGATTGGTGGTGCCGGCAGCACCAACTACCTCGCGGGCTTCATCCGTTCGGGTCGCTCCTATCACCCGGGGGCCTACAAGAATCCGTTCGCGGCCGGCTTCGAGGCGGCAAATCAGGGGGCCATCATCCCGGTCAATGCCATCCCGGGCAGCAACACCCTGGAGGTCTGGTGGTTCCGTCGCAACGCCACCTTGGTCCAGGCGGGTCTCAACACCGTGGCCTGGCCATCGGTTTTCGGCCGCTACACGATCCAGTATCCCACCAACCCGCGGGAGATCGTGCTGGCGAGCAACGCCGGCACCGGCGGCCTCGATAGTCTCGAGGCCAAGGGCTCCATCTACTACGAGAACGACTCCACCGCCATCGGCTACAATCCCAACGAAGAGCATGCCCTGATGATCGGTGGTCAGGGCTGGGCGTTGCGCGACGACCTGAACATCACTTCGGGCGGCAACTTCTCCTCGCTGCCTTTTGTGCTGATTGACCACACCGGGTCGGACGGACGTCCCAGCATGGCCGTCTTCAAGGTTCTTCGTGAGAAGCCGGAGGCAGGTCTGCTTTTCGACTATGTCGTCGAGGCCGGCCGCATCCTGCAGGCTCCCATGCCGTTGCCGCTGTTGCCCCCGCCGGTGGAAGGAGAGGGGGTGGACCGGGTGAACTACAACCTGGAGATCCGAGCGGCTTCGGGGCAGGGCAATCTGCCGGTCAACTGGTTGGAGTCACGCGACTCCAACGGCCCCTTCCGCCACTACAAGTCCTTCAGCATCCGGGATCGAAAAGATTCGTTCTGGGTGTATCGCGGCTTGCATCAGGAGCCCAACCTCCAGTCCGGCCGGTACAACGCCAACACCAAGACGTTCACCGCTTTGCCGCAGGCGACAGCGATCTCCGGTCGTCCCTTCAAGTACTATATCCATGCTTCCCGCAGGGCAGAGGGGTTGATTGTCAAACCTTCGTCCGGCGTTTCGCTGCCCGACTGGATGGTGAGCGACAGCGATGCTGGTGGAGTCTTCCTTTCCGGAACCCCACCCGGAGGCTCACCCGTGCCACGGCGCCTCTATGATCTGGAGGTCATCGACGTGGGCCTCGGTCTCACCAATCGCCACACGGGTGCCAGCGCCTTTTCTCTGGAGGTGAAGACCAGTGGTGCCGAGGCCACCCAGCTTGCGTTGGCCATCGTCAGCCAGACTGTCGATGGTCAATCGGTCACCTACACCGGACGTCCGCCCTTCCTGGCGGATCGCTCCACCGACGCCAACAGCTTCCGGATGCGCTTCTACTACAAGACCGAGGAAGGTTTCGCTTGGCCTGGCCGGCCCCCGGTCGCTGTGGGCAGTATCGTGCCCTATCTGCGCCCCCAAGGATCGAGCAGTGCGCCGGATGCCAAGGCAACCGCGTCGCTCGACATTGTATACCGGCCCGCGTGGCCGGCCCTGCCGCCGGTTCTGCAGCCCGGCCAAACCCTGACGGGCCCGATGAATGGTCTTCCCGCGATCCGGGGTCAGACCAGTGCCGAGGTGCTCTACCAGCAGTCCGTCGCCACGAACATGACGCTCTCGAAACCGAGCGTGGTGCTCATTGATCCGACGCAGAAGAAGACCAAATCCCTGGCCTCGGTCGAGTTGACCCGGCTGCCCTCGGGCATTCTCACCGAGGCGAATCAGGGCCTGACCTACTTCCCCAACCTGCCACCCCATCTGGCCTCCCGCGTGTACTACGACCCCAACGTCGGCACAGGGGGGTCCCTCGTGCTGAAGGGTGAGTTCAAGGATGAGCCAGTGGGCGAGAAATACCTTCAACTCAATGTCCTGAGGGGCACGGCGGCCAAGCAGGACCTGCAGTCGGTGCTCGACCTGTGTCCCGCCTCTCCCGCAGACGAGAAGACGAAGTGGGACAACTTGGTGAACGGGCTGACCGCCGTGGTGGACACATTCATGGAGAATCCCAATGTTCCAGGGCAGTACGTCCCCGATCCTGCGCTCAGGACCAACGTCACCGTGGGCAACATGGTCGAAATCCGCAGCAGCGAGACGGCCGTCGACTCCTACGCCTTGAGCGCCTCCGGCCCGGGCTTTGGCATGGTGACGGTGATCGTCGGCAATGGGCGGGCCTTCACGCCCCCTGGCGAACCGGTGTCGGTGCATGTGCTGCGCGTGGCCGGGGGCCTGTGGCCCGGCGAACTCAAGGTGGTGCCATCGGCCAATCCGCTCAATGAACTGCTGACCTTGCAGCACACGCCCGACCTCGCTGGTCGCTTCGACGAGTTCGAGTACGAGTGGCGCATCGGCGCCCCGGTCGATGGCGCCCCGCCGCCGATGGACGCCGGGATGACCCAATGGAAGTCCCTGCAGTCCGGTGCCGGCCTTCCGAGGTACACCCTGGGTGGGGCGGGCGTGCAGGTGCTGGCCGACAACTACCTGACGATGCGGTACCGGTCGGTGAACACGGCCGACCCGGTCATCGGGCAATGGTCGCGCTGGACCGAGCCCCAACTGGCCGAGGGCTGGATCAAGCGGGTGTTGGCGGGCATCAACCCCTTCCAGCAGCGGGTCAAGGATCTCTACAACAACGCGGTCAACACCGACGTCAGCGTCATCAGCCAGGCGGGTCGCCGCTGGGAGGGCGCCATCGCCCTCAACCTCAAGAACATCAACAATTCCGGGTTGGTGGAGATCTATGAGACGGTGCTCCGGCGCGGACGCGACCTGAGCATCGACGCCGGGATCAACTACGGCCCGGCCAACGACGCCCTGCTCCTGGTGGCCGGCTACCTCAACGACCTGTACACGCTTCTGGGCGACGAGGCTGCCGCCGATGCGGACAATCCCACGATCGCCACCGGCACCGGAGGCGCCTCCGACGGCAGTGTGGCCACCGCCAAGTTCAGTTTCGCCGGCCAGATGGCGTCGCTGCTGGAGGAAGAGTTGGCCCTGCTGCGCGGTCGCGACGACTTCATGCAGCCTGGCGTGCAGACGGCACCGGCCTACAACCGCCTCTATTGGAACTTCACCCGAGGCATCAACTCCGGGGAGGTGATCTACACCGAGAACTACAACATCAAGGACCTCAACACCGATGGTGTGATCGACGCGGCCGATGCCGCCAAGGCCTACCCGCAGGGGCATGGCGACGCCTATGGCCACTACCTCACGGGCCTCAAGGGCTACTATGGCCTGCTCATCAACAACCAGTTCGACTGGGTACCCCGTTCCGAGGCCGTGACCATTCTCGGCAAGGCCATCCAGGTGGACTATGTGGACGAGCGGAAGTTCGCCGCCGCGGCGGGCTCGGTGGGTCAAACCGGTCTCGAGGTCCTGAAGTTGGTTTTCCGCCAAGCCTATCGCTCGGAAGGTTCGGTTGGTTGGGACCGCTTCGGCGAGACCCGCCGGAACACCAACCGCGTGGTCACCACCGAGCGGCATTGGGGCCTGGACCATTGGGCCACCCGGGTCGGTCAGGGCGCCTACGTGAATTGGGTGGTGGGCAACTCCATGTTGCCCGAGGTGGATCCGGACCCGACGCATGAGGGCATCCAGAAGATCGACCGCACGACGGTGCCCGAGTTGGGCCAGTTGCCCTTGATCTACCGCGAGGTGCAACAAGTGCTCGACAATGCCGAGGCGGGCCTCACACCGCTGGGCTTGCCGCGCGACAGCCTGGCGCTGGACATCAATCCCAACGTGGTCACCGGTGCCAGTGCCAAGGGACACTTCGAGCAGTTGTACGACCGCACGGTGGGCACCCTCGAGAACGCCGCCATGGCCTTCGAGGAGGCCCGGACGATGTCCGCGGCCATCCGCTCGGAGGGCGATTCGCTCGAGGAGGTGAAGGCGAAGATCCAAGACAACGAGCGGGCGCTGACCACCAAGCTCATCGAGCTGTATGGCACGCCCTACACCGATGACATCGGGCCGGGCAAGACCTACCCGCAGGACTACTCGGGTCCCGACCTGGTCCACTACTTGTACGTGGACATGCCCGAATACACCTTCCCGGAATCCACCGGCGAGAACGGCCGGGAGTTCAGCATCCCGCTGCCCGGGGTTCCCAAGGCTTGGGAGACCAACACATCGGGCAATTTCTATGGCATCTGGGAGGCGGACAAGGCGGCCAACTCGGCCTTCTACAACGCCATCCAGTTCCCACAGTTGACCAATTTGACCATTACCGTCACTTCCGAAGGATACACTCCCCGGCCCCAAGGATGGAGCGGTCGCCGAGCTTACCCCGGCCGCATCCAACAGGCCATTTCTGGAACGGTGGCTGCGGAACGGCGGTTAGCCCTTTCGCTGGATGACGTCATGGGCGGGCGCGAGGACTTCCAGAAGGCCGTCGATTTGTTCAGGGCGAATTGGCAGACCTCTGAAGAGATTTACTCCAAGCAGCGGGATTTGGCGGTGGCCAACCAAGTGCTCGACTCCGTTGTCATGGCCAACGATATCTTTGAGAAGATTTCAGAAAATCTTGAGGATACGGTGGCGGACATCGCCGAAGGGATTAAGACCGCCTTGCCGCAGTCGCTCATCGCGGGATTGGCTGCCGGCGGCGACCTCACCTCAGCCGGGCGGGCCGCGGTTGACGCAGGAAAAATCACCTCCAAGGAGGTTCTCAAGGCTCTCGACATTGCACGAATTGTCGTCGTCAGGGCCCTCGAGTTCGCCACGGCTACCGCCGAGCGATGGACAGAGTTGGACTATATCCAGCCGCGTGAACGGAGGATGGAACTTCGCCAGTCGCTCAACGACCTGGCGCTGCAGTTGCAGGATGTCCACGCCCTGCTCTGGACGGTCAACCAGCGCCGGCGCGAGCTGGACGACGCGCAGATGAAGCTCCGCAGCCTGGTGGCCGAGGGCGAGCGCATCCAAGCCGACCGGCAGGCCTTCCGGTTCCGGGCCGCGGCTGCCATCCAGGGTTACCGCACCCGCGACGTGGCCTTCCGCCTCTTCCGCAACGAGAAGCTCGACCGGTACGAGACCTTGCTGGATCTGGCGTCCAGCTACTCGCTCCTGACGGCCAACGCCTACGACTACGAGACCGGCCTGCTGAAGGGCCAGAGCGGCAGGGCCTTCGTGGACCGCATCCTCCAGGCCCGCGCCTTGGGCGTGGTGCGCAATGGCCAACCGCAGTTCACCGGCAGTTCCGTCGGCGACCCTGGCCTGTCCGGCGCCCTGGCCGAGATGAACGCCGACTGGCAGGTGCTCAAGGGCCGTCTCGGGTTCAACAACCCCGACGCCTACGGCACCACCGCCTCGCTGCGCACCGGCAACTTCCGCATCCTGCCCGGGACCGATGGCGACACCGCCTGGAAGGACGTGCTCAACCGCGCCCGTCGGGACGACGTCCTGCAGGACGTCGACGTGCGCCGCCTGTGCATGCAGTTGGACCGTGGCGACGGCCTGGCGGTGCCGGGCCTCATCCTCGAGTTCTCCACCACCATCGCCGACGGGCTCAACCTCTTCGGCCAGCCGCTGGCGGCGGGCGACTCGGCCTTCCATCCGAGCGCCTTCGCCACGAAGATCTTCGGCATGGGCGTGGCCCTCGAGGGCTACAAGGGCATGGACAACCCGTTCCCGAACACCGGGGCGGTGAGCGGTTCCGGGGCCGTCTCGCCGGCCGACCCGAACCTGGCCTTCATGGACTCCACCGCGATGGCGGCGACCCCCTACGTGTACCTGATCCCCGTGGGCCTGGACTCCATGCGCAGCCCGCCCCTGGGCGACCAGAGCACCATCCGCACCTGGTCGGTGCAGGACGTGACCGTGCCGATGCCCTTCAACATCGGCAGCTCGGATTTCTCGACCAAGCGCCTGTGGCAGAGTTCCGAATCCCTCACCGAGGCGCTGTTCTCGATCCGCAAGCACCAGGCGTTCCGCCCGGTGCCGACGGCGGCCGTGTTCACGCCGAACATCTATGGCGGCAGCGGTGGGCTGGCACGCTCGCAGTTCACCAACTCACGGCTCATCGGCCGGTCGGTGTGGAACAGCCAGTGGAAACTGGTGATCCCCGGCCAGACGCTGCTGAACAACCCCTCGGAGGGCCTCGACCGCTTCCTCCAGAGCGTGAAGGACGTGAAGCTGCACATCGTGTCCTACTCGTACTCGGGCAACTGAACCATTGCTGACCATGCGAATCCTTCGCCATCTCCTTGTGGCCGCGTTGTTGGGGGTGCTGGGGCATCAGGCCTTGGCCTTCCCGCCGCTGCCGCATCACACCGTGTACGGCTTGGTCCGGGATGAGTTCGGCAATCCGCTGATCTCGCCGGGCACCGAGCTGACGCTCGAGACCCTGGCCGGCACGACCATCACCACCACGGTGGTTCCCGGTCTCGAGGCCGGGGTGAACTACCGCATCGAGGTGCCGGTGGACGCCGGCCTGACCGCCGACCTGTATCGCCCGACGGCGATGCGGCCCACGGCGCCGTTTCGCATCCGCGTGAAGATCGCGGGCCGCACCTACCTGCCGATCGAGATGAAGGCCAACATGGCGCTCTTGGGCCAGCCGGCGCAGTCGTCGCGGGTGGACCTGACCCTGGGCGAGGACACCGACGGCGATGGCCTGCCCGACGGGTGGGAGCGCTCGGTCATCGCGGCGGGCAACCTGGGCCTCACCCTCGAGGGGCTGAAGCCCGGCGACCGCCTCAACGGCAACGCGCTCTCGGTGCTGCAGGCGTACCTGGCCGGAACCTATGCATGGGATCCGAAGGACGGCTTCCGCCTGGACATCGTGGAGTTCTCGGCCGCCGACCCGGTGCTGGAATTCATGGCCCTGCGGGGTCGCAGCTACACCATCTCGGCCTCGGACGACCTGGTGACCTGGCGGCCGATGAAGTTCCGCGTCCAGGGTTCGGCGTCGGGATCCCCGGTGTCCTTCCACCAGACCACCCAGCTCACGCGCGTCCGCGCGGTGGTGATGGGTGCCGACCCGGGCTCCGCACCGGTTCCCGCCCCCAAGTTCTACAAACTGCTGGTGAAGTGACCCGGCAATGAGCGGTGACGCGCCGAGGGGAGGAGAACCTGGATCGCGATCCCGGTCCGGTTCGATGAACCGGGCGGCGGTCGTGGTGGGGTTCCTGTTCCTGGCCGTCCTTGGGTTGGTGGTCGGGCTCCGGCGGCGGGGCTCCCCGGCTTCGATGGTGGCCATGGAGACCGTGGGCCGCGACCGGTTGATCCTGCGGGATGGGCGATGGATGAGGACCGACCAGACCAACGCATTCACCGGGATGATGGTGGAGTTCTATCCC
>VHCX01000090.1 GCA_016871615.1 Verrucomicrobiota bacterium
CCATGGACCTTAGAGAGGTCCCGTCGGTAAGCAAACGGTTCAGAGAGTCCCGAAATTCATTCGTTCTCACGTGAGCTGTCGCATGGATCGGTTCCTGAAATGTCCAACATCGCTGGTCCTGTCACGCCGGTTTGGAATTCGCCTTCAACCACGCCCCGTGGTCTCCTTCGTCCATCTCACCGGCAGCCAGCGCCAAGGTTCGAAGAACCCCATCGACTTCGGTCGCTGCGAATCGGAATCCGTTGTTTTCCAGAAACAGGACGGCCGCCGCGAATCCGATCCGCTTGTTGCCGTCGAGGAATGGGTGGTTTTTGACCAAGCCGAAACTGTAGCCGGCCGCCAGTTCGAACAGGGAAGGCTTTCGGTCGGTGAACGCGTTCCAGGGTTTGCCCAAGGCGGAATCGAGCAACCCTTCATCCCGGATTCCAGCCGATCCACCGTGCTCGGCCAGCAGGCACTCGTGGAATGCGATCACGACATCCCTGCGGAGCCAGACGGGTTCCTTCATTTGGCCAGTTCCCGAAGGGCGTTGCGGTACCGTTGGGCGATTCCCTCAGCCTTCGCCATCTGACGGGTGAACTCGTCGTTGTGGGGCGTCACCCGGTAGCCGCCACCGGGGGATTCCGAGAACACCAGCGTGTCACCTTCGTCGGCCTTGAGGTGGGCCAGCGCCTTCTTTGGCAGCACCAGACCCACCGAATTGCCGACCTTCCGAAGTTTCAGTTCCAGAACGTTTGTTGTCCGTAGACACGGATGTGATCACGTCAAGCGGTGTTGGCCTCCTGAGGCTTGCCTGTTCCTATCCGGTCTACGCGGTGTTCCCTGGGCTTTTGTTGATCGGGCCTGACGTCTACCTTCATCAGCACGTGGCCGAGACCCTGTTCCAGCTCAAGAGCGACTATGCCCCGGCCGGCGACCAGCCGGCGGCGATCGCCAAGCTCGTCGCCGGTCTGCAAAAAGGAGAGCCGCATCAGGTGCTGCTCGGGGTGACCGGGTCGGGCAAGACCTTCACCATGGCCAACGTGGTGGCCCGGATGGGGCGGCCCGCCCTGGTGCTGTCGCACAACAAGACGCTGGCGGCCCAGCTCTACGCCGAGTTCAAGAGCTTCTTCCCCGACAACGCGGTCGAGTATTTCGTCAGCTACTTCGATTTCTACCAACCCGAGGCCTACATCCCGCGCACCGACACCTTCATCGAGAAGGACAGCAGCGTGAACGAGGAGATCGAGCGCCTGCGCCTCTCCACCATGAACTCGCTCTTGTCGCGGCGAGATGTGCTGGTGGTGGCCTCGGTGTCGTGCATCTACGGCATCGGCGACCGGCGCGACTACGAGAGCATGGTCGTCCCGTTGCGCATCGGGCAGCAGCTCAGCCGGGAACAACTGCTCGCCCGGTTGGTGGACCTGCAGTATTCGCGCAACGACTTCGACCTCACCCGGGGCAAGTTCCGCGTGCGCGGCGACGTGGTGGAACTGCACCCAGCCTACACCGAGGACGCCCTGCGCATCGAGTTCTTCGGCGAGGAGTTGGAGCGCTTCACCCGGTTCGACCCGCTGACGGGTGACGCCCTCGAGTCGCTGCAGGCCGTCAACATCTTCCCCAGCAAGCAGTTCGCCACCCCGCAGGAGAAGATCAACGCCGCCATCCTCTCCATCCGCGAGGAGTTGGGCCTGCGCATCGCCGAGTTCGAGAGGGACGGCAAGCTGCTCGAGGCCCAGCGGATCAAGATGCGCTGCGAGTTCGACCTCGAGCAGTTGCAGGAATTGGGGTTCTGCTCCGGCATCGAGAACTACTCGCGCCACATCTCCGGTCGGCCCAAGGGTTCGCGGCCGGGCACGCTGATGGACTTCTTCCCCGAGGACTACCTGCTGCTCATCGACGAGTCGCACGCCACGCTGCCGCAGGTCGGCGGCATGCACGCCGGCGACATGGCCCGCAAGACCGTGCTGGTGGATCACGGGTTCCGCCTGCCCAGCGCGCTCGACAACCGCCCGCTCAATTTCGAGGAGTTCCGCTCGCTCATGGGTCAGTCGGTGCACATCAGCGCCACCCCGGGCCCGACGGAGATGGGTTGGGCCGGGCCCTCGAACGTGGCCGAGCAGATCGTGCGGCCGACGGGCCTGGTCGATCCAGTGGTGGAGATCAAGCCCTTGAAGGGGCAGATCGACGACCTGCTGCACGAGGCGCGGGCCACCGTCGAGCGCGGCGAGCGGGTGCTGGTGACCACCCTGACCAAGCGGACGGCCGAGGAGTTGACCGACTACCTCCGCGACCTGGGCGTGAACGTGCGCTACCTGCACAGCGAGATCGACGCCATCGAGCGGGTGGAGATCCTGCGGGCGCTCCGGCGCGGCGAGTGCGATGTGCTCATCGGCATCAACCTGCTGCGTGAGGGCCTCGACCTGCCGGAGGTCTCCCTGGTGGCCATCCTGGACGCCGACAAGGAGGGCTATCTTCGCAGCACCACGAGCCTCATCCAGACCGCCGGCCGCGCCGCCCGCCATCTGAACGGCCGGGTGATCCTCTACGCCGACCACCGGACCCAGAGCATCCAGAAGTTCCTGGCCGTGGCCGATTATCGCCGGCAGAAGCAACTGGCCTACAACCAGGCCCACCACATCACCCCGCGCAGTGTGAAGCGCAGCCTCGAGGAGGGCCTCAGCAGCGCGGGCTCGGGGCGTCAGGCGGCGGCGGCGGTCCTGGAGGGCAGCGTCGCCCAGATCGACCTCACCGAGACGATCCGCGAACTGGAGGGCGAGATGATCGAGGCCTCCGGCAACCTCGAGTTCGAGAAGGCGGCCCTGCTGCGGGACCAGATCCGCGAACTCAAGAGCCGCCTCAGCGGAGCGGAGACCAAGTCTCCCGGTGCCGCGGCCCGCGCCCGGTCCGATGACGCCAAGGCCCGCCGGAAGGGCCGGGGACGGGGCCGATGATGCGGCCATTCCCGGCCGCCGTATGGAGGCAGGGGAGCCCCAGCGGTGTCGCGGGCCCCGCGGACCCGGACCCCCAGTTTTCGCTGGGCGGGCTTTCGGAGAGCCCACCCGCGAGGGCTGCCCTCCGACCTCAGTTCTTGGCCAAGGCCATCTGGGTCAGGCGGCGGGCGATGAATTCCCGAATCTTGGGGATCTTGCAGTCCTGCAGCAATCGGGTGGCCCGATCGGCATCCGTCGAGACCGGGCCTTCGGTGGCGTACCAGTAGAGCAGGGGCAGGTTGAAGTCGCCCGCATCCTCGGCGTGGTTGAGCAGGTTCTTGAGGATGTCCCACCGCTGGGCCACGGGCACCCGCTGGGCGGCGCTGGCCACGGCCCGGCGTACGACCGGGGAGGGATCCTCGGCGGCCAGGGTGGCCAAGGCCTCCACGGAGTTGCCGGCCAGTTGCTCGAAGGTCGACTCGCCGAAGAGCATGCCGGAGTGCTCGAAGAAGGTCTGCACGGTCCAGGCCCGGATCTGGGGCTCGGGGTCGCGGACCCACCGCGCGGCGTCCTCGGGCAGGATGCGGCCGGTCAGGTGCAGGGTCCACAGGGCCCGAAGCCGCGAGGCCACGTCGCCCGATCCATCCACGGCATCGTGCAGCGCCTCGAGGGCGGGCACCTGATCGGCGGCCTTGCGCAGTCGGGCGTAGTCGCGGATGCCGGCCGGCAGGTCGTCGACCGATTCCCGGGCGCCGGCGGCGGCCACCTGCTCCTGCAGCACGCGCCGGGCGTGGCGGCTGAGCCACTCGTTCTTCGAGCCCACCAGCGGCACCAATTGGGCCGGGGTCAGGGTCGCCAGGTTGGTGCGGACCACCGGCTGGTTCCGGTACACGACCTTGTAGATGCGGCCGCTCGAGTGGTCATGGCCGTCGTCCCGGCCATGGTGGCACTGGTTGGCGTCGTACCAGTCGATGATGTAGACGCTGCCGTCCGGATCGAGGCGCTGGTTGAGGGTCTGCGACCAGCGGTCGTTGAAGTTCAGGAAGTCGGGGCCGTGCTTGCCGACGTAGCCGGAGCCGCGGGCCTGGGGGATGTCCGTGTTCAGCCGCTGGCCGTGGATGTTGCCGATGATGAGGTGGTTGCGGTACTGGGCCGGCCAACTGGTGCCCAGGTAGCAGAGCATGCCGGCGTGGGCATGGCCGCCGCCCATGGCGTCGCTGCGTCCGTTGGCCGCATGCGGACCGGCCGCGCCGGCCCAGTGCACGTGGTCGGCATGGGTGCCGATGTCCTCATAGACGTAGGGGAAGACCGATTTGCGGCTCCGGGCATCCCGGTGCTTGGCGTTCCGCAGGGTTTCCTCGCGGTTGTAGGTGTAGTGCTCGCCGCCCTGCCGCAGGATGCGGGCGCCTTGGATCATGTGGAAGAGGTGCGGGATCACGCACATCTCCGACCACAGGTTGCCATGCTCATCGAAGTCGATGCCCCACGGATTGCTGCCGCCCTCGGTGAAGATCTCAAAGCGGTGGGTCACCGGGTGGTAGCGCCACACGCCAGCGTCGACCCATTGCCGATCGGCCTCGCTCGCCCCCGGCTTGCCGACATGCGAGGGGCAGAACACCCCGTGGCAGCCATAGAGCCAGCCGTCGGGGCCCCAGTTGAAGGTGTTGAGGGTCTCGTGCGTGTCGGCTGTGTAGTTCCACCCGTCGAGCAGGATCCTCGGCTCGCCGGCCGGCTTCGGGGCGTCGCCGTCGGCGATGGGGATGAACATCAGGTAGGGGGCCGCGCCGACCCAGAGGCCGCCGAAGCCGAACTCCATGCCGGAGATCAGGTTCACGTTCTCCAGGAACACCGTCCGCTTGTCGGCCTTGTGGTCGCCGTCGGTGTCCTCGAAGACGAGGATGCGGTCCTTGCCCGAGAAGATGTCCTTGCGGAGTTGTTCCGGGGTGCCGTTGGCCGGCGGATGACCGACGCGCTTGGGGTAGCTCAGTCCCTCGGCCACCCAGAGGCGGCCTCGGTGGTCTTCGCAGAAGGCGATCGGGTTGCGGATGTCGGGCTCGGAGGCGAACACGTGCATCGCGAAGCCCGAGGGCAGGGTGGCCTTGGCGGCGGCATCCGCGGCGGAAAGTCCGGCGAAGAGCACCTGGTCGGCCGGCGGCGGCGTGTTCTTGGCCGTCTCCTTCAGCGTGAGTTCGTTCGGCAGCACCGGACGCTCGGAATGGAAGCGGAAGTTGTCGAAGTTCACATGCCCCCAGTGGCCGGACCGGTCGTCCACCAGGCGGATGAGGATCTGCTTGCCCAAGAGCCCCTTCAGTTCGACCACCACCGGCCGGAGGGTCTCGCTCTCGTGGCCGGAGATCTTGAAGAACGCCTGGCCGGTGGCCGAGTCCACCAACTCCACGCGGGTCTCGGTCCAGGGACCGCCGGCCACGAGGAAACTCGCCCAGGAGTGGGTGACCCTGAACGGCACCGACGTCAGCGTTCCCTTGGGGTCGTCGCCCGAGCGCTCGAAGCCACCGATCCAGAACTCGCCCTCATGGTTGGACTTCATGTCCGCGCGCCGTTTGGCCACCACGTCGCCTCGGATCGGCAACTGATCGAAGGCCGCCCCGGACGCCTGCCAATCGCGCAGGTCCCCCGACTCGAAGCCCAGGTTCAGCGCCCGTCCGTCCGCCGCCGTGGGAACCACCGAATCGGCCAACACCAAAGGCATCGAGGCGACCGCCACGAGGACTGCATGGGAGATCTTCATCCGGCGAGTTTGGGAACCCCTCCCGGCAAGGCCAGCCCAATCCGAAGGGGTCGGTCCTCACTTTTGACACAAAAGGTGCCATGACACCACATCGCTTCAGGGCCCCTCTCGGTCGGGGAAAGCCTGGGGCGCGGCCGTCAGGGCTTGGGGATGGAAGGTTGCGTTCCGCCGGGAACCCTCATGCGCCCCCCAAGTTGGAATTCGGGGGCTCAACCCTTCCCAAGCCTGCGCGTCTGAATCCTGCGTCGTGCAGCCGTGCAGGCCCGAGGGAAAAATAGCCTTGTTCCGGAGGCCCGCATCCCTGACGTTATCTCAGGTGTCGCCCACGTGGCGGAATTGGCAGACGCGCTAGATTCAGGTTCTAGTGAGTAACATCGTACAGGTTCAAGTCCTGTCGTGGGCACCATATCCTACCCCTCACGGCTTCCCAAGTGCCGCCCGGGGACATTGGACCCTCGGACACGCCGTCGGGCCAAGGCCCGGAGAAGTCCCGGGCACACCTCGGTCCTTCCCACTTGGTGTCGGTGCTGTTCCCTGCGGCCGTGGCACGGTGTCCCTTCGAGCGATTCGACTGCCGTGCTCCGCTCACGATGGGATGAACCGTCTCTGCTGGAGCCTTGCCGACGAGGCGCGGGATTTGCCGCAACTCGCCATCCACCAAAAACCCTCATGCGCCCCGGGCCGGTTTGTGTCACGTTCCGGGGATGATTCAATTCGTCCAAGCGATGCGTCGCGCCGGTCGTTGGTCCGCAGTGGGCCTGCTCGCGACCCTGGTACTTCCGCAAGTCCTCCGGGCCCAAGACCTCGTGGCCAAGAAGTTCGACCAGGACCTCCAGGGGTTCTCGGGCGGTTGGGGGGCCGAGCGGGCCTACTCGTGGGACCCGGCGTTGGACGCGGGCGGCAACGCCGAGTCGGGATCGCTCCGGGCCGACGTCGATTTCAGTTCTGCTGGTGACACCACCTTGCAGGCTGGGTTGGCCATCAGCGACTTCGCCCCCTACGACAAGGTGCGCCTTGACGTGTACCTCGACCCGGCCACCAAGCCCAATGCCAAGGGCGACTTCGGCACGGTCTCGGTGCGCCTTCGCCCGGTGGGGTGGGGATGGCCCGGGACCGAGGTGCCGCTGGGCACCCTCGCCAAGACCGGATGGACCCGTTTCGAGAAACCGCTGCCGGCCTCGGCCACGGCGAGCGTCGGGGTGAACGTCCACTGGAACAGTGGCCTGACCGGCGCGCAGTCGATCTGGATCGACAACCTGGTGTTCGTGAAGGCCTCGGCGCCGCCGCCACCACCGGCGTTGAGCCTGCGCCGCGCGCAGCCGGGTCTGGAGATCCGCACCACCGGCAATGCCGACTACAGCCGCAAGAACGTCGGCACCACGGCCGACGCGGCCCCGTCGTTGTCCTGGCGCAACGCCGCCGGGCCGGTGACCTACTCGATGACCGTCAGCGAGACCGTGGAGGCCGGTTCCTCGGGCTACGCCGCGAACATCCTGCTCACCTCGGGCCCCGATGCCCCGGCCAGCGCGAGTCCCGACTGGAACCATCCGAACGGCATCTTCCTGGAGGCGCGCCAGACCGAGGCCGGCGGGTACTCGGTGGACGTGCGCCACAAGGTGAACGCCGCCAATGGCCACGGGGTGAGGTTCAGCGATGCGGGTCTGCTCTGGGCCAAGACCAACAGCGGTCTGACCTCCCTGGTGGGCACCTGGTCCCTCACGTTGCAGGCGCGCTCGCTGACCGTCCAGGCCCCCGGTGGGTTGACGGGCACCGCAGAGATCCCCGCCGACCTCTTCGAGGCGTTCGCACCGGGCAACAACACCTGGGCGCTGTTCGGAGCCCAGCCCTATACCCGCAACGACCGGGTCCTCACGCTGAGCCGGGTGCGGATCGCCGGCGGGAACGATTTCACGGCCGGCGTGGACCAGGACTTTACCACCGCGTCGGCGCTCGGTCCCAAGCTGCAGCCGCTGCAGGAGGGCACGGGTGGGGTGGTGCTCCGCCCCCTGGGCACGGCCTGGCGGGTGTCGTGGCCCTTGCCCGATCCGGGGTTGTTCCTCTGGTCCGCCAAGGGGTTGGCTGCCAAGGAATGGGCCTTCGCGGGCGCGACCCCGATCACGCAGGGCGGGGTGCGTACGGTGTTCCTGACGGAGTCGGCCGCCGCCGCCGCCCCGGCGCGGTTCTTCAAACTGCGTGACCAGGGGCTGAAGATTGAGCCCACCCAGGTCCAATCCTATGAAGAGGACGTTCTGCCGACGGGCAAGAACCCGCCCTATGTGAGCATCGAAACCGGCACCGAGGCCGGGGTGAGCGACGGTTCCAAGAGCCTCAAGGTGGTGGTGGACAACTCCATGACCTGGGAATGGCTGGGGCAATCGTTCGGGGCCCCGGTGTACGAGGCCTGGAAGAAGCACTCCAAGGTGCGATTCGACGTGCATCGTCCTTCGCAGACGGCGGGTTGGAACCTGGAGGTGCAGGTCGGCCTGAACGCCGACGGTGCCACCTGGACCCAAGGTCAGGTGATGGACTGGGAGTGGCTCAACGGCGGGGCTTCAGCCACCAAGACCCTCGAGTTCGACTACAGCGCCATGAAGGCCGCCGCTCCGGCGACCGGGGCGTGGTGGCAGCTGAACCTGCTGTTCCGTTCGGCCCAAGGCGGCGCGGTGTACGTCGACAACGTGCGCTTCATGGATTGAGCCGGCGCTTGTGGGTCCGGGGACTGGGCCGATTCGCGGCCGATCTCTGGACCATGACGGACCATGACGGACCGGGCCCAAGGCGGAAGGCCCGATTCACGGCACGGCATGCCGTGCGCCTGACTCCGGGCGCCCGCTCACGCTCCCACGATCTCGTGGACGATGCGTGCCCCGCCGGCGATCCCGGTGAGGCGTTCCAGGCGGCCGCTGACCTCGTGGTTGAGCGCCTCGTGTTCCAGGCCGAGCAGGTGAAGGATCGTGGCGTGGAGGTCCTTCATCTGGAGCGGGTGCTCGACGGCCAGGAGGCCCAGATCGTCGGTGGCCCCGAACCGGAATCCCGGGCGGACGCCGCCTCCGGCCATCCAGATCGTGAAGCCGGCGGCGTTGTGCTGACGGCCACGATTACCCTGCATCATGGGAGTGCGGCCGAACTCGCTGGCGCACACCAACAGGGTCTCCTCCAGCAGTCCGCGCTGCTTCAGGTCGGCGAGCAACGCCGCGACCGGCTGGTCGGTCCAGCGGGCGCGCGGTTCGTGGTTCTTCACCAGGTTGTCGTGGGCATCCCAACCGTCTTTGTCGGGCATGTCGTACAGTTGCACGAAGCGCACCCCGCGCTCGACCAGTCGGCGGGCCATCAGGCATTTGCGGCCGAAGGCTCGGGTCCGTGCGTCGGCGTGCTCGAGTCCATAGCCGCGGCGCAGACCCGCCGGCTCTCCGGCGATGTCCCCGACCTCGAGGGCGGCCGATTGCATGCGGTAGGCCAACTCGTAGCTGGCGATGCGCGCGTCGAACTCGGCGAAGCCGGGGCGCTGGTCGCGGTGCCGCAGGTTCAGGTCGCGGATGAGGTCGAGCGTGTCGCGCTGGCCGTCGGCGAAGTCCTTGGGCGGCAGCAGGTCCAGCACGGGCACGCCCTCGTCGCGCAGCCGGGTCGGCTGGAAGGCCGCCGGCAGGAATCCGTTCGAGTAGTTCGCCGCCCCGCCGAGCGGCCCGGCGTCGAAGAGCGTCACATAGCCCGGGAGGTCGCGGTTCACCGAGCCCAGGCCATAGGTGACCCACGAGCCTAGGCTGGCCTTGCCGGGCCGGATGTCGCCCGTGTGCAGTTGGTAGCTGGCGGGGGCGTGGTTGTTGGACTCGGCCTGGAGCGAATGGATCACGCACAGGTCGTCGACGTGCCGGGCCAGGTGCGGCAGCAGGCTGCTGACCCACAGGCCCAACTCGCCATGCTGCGACCAGGTGAACGGACTGGCCATGAGCTCGTCCTTGCAGCCATGGAAGACGTTGGCGAAGCGCGTGGCGTCCAGCGCCTTGCGGAACGACTCGGGCACCGGCTTGCCGTCGAGTTTCTGCAGCAGCGGCTTGTGGTCGAGCGTGTCGAGTTGTGAGGGACCGCCGACGAGGAAAACGAAGATCACCGACTTGGCCTTGGGCGGCTTCGGTGCGGGACGGGGTTCGAAGGGATTCAGCGGATCCGGTGCACCGGCCCCCTTGGGGTTCGAGGCCGCCTCCAGACGGGTCAGCGCCTCCAGGGCCAGCGCACCGAACCCGGTGCCCACCGTGCCGAGGAAGCTCCGCCGCGTACCGGCTTGGGGCATCACGAACATGCCTCACCATGCCCCCGGCCGGCCCCGTGCCGCAAGGGGGCCCATTGGGGGGCTGTCTGAGCGTCCCCGTGGGCTTTGCCTTGGACAACCCCGGGGCCCCGGGGCGAAGGTGTGCCGGTGATCCACGTCTCGCGTTTCCTCCCGGCCCGGGCAACCCGGTCGAAGGGGATTGCATGGGCGGGCATGGCGGGGTGTTGGGCGGCGCTCCTGATGCGCCCGGTGGTGGGGGCGGATGGGGCGACGAATGGCGCACCCTTGGGGCGCGTGGGACCGGCCTGGGAAGACGCGCGGAACCCCATCGTCCGCACCTTCGGCGGGCAGCGCTTGGACCTCTGGTCGCTGCGCCCGGTGCGGCCTTCGGAACTCCCGCCCCAGGCCACCGAAGCCGCCAAGGTTGAAGCGCCGGATCGCGCCGTCTCGACGGTGGATGCGTGGCTTCGATCCTCCGGAGCCGCCGATCAAATGGCGTCCGCCTCGCTCCGCCCGAGCGCGCCTGAGGCCGTTCCCCGGACGTTGATCCGCCGTGTGACCCTCGATCTCACCGGACTGCCGCCGACCCTCGACGAGGTCCAGGCCTTTGAGCGGGAGTGTGCCCAAGAACGCCAGTCGTTGCGGTCGGGCCGGGCTGCCGATCGGGGATCTCCGGCGTTTCGAGACCCCGCACCCATCGCCGCCTACGAGCGCCTCGTCGATCGTCTTCTGGCCTCGCCGCGCTATGGCGAGCATCAGGCGCGCCTGTGGTTCGACGTCATCCGCTACAGCGACAGCAACGGCTTCGACTGGGACGAGTTCCGGCCGCAGGCCTGGCGCTTCCGCGACTACGTGATCCGGGCCTTCAATGCCGACAAGCCCTTCGACCGCTTCATCCTGGAGCAGTTGGCCGGAGATGAACTCGTGGATGGGCCGCCGCACGACCGCTCCGAACAAGACGCGCTCATCGCCACGGGGTACTTGCGCCTGGGCCCGCACGACAATGCCGCCGGGCTCTTCAACGAGCAGGACCGCAGCCGGGCCGAGTTGATGGGCGACCTGACCGAGACCACCGGCAGCGCCTTCCTCGGCCTGACCCTCTCGTGCTGCCGATGCCACGACCACAAGTTCGACCCGCTGTCGCAAGCCGATCACTTCCGCCTGCGCGCCTTCTTCGAGGGCGTGAAGTTCGCCGACGACCTGCCGCTGGACCTTGCCGCCGACCAGGCCGCGATCCGCGAACACAATGCGGAACTCGACCGCCGGCGCGACACGCTGGAACGCGATCGGCAGGCCCTCATCGCCCCGCACCGTGAACGCCTGAAGGCCGAGCGGGTGGCCCGCCTCACCAACGAAGAGCGCCAGTGGTTGGCCGAGCCCGATGACCGTCATCCTGAAGAACGCCGACCCCGGGTCGCGGCCTTGCGGAAACAGGTCGAACCGTCCGAGGCCGACCTGAAGGCCGCACTCGCGGAGCCCGACCGAGCCCGCCATGCCGATCTGGAACGGCAGTTGGCCGGCATCCCGACGCAGCGGCGGGCCTTCACCACCGGCCTCCTGATGACCGACCAGGAGACCCGTCCGGCCGAGACGCGCATCCTCGTGCAGGGCGACCACAAGCGCCCGGGCGCCCCGGTGGTGCCAGGGTTCCTCTCGGCCCTCGATCCCAATCCGGCGGTCCTGCCGAAGCCTTCCAATCCGAAGACCCTCGGGCGACGCCTGGCGCTGGCCCGATGGATCGCCTCGGCCGACAACCC
>VHCX01000091.1 GCA_016871615.1 Verrucomicrobiota bacterium
CCGGAGGCGAGGCAGCCTTCATGGCCATCGAAGTCCATGTGGCTCAAGCCCGTGGCGTTGAAGACCCGGGCCAGGTTGCGGGCGATCTCGCGCTGCATTTCGAGGTTCGGGAAGAAGACCTTGTAGGCGTGGTCCATCAGCTTGCCCACCGGGGCGTCGGCCGGATGCGCACCGGCCGTCGTGCCATAGGCGCCCCGTTGGCAATCGAGGAGCTTCCACGGCGTGTTCGTCGAGACCGTGCGGTAGCGCACCAGTTCCTTGCCGATGACCACGGTCTGCAGCTCGTTGCCCAGCCGGTTGGTGAAGTATTCGGGTGAGGCCACGGGCAGGGTGGTGGTCGTGGCATCCACCGCCTCGGTCAGGCGGCTCTCACCGGTCTTGGCCAGGCGTGGGTCGGGTTCGGGCGTGATGTAGGGATCGTGGGTCTGGATGAAGTTCGAGAGCGTGTGCGCCCCGAGCCGCACGCCGACGGCCTTGGCCTTGTCGGCGCAGGCCTTCACCCCGGCGACGCCTCCGGGGAAAAACTTCGGGTTGGGCTCGTAATGGCCCCAGCTCTTGAAGGCGTTCTCATGGTAGAGGCTCATGAGGTTGGCCCGCTTCACGTAGGCCAGCATCTCGTCGATGGTGGCCTCGGAGAAAATGGCGATGAGGTATGAGCGGCCGCGCTCCGGGGAGACCTTCGCCCAGACCCCGTCGATGAGCGGGTGGGGCAGGCCCTCGGCGACCTCGATGCGGCCGAGCGTGTCGAGGGCCCGGGGTTCCGGGCAGGCGAAGAGGGCGATCTTGGAGCCGATCACCGTCTCGCCGGGCACGGCCGGCACGGGCATGTTGGGGGCCCGTTTGCTCCAGACGGCGAAGTGACGCGGCTTGGAGCGGTCCATGGAGTAGGCTTGGAGCACGCTGCCGAAGTCGGTCTGTTGCGCCCCGAACGGTCGGTCGGCGCTGCCTTCGTCGTTCTCGGGATAGCCGCCGAGGGTCTTGATGTTCAGAGCCTGCAGACCGAGGGCCACGCGGTCGTCGCGCACGACCCCGACCACCTCACCGACCGTCTTGCGGATGCGGGTGGGGTAGGGCCCCCACAGGGCCAGCTCGGCCATCCCGGCCGGGGTGACTTCGACGAGTTCGAGGCTCAGGTGCGTGGGATGGGTCTGCGTCTGCACCACGGCCGAGACGCCGGCCTTGGCGTATCGCAGCGTCAATCGGTGGCGGCCCGCCTCCCAGGTGGCGGAGTCCGGGGCGTGCAGGGCTCCGGCGATCCTGAGGCTCAAGAGGGGGGCGGGTTGATTCGTCGCGAGGTGTTCCGAGCCGTCCGTGCGGTCGGTCCAGGACTGCAGGCGGCCGTCGGCCCCGATCCCGAGCCTCGCCGATCCGCTCTCCAGATGGACCACGACCGCCGCCGGTGCGGCCGCCTCAAGGCCGCCGCGGGCGCCCAAGGCCAGCCCCAGGATCAGGCTGGCGGCGAGCGCCCGGCCGACGCCCTGGAACATGCGGGGTTGGGACGGTCGGAAATCGGGGGCGTCGACGGACATCCATTCATGGAACCCCGAAGCGCTTGCGGACCCCAAGGAAATCCTGCGAGACAGGGACATCCTGCCGAGTCGGACTGGCTTGCTCGCCGGCCGGGAGGGGGCTTCAGCGGTCTCCCCACCGCCAGCCGGCCGGCTCCCCCTTCCACCAGCAGATGCCGACCAGTGCGAGGCTCAGCCCGAGGGTCAGCGCCAGGAAGAGTTGCTCGTGTGCCGGCAGCAACCACCGGAATCCCCCCGCCAGGCCCGCGAAGTAGCCCAGCAGGCAGACCCAGCCCTGCCATCGGCCCGGCAATCCCCATCCCCACCCGTAGCGCTTGGCAGGGAACCAGGCGGTCTCCGGAGGCAGGGGCATGGCTGCGAAGGGCGTGGGGCTAGGCCAGGATGCCCCGGATCACTTCGCCCTCGACGTCGGTGAGCCGGTAGTCGCGGCCCTGGAAGCGGAAGGTCAGGCGCTCGTGGTCGAAGCCGAGCTGGTGCAGGAGGGTGGCCTGCAGGTCGTGCACGCTGACCTTGTCGCGGGCCACCGAGAAGCCCAGTTCGTCGGATTCGCCGTACATCATGCCGCCGCGGATGCCGCCGCCGGCCACCACCATGCTGTAGCAGTCGGGGAAGTGGTCGCGCCCGAGGATCGCGCCCTGGGCGGTGCGTCCCTCGCGGAAGGGCGTGCGGCCGAACTCGCCGCCGAGCACCACCAGGGTGTCGTCGAGCAGGCCCCGCTGGCGCAGGTCCTTGAGCAGGGCCGCGACCGGCCGGTCCATCGTGCGGCACTTGTTGGTCAGGCCGTCGCGGATGTCCTCCGAGGGGCCCGTGCCATGGAAATCCCAGCCCCAGTCGAAGAGCTGCACGTACCGGACGCCCTGCTCGACCAGACGCCGTGCCAAGAGGCAGTTGTTGGCGAAGCTCGACTCGCCCGGCTTGGCCCCGTAGGCCTCGAGGGTGGCGGGCTTCTCGCGGCTGATGTCCATGACCTCGGGCACCGACACCTGCATGCGGAAGGCCAGCTCGTACTGCGCGATGCGCGTGGCCGTCTCCGGGTGTCCCAGTTCGCGGGCCTGCATCTCGTTGAGGTCTCGCAGCGTGTCGAGCCCCATGCGTCGCAGGTCGCGGTCCATGCCGGCGGGGTCCGAGGCGTACAGCACCGGGTCGCCCTTGGAGCGGCATTGAACGCCCTGGTAGACCGAGGGCAGGAAGCCGTTGCCGAAGGAGTTCTTGCCGCCGTTGGGCTGCACGCCGCTGGAGATGAGCACCACGAACCCCGGGAGGTTCTGGTTCTCGGTGCCCAGGCCGTAGGTGACCCAGGCCCCGATGGACGGGCGGCCCGGCCGGGGTGAGCCGGTGTAGACCAGCAACTCGGCCGGCGCGTGGTTGAACTGGTCGGTGTTCATCGACCGGATCACGCAGAGTTCGTCGGCGACGGTCTGGAGGTTCGGGAGGGCGTCGGAAAGCCACACGCCGCCCTCGCCGTGGCGGGTGAAGGTGCGCGGGGTGCCCAGGAGCTTCGGCGTGCCCGAGGTGAAGGCGAAGCGCTTGCCCTTCAGGAACGCGTCGGGGCAGTCCTGCCCGTTGCGCTTCACCAGCTCGGGCTTGTAGTCGAAGAGGTCGAGGTGCGGCGGCGATCCCGTGAGGTGCAGGTAGATGACCCGCTTGGCGCGGCCCGGGAAGCGCGGTCCGCGCGCCGCCAGCGGCGTCTCCATCGGACCGGCGGCGGCGGGCAGCGATCCCTTGAGCAGGGAGCCGAGGGCGATCGCGCCCAGGCCATGGGCGGTGCGGCCGAGGAAGTGCCGGCGGGTGAGGGCCTGCAGGGATTCGAACTGGGGATTCATGGGCGGATGGATCGGGTTGGGCACAGGCGGTTCACCGCTTCATCAGGAACTCGTCGAGGTTGAGCAGCACGTTGGCCACCGACGTCCAGGCGGCCGCCTCGGTCGCGGCCAGGCCCCGGGGCAGGTCGCCGATCGGCTCGGTGGCCAGCCGGCGCGCCTTGTCCGGATCGGCCTCGAAGCGCTGGCGGCTGCCCTCGAGCAGCAACTGCAGCCTGGCGGTCTCGTCGCCCGAGGGATCACGGTGCAGGCACCGGCGGAAGCCCTCGCGGAGGCGTTGCGCGTCCTGGCCCGGCGTCTGTGCCAGACGACGGCCCAAGGCCTGGGCTGCCTCGACGTACACCGGATCGTTCAGGGTCACCAGCGCCTGCAGCGGCGTGTTGGAGCGCTCGCGCCGCACCTGGCAGACCTCGCGGTTCGGCGCGTCGAAGGTGGCCATCGAGGGGTAGGGGTTCGAGCGGCGCCAGGTGGTGTAGAGACCTCGGCGGAAGCGGTCCTCGCCGCCGCTGGTCTCCCAGTCGGTGCCGCTGCCGAAGGCGGCCGTCAGTCCGAGCTTGGGCTGGGCAGGTTTCACCGGCGGGCCGTGCATGCGGACACTCAGGAGGCCGCTCACGGCCATCGCCTGGTCGCGGATGGTCTCGGCCGGCAGGCGGAACCTCGGGCCCCGGGCCAGCAGGCGGTTCTCCGGATCCCGCGCGATGAGCTCCGGCGAGACCTTCGACGACTGGCGGTAGGTGGCTGAGGTGGCCATGAGGCGCAGCAGGTGCTTGAGATCCCAGCCGCTGTCCATGAGTTCTACGGCCAGCCAGTCGAGCAGTTCCGGGTGCGAGGGCGGCTCGCCCTGGGATCCGAACTCCTCGCTGGTGCGCACCAGGCCGATGCCGAAGACCGACTCCCAGAGCCGGTTGGCCACGACCCGGGCGGTCAGGGGGTTGCCGCGGTCCACCAGCCAGCGGGCCAGTTGCAGGCGGTCGGGCTGTTTTCCGCGGGCCACCGGACCGAGGGCCGAGGGCAGTCCCTCGGAGACCTCGTCCCCGAGGTTCATCCAGTTGCCGCGCAGCTGCAGGCGGGTCTTGCGTCGGTCCTTGCCGGCCAGTTCGCGGAGCACGGGCACGGTGGTGTGCGGCTTGATCTCGGACCGCTGGCGTTGCAGGGCGGCCAAGCGGTCGCGGTCGGGTTGCAGGCGCGGGGCCACCGAACGGTGATGGGCGGCCACCGTGGCCTTCTGGGCGTCGGTCCGGGCCGACGGGGCCCGCGACAGCGCCTCGAGGACCGGGGCGGGGGTCCGGGCGATCTCCGCCACTCGGGGATCCAGGGTCTGCCCAAGGCGGAAGGCGATCGGGCTGGCGCCTTCCTTCGCCGCCAACGGCTCGAGGGTCACGACGAGGTTCGAGCCCGGGCCGACCTGGAACGGTTGCCGGGGCACGAGGGTGAGATGGGCCGGGCGGTCCTGGCGAGGGCCCGGCGACCAGCCCTTCTTGGAGGGATCCGGGTTGCCGAGCACCACCGAGGCCTCGAAGCCCGGGGCCTCGAGGTCGGCGACCGCGAGGGAGAACTCCACCGGCCGGGAGGCGTCGGGTCGCAGATCCCGGCTGGGCTTGGGCGGCTCGGCCACGACCTGGTCCCAGACCGGAGCCCGGTTCTCGTCGAGGAGCACCACCCGGAACCCGGCCAACCGCTCGCCGGACCCGTCGGTGCGGTTCCAGATCGACAGGCGGTCGATGGCCACGGCCTCCTTGAGATCGACCTCCCACCACGGGTCGGTGGAGGTCTGGGTGTGGGTCGTCGAGCGCGCCCCGTTGAAGTCGCCGTTGGTGTTGCCGTCGATGGCCAGACGGGCGGGGCCCTCGTAGGCGGTGCTGCTCTGCCGCGCCTCGCCCCCGCGGGCGAGGTTCTTGTCGCCGTGGAAGACCTGCACCTCGGCCAGCGACAGGATCCGCTCCTTGCCGGGCAGTTCGATGCGCACGATGCGGGCCTTCGGGACGGCCGTCGTGGCGGGCACGATTCGCGCCTGGACCCTGGACACCACGGGCGCCGTCGCGGGCGCCTCGCCGGTTCGGGGAGCGGCCGCGGCCGCGTTGCCGGTCAGCACCTCGAGGCGCAGGGCCTGGATCGTTTGGGCCTCGGTCGGGCGGAACTCCATCACCCAGCGCCCGGCCTGGTCCGCCGGGTCGACGTGCAAGAGGCCCTCGGCCGAGGTGCTCAGCGGGGCCCCGGATCCCGTCGACACGGTGGAGGCGATCAGCGTCTGCCAGTCCAACGGCCGGGTGACCCGGGCCTCCCAGAGCGTCTGGTCGCGCTCCAGCGGGGGCGTGGGCCGCGCGAGGACGGCCTCGATGCCGGTGATCTCGGCCTCGAGGCGGGCCTTCGTGCGTTTCTGCTCCTCGGTGAAGAGCGGCATCACGGGGCTTTCGTCGCCCCGGTCGGCGTCGGCCGTGTTGTTGAGGATGGCGAAGAGGCGGAAGTATTCCTCTTGCGTGATCGGATCGTACTTGTGGTTGTGGCACTGGGCGCAGGCCATGGTGGTGCCCATCCAGACGGCCATGGTCGTGTTGACCCGGTCGACCAGGGCGACGTTGCGGAACTCCTCGTCGTTGGTGCCGCCCTCGTTGTTGGTCATCGTGTTCCGGTGGAACGCGGTGGCCACCATCTGCTCCTCGGTCGGGTTCGGCAGCAGGTCGCCCGCCAGCTGCTCGAGCGTGAACACGTCGAAGGGCTTGTTGGCGTTGAAGGAGCGGATGACGTAGTCGCGGTAGGCCCAGATGGTCCGCGCCGGGTCATCGGCGTAGCCGCTCGAGTCGGCGTAGCGTGCGAGGTCGAGCCAGAGACGGGCCCAGTGCTCGCCGTAGGCCTGCGAGGCGAGCAGGTCGTCCACGGTGCGCTCAACGGCGCGCCCGCCGGCGTGGCCCGGGATCGAGGCCGACGGAGGCAATCCGGTGAGGTCGAGGCTGGCCCGGCGTTCGAGGGCCTGGGCATCGGCCTCGGCACCCGGCTTGAGGCCCTCCTGCTCGAGGCGGGCGAGGATGAACCGGTCGATGGCGTTGCGGGGCCAGGCACCGTCGGCGACCGGTGGCACCGGTGGGCGCTCCGGCGGCACGTAGGCCCAGTGTCGCGAGTAGGTCGCTCCCTGGCGGATCCATTCGACGAGCGTCGCCCGGTCGGCGGGCGACAGGCTCTTGCCCGAGTCCGGCGGCGGCATGCGGTCGTCGGGATCGGTGGACGTGATCCGGCGCACCACCTCGCTCTGCTCCGGTTGGCCCGGCACGATGGCGGCATGGCCGTCCCGGACCGCCTTGGCCGCGTCGGGCAGGTCCAGGCGCAGCGCCTTCTTGCCGGGCTTGCCGCCCCCGGCATCGGGCCCGTGGCATTGGAAGCAGGTGTCGGAGAGGATCCGGCGGATGTCCCGGTTGAAGTCCAGCGGGGCGTTGGCCGCCTGCAATCCGAGGGCGGTTGTCAGGGCCGGAACGAGTGCCGGAATCAGGCTTCGGACGAAGGTCCGCCAGAACGCCGCGCGGTGCGGGGCCGGGGCCGCGGACGACGGAACCCCCGGGGACCCGCAGGAGAGCTGGTGAGAGGTGGAGCCCATGGGAATGCGGTATTGACGCAGACAGTATGGATCCGATCCGGCCGCGCCAAAACCAAAACCTCGCGGGAATCACCCGCCATTCTCCGGTTGGATCCGCGTCATCACCCGGGGTGATCGGAGGGCTCGGCCAGGACCGTCCATCCGAGGCAGCCCCGTCGCGACGGACGACCCGAGGGGGAGCCCGCGATTTCAGGGCGTCCATCGGTTGACCGGTCCATCCGTCCATCCGAGGATCGGCCCTATGAGTCCTTCGGACCCCGTGCCCGCCCTCCTTCAGCGCCCCCGACATCCCGGATTCCGGTTCGGACCCGGCATTGGCCAAGGGGCAACCTCTCTCCTGTGGATCCTGGCGATCCTGACCGGTCTGACGGTGGCCGCCCCGATCTCGGCCGCGCCCAAGACCCGGCATGTGATCCTCGTCACGACCGACGGGTTGCGGCAGGAAGAGGTCTTTGGCGGGGCGGAGGAGATCCTCATCTCCCGCCAGTACGGCCAGGTGGGCAAGACCAACGAACTCAAGGCCGAGTTCTGGAGGCCCGACCCGCAGCGCTCCCGCGAGGTGCTCCTGCCCTTCCTGTGGGGCACCGTCGCCCGTCAGGGTCAGCTCTTCGGCCACCGTCGACGGGGATCCGAGGTGCGGGTCACCAACGGCCGCAACTTCTCGTACCCGGGCTACAACGAATTCCTGACCGGCATCGCCGACCCCCGCATCGACAGCAACGACAAGTTCCTCAACCCGAACACCAACGTCTTCGAGTGGCTCCAGTCGCGGCCCGGGTTCAAGGGCCGGGTGGGGGCGGTGGTCAACTGGGACGTCCTGCCGTGGGTGCTCAACGCGCCACGGGCTGGCTTTCCCGTGTGGAGCGGCTTCGACGTGCCCACCGGCACGCGCCGGCTGCCGGTGCCGCGCGCGCTGGAGGAGGTCGTGGAGCACGGCCGGGGCGTGTGGTCGGGCGTGCTGCTCGACACCTTCGTGCGGCAGGCCGCCTTCCACGCCCTCGATTCGCTCCGGCCCCGCGCCCTGTACGTCGCCTATGGCGAGACCGACGACTGGGCCCACGAGGGACACTATGAGCGGTACCTCCGCGCGGCCCAGGGCTTCGACCGGTTCCTGGGCGACCTGTGGGCGCGCCTGCAGGCCAATCCCCGGAACCGTGGGACCACCAGCCTGGTGATCACCACCGACCACGGCCGCGGTCCGGCGCCCATCGCCTGGAAGAACCACGGCCGGGAGATCGCCGACTCGTCCCACATGTGGATGGCCGTGATCGGTCCGGACACCCCGGCCCTCGGCGAGCGGACGAACCTCGCGCCGGTCCGGCAGGCTCAGGTCGCGGCCACGGTGGCGGCCCTGCTGGGCGAAGACTTCCTGGCGGCCAGTCCAAGGTCGGCGCCGCCAGTGACCGAGGTGCTCGGCCGCTGAAGGCCGCCAAGGCCCTCCATGCCGGGCGGGGCGGGGCGCAGGGCAGGGCGGTTTTGTTTGGGTTTTGCTTGGGTGCGGCACGCCGATCTGGTGGATTGACGGCATGGATTCCCCCACACGCCACCCGGCGCCGGTTCGTCGTTCCCTGTCGACGGGTCTGGGGTGGATCCTCTGGGGCGCCGTGGCGCTGGTGGGTTTCACCCTGTGGGCCGGCGCCGGGCAACCCGCCGGAGCGGCCGATCCCCGCAAGCCCGTGGCGGTGCTCACCACGGTCTACCGGCACAATTCCCATTCCGACGTCATCGCCAGTCGCCTGGTGCTCACCGACCGGCTTGATGGCACCGGCAAGGACAGCCCCCTGCGCCTGGCCTCCGCCTATGTCGAGCAGCGCCCCCCGAACGACATCAGCCGGCTTCTGGCCGCCTCGCACCGGTTCCGGGTCGCCACCAACATCGCTGATGCCCTGACCCTCGGAACGGGCACGCTGGCGGTCGAGGGCGTGCTGCTCATCGCCGAGCATGGCGACTATCCCAAATCGCCCACCGGCAACACCCAGTACCCCAAGCGCCGCTTCTGGGATGAGACCTTGGCGGTCTTCCGCAGGAGCGGCCGGGTGGTGCCCGTCTTCGTCGACAAGCACCTGGCCGACACCTGGGAGGACGCCCGCCACATCCACGACACCGCCCGCGAGATGGGCATCCCCCTGATGGCCGGCTCTTCGGTGCCGGGGTCGTGGCGCTTCCCGCCGGTGGATGTCCCGCGCGGCGGGGCGCTCGAGGAGGTCGTCGTGCTCACCTACGGATCCACCGACCACTATGGATTCCACGCGCTGGAATGCCTCCAGGCGGTGGTCGAGCAGCGGCGCGGCGGGGAGACTGGCATCCGGGCCGTCCGGTCGGTGCAGGGCGATGCCGTCTGGCGCGAGCTGGACCGGGGCGCGATGTCCCGGGATCTCGCCGAGGCGGCCCTGCGGACAGTGGCCGACCCGGCCCTGGCGCTCGGGGACCTGCCCAAGCGCGTGCCGAAGCCCATCCTCTGGCAGGTGGAGTATGCCGACGGGCTCAAGGCCTCGGTCCTTGAGGCCAACGGCGCCTACCAGGGCTGGGCCGGGGCGTGGCGCCTGCGGCGACCGGACCGCGCCATCGGCGCCACGCGGTTCTGGACCCAGGAGGCTCGACCCGCCGCGCACTTCACCCTGCTGCTCAACGGCATCGAGCGCATGATGCTCACCGGCAATCCCTCCTGGACGGCCCGGCGCACGCTGATGACCAGTGGACTCCTCGACGCCCTGCTGCAGGCCGGCCTGCCGGATGCCGCCGCCGCCTCGCCCCGGTCGTCGCCCGCGTCCCCGGTGTCCGTGGCGGGCCGGCGCCTGGAGACCCCCTGGCTGGACTGGGGGTACTCTTCCGAGTGGCGCTGGCAGCAACCGCCGCCCCCGCCGCCGGGCCGACCCTGGGGTGAGCAATAAGTCGTCAGGGAGTCAGGGGGTCGGTCCTCACTATTGACACTCCTTGTGTCAATAGTGAGGACCGCCCCCCCCTTGAGCCGCAACGGGCCTTGCCTTTCGTCCCGAGAACCCCTAATCACCATCAAGTCTGAGAAGACACTTCACATGAATCCTATGCATTCCAGTCGATCCTTGGGACGACGTTTCATCCGCACCGCCGGAACGCCGGCGGGGGCCTTCACCCTCATCGAACTCCTGGTGGTTATCGCCATCATCGCGATCCTCGCCGGCATGCTCCTGCCTTCCCTGGCCAAGGCCAAGGCCAAGACCCAGGGCATCCAGTGCATGAACAACGGCCGGCAGATGATGATGGCCTGGCGCCTCTACGCCGAGGATCACCAGGACCTGCTGGTGGAATCGCTGGAAGGTGGCCCCGAGTCCAACCTCCGTCCGCTGTTGGTGGCCGGGAGCGCCAGCGACAACCCCACCAACACCATCGACAAGAGCCCCCTGGCCAAGTACCTCGGCAACACCCGCGAAGTCTGGCGCTGCCCTTCCGACCGAACCACCCGCATCGAAGCCGGTCGCAAGGTTCCCCGGACCCGCAGCCAGTCGATGAGCCAGGCCTTCGACTACGGTGGGTGGCTGCCTGCGCCCCCCTACCGCACCTACGCCCGTCTCTCGCACATCGTCAAGCCGACCCAGACCTGGGTTCTGGTCGATGAGCACCCGGATAGCATCAACGACGCCGCCTGCGCCGTGCAGATGGTCCGGCCCGAGGCCAATAGCGGCAACATCATCGACTTCCCAGCGTCCTACCACAACGGCGCCGGTGGGTTCTCCTTCGCCGACGGCCACTCCGAGATCCACCGCTGGGTTGGCAACAAGATCAAGTCCTTCGGCCGCGGTTCCAACACCGGCCTCAACGTCCCCGCCGGCGACTCCCTCGTCGACGCCAAGTGGTGGTCCAGCGTCACAACCGTCGGCCCCGGCTACGAATAACACTGGGGGTCGGTCCTCACTATTGACACAACTTCGCTCCTGGCCCGGAAGCAGACCCACCCTAGGGGTCTCTTCCGGGCCTGATCTTTTGGATCCACCAGAACGCCTAGGGAGTCAGTCCTCATGAGGACTGACTCCCTCCCCACGCGTCCCCGGCGTCCGTGGCGGGCCGGCGCCTGGAGACCCCCTGGCTGGACTGGGGGTACTCTTCCGAGTGGCGCTGGCAGCAACCGCCGCCCCCGCCGCCGGGCCGACCCTGGGGTGAGCAATAAGTCGTCAGGGGGTCGTCAGTGGGTCGGTCCTCACTATTGACACTCCTTGTGTCAATAGTGAGGACCGACCCCCTTGAGCCGCAACGGGACTTGCCTTTCGTCGCGAGAACCCCTAATCAACCTCAACCCTGAGATGACACTTCACATGAATCCTATGCGTTCCAGTCGATCCTTGGGACGAATTCCCATCCGCACCGCCGGGACCCCGGCGGGGGCCTTCACCCTCATCGAACTCCTGGTGGTCATCGCCATCATCGCGATCCTCGCCGGCATGCTCCTGCCGGCCCTGGCCAAATCGAAGGCCAAGTCACAGGGCATCTTCTGCATGAACAATGGGCGACAGATGATCCTGGCAACCCATCAATACGCCCACGACCACGAGGACCTTCTCTGGCCGAATCCCGACGACGGCAACACC
>VHCX01000092.1 GCA_016871615.1 Verrucomicrobiota bacterium
GTTGGGGGCAAGGATAGGCAAGGCAGCCGGCGAGCACGGCATGCTGAGTTGCCTCACCTACGTTCAGCCGTCCCACCCGAACGATCCCGCCATAGACTCGGCCCATGCCGCCACCGCCGACAGAGCTACGGTCATCAAGGCTGATTCGATGAAGGGGTTGTCGTTGGGTGTCCGCGGACGGGAGAACAACTGCGGCATCCCGTGGTCTTCACAAAGCCGCTGGATCGGCTTGGCCTTCATCTGACGGCCCCGGTCGTTGATGATCTCCGGCCGTTGGTCTTCGGGCAGGTCGAGGATGTTCTGGTCGGTCAAACCACCCTCGAGCAGCCATCGGGATTCCTCGGCGGTCTGTGTCCAGGCGATGGGCCACGGGATGGCGCGCTCGTTTGCTGGGGTTTTCCAATTTCGAAGTACCCAGAAGCGAAAGTCGGGCTAGCGCCTTCCCCCACAAATCCGCGCCTTGCGTGGCGGGGCGGGGTCTGGCATTTCTTGAGGGTCGAAGCGCCATGCGTTCCAAGCCCTCCATTCAGGCGATCGGGTTGATCGAGAAGATCGAGAAGATTGAGCACGTCGGGATCCGGAAGATTCCGGGACGATCCGAGAGCCGGCATTGTTGAACGCCTGGGAAGAAACCCCGTTCCGCACGCCGGAACGGGGTTTTTTGATTCCCACCCCATCCGACTTCAGGGCCGAATTCAGGACACCACGACAGCACGACAGCGACCCCACATGAAGCCAAAGCAGATCGAAATCTACGACACCACCCTGCGGGACGGTTCCCAGGGCGAGGGCATCAATTTCTCGCTCGCCGACAAGCTGCGGATCGCCGAGCGGCTCGATCAGTTCGGGGTCCACACCATCGAGGGCGGCTGGCCGGGTTCCAATCCGAAGGACCTCGAGTTCTTCAAGCAGGCCGCACGCCGCAAGTGGAAGAACGCCCGCATCGCGAGCTTCGGCTTCACCCGCCGCAAGGGCGTGTCGGTCGAGAACGATGAGCAACTCCGCATGCTGCTCGATGCCGAGACCCCGGTGATCACCATCGTGGGCAAGACGTGGCTGCTGCACGTCACCGAGGTGCTCCGGGCCAAGCCCGACGAGAACCTCGGCATGATCGGCGACACGATCCGCTTCCTGAAAGATCACGGGAAGACCGTGGTGTACGACGCCGAACACAGCTTCGACGGCTTCAAGGACCAGCCCGACTACGCGCTGGCCACCTGGCAGGCGGCCGAGCAGGCCGGGGCCGATGTCATCTGCCTCTGCGACACCAACGGCGGATGCCTGCCGTCGGAGATCGCCCGGATCACCGCCTTCGCCAAGGGCAAGCTCAGCACGGCCATCGGCATCCACACCCACAACGATTGCGGGCTGGGCGTGGCCAACGGCATCGCCGCCCTCGAGGCCGGTGCGACCCAGATCCAAGGTGTGATCAACGGCTACGGCGAGCGCACCGGCAACTGCAACCTCACCAGCGTGATTCCCATCGTGCAGTTCAAGATGGGTCTGCGCGGCGTGCCGGCCAAGTCGCTGCCCAAGCTCAAGGAGCTGTCGGAGTTCGTGGACGGTGTCGCGAACATGCGGCACGACCCTCGCCAGCCGTGGGTCGGCCAGACGGCCTTCGCGCACAAGGGCGGCATCCACGTGCACGCGATCGAGAGGGTGGCCCGCAGCTACGAGCACATCACGCCGGAGTCGGTGGGCAATCACCGCCGCGTGCTCGTGAGCGACATGTCCGGCCGCACCAACATCCTGGTCAAGGCGGCCGAGCTGGGCTTCAAGCTCGACACCCACCAGCCCGAGACCCAGGCCATCACCGCCAAGATCAAGGACCGCGAGAACGCCGGCTACGAGTACGAGGCGGCCGAGGCGTCGCTGGCCCTGCTGATCCGCGGGGTGCTCGACCACAACCCCGAGCTGCTCTTCACCGTCGATGGATATCACGTGTCGATGCGCGGCAACGGCCCGCAGTCGGTGTGCGAGGCCACGGTCAAGGTCCGGGTCGGCAATCAAGTGCACCACACGGTGGCGGAGGGCGATGGACCCGTGAATGCCTTGGACGGCGCGCTGCGATCGGCGCTGGCCAAGTCGTTCCCCAAGATCCGCTCGCTGGCGCTGACCGACTACAAGGTGCGCATCCTCGACGGCATCGCCGGGACCGGGGCCAAGACCCGCGTGCTCATCCAGAGCACCGACGGCAAGCGCGAGTGGGGCACGGTGGGCGTGAGCGAGAACATCATCACGGCTTCGCTCGAGGCGCTGGTGGACTCCATGGAGTACGCGCTGCTCAAGAAGTAGCCGCACCCCCGCGCGCCCTGCGCGACCCGAGCCTGTGTTTGCCAAAGCACGGCCGGCCGCATAGCAATGGCGAAGGCGACGTTCGGAAACGGTAGACGCCGGGGTCGGTCGCGGGCGCGTGGTGGAATTGGCAGACACGATGGACTTAGGATCCATTGGCGAAAGCCGTGCAGGTTCAAGTCCTGTCGCGCCCACCATGACCGGCCTCCCGACCGCCGCCGCCGACCAGATCCGCCGCCCTGATCCATCGACCCGACTCCAGCCCCCTGCTCCACGGATGAACGCCCACGGGAAGAACGCTCCCCGCGCACGGACCGCCCCTCCGGCCGGACCTGCCGGACCGGCCGCCGCGGCCTTGCTGGCCACCCTGCTGTCCGGCTGCGGGCCCTCGGGCGAGCGGGCGCTGGTCGAGGGCGACCGACTGCTCCAGGCCGGCAAGTCGGCCGAGGCCGTGCCGTTGCTGGAACGGGCCGCGCAGGACCTCCCCCAGAACGCCCCGGCCCTCAACCACCTGGGCCTTGCCTACCATGCGACCGGCCGGACCAACGATGCCCGCCGGGCCTACCTGCGGGCTCTGGAGGTGGACCGCAACCGCATCGAGGCCACCCACAACCTGGCGGTCAGCCACCTGGAGCGCGGGGAATGGCTCGAGGCCGAGCGGGGATTCCGGGCCTACCTCGTGGCCCATCCGGGGGACGCCCCCGTGCTCGAGACGCTGGCCCAACTGCAGTTCCAGTCGGGACGGTGGGACGACGCCGAGCGGTCCTACGCGGCCATCCAGCCGGCCGAGGCCATCAGCGCCGACGGATGGAACACCCGGGGGCTGCTCACCTTGCGCAAGCGCCGCTTCAAGGATGCGGTGAAGTGCTTCCAATACGCGTTGAGCCTGGCCCCGGCATCCACGACGCCGCTCTACAACCTCGGAGTGACCCACCAACTCCAGGGAGACCGCCGCTCGGCCGCCGCCCAGTACCGGCTCTGGCTGGCGGCCAATCCAGGCGCCCCGCAGGCCGCAACCGTCCAGGAGCTGATCCGCCAGTGGGAGGCTCCCCCGGCCGCCCCGACCACGGCGACCAATGCGGCGGCGAGCCTCACCGCCAGCGCCACCCCCCCAGTGGCCACCAGCTCGGCCGGCAACCTCGGCAAGACGCCACGGCCCGCCTCCATCGCCGGGCGGACCAACGCCGTGGCCGAAAGCGCCCGAGCGACGCCCGCGCCAGCAACGGCGCCCGCGTCGGCACCCGCTTCCGCGTCACCGACCGCGCCGGCCCTCCCCGCCAAGACACCCGAAGCCAAACCCGCCGTTGCCTCCTCGGCTGCCCCCCCGGCGCCCACCACGACCGCTCCGGCCGTCGCCCCCCGCGTGGCCGCACCACCGCCCCCGCTGCAGGTGGTGGAGGTCTCGGAAGACCCGCCCCTGAAGCCGGCCCAGGCCGAACCCACCGGGCAACCCTCCAAGCCGTTGGCGGTCGGGACGCCCCTGGCGAACCCCGCGCCGGCTCCCGTGCCCGCGCCGGCCCCACCGTCCGTCGCGGCAGCCCCTCCGGCATCGACCGGCGATGCGGAGGCCGACGACTCCGCAACCCCGGCCAAGCGCTCGCTCTGGGAGCGGGTCACGCCCGGTAAATGGGCCAACCCGGGCAAATGGGCCAACCCGGTGCAGTGGTTCCGCAAAGATCCGGCCTCGACGACCAACCCGGTGGCAACAGCGACCGCTGCGGCGACGGCCGGCAAGCCGGCCAAGAAGCCCACGCCGCTGACCCCGTCCCCGTCCACGCTCCCATCCCCCGCCTCGGCGGCGACGGCCCCGGCGCCACGCGCCCAGATCGCCTCACCCCGCCGGCCGGCCCCGCCACGCTACGTGCGCAGGGCCACGGGCGGGCTGCCTGCGGGCAACCGGGCCGCCGCCGAGCCGTTTTTCCTGCAGGGTACCAGCGCCCAGCAACGCCGTGACCTGGTGACCGCCGCCGCCGAATACCGGCGGGCCACCGAGGTCGACCCCTCCTTCCACGAGGCCTATCACAACCTCGCCCTGGTCGCGATGGATCAGGGCGACCTGAACCTGGCCCTGCTGGCCTGCGAACAAGCCCTGCTCCTCCGGCCGTCCGATGCCGAGACGCGGCGGAACTTCGCGGCCGCACTCAAGGCGGCCCGGTATCCGCAGGACGCCGCCGAACAACTCGAGCTGTTCCTCGCCGCCCGACCCACGGACACGGCCCTGCACCTGGCGGCGGCGGGCCTGTACGCCGGTGAACTCGATGAACCCGCCAAGGCCCGCACCCATTACGAGGCGGTGCTGGCGCTGGAACCGAGCCATCCGCAGGCGGCCGCGATCCGGGGCTGGCTCTCGGGCCATCCCCGGTAGGCCATTTTGGCGCACTGGCCTCGCGTGCCCGTTGCCCACCGTCGCCGGACGCCCTCCCCAATCCAACGACGCCCCGGACCTCCCGTGACAGAACCTGGCATACCCCCGGTGATCCCCGGCGCGCCGGCGGCACCGATCGCCGCCGAGCGACAGGCGCGCGGAAAGTTCCACTGCGCGGCCTGCGGGGCCGAGACCATCTGGGATCCCGGGGCCAAGGCGTTGGTCTGCGACTACTGCGGCACCGCGGCGCCCGAGCATGCCGCCCCATCGGCCGCCCCGGCCGGCACCATCCGGGAACATGACCTCGACGACGCCCTCCAAAGCCTGCCCGACACGGCGCGGGGCTGGAACGCGCGATCCAGTTCGGTGCGCTGCCAGAGCTGCCATGCCATCTCGGTCTTCGAGGCCGAGCAGGCGGGCCGCCGGTGCGACTTCTGCGGGTCGGCCCAGCTGGTGCCCTACCAGGAACTCCAGCAATCGATCCGCCCGGAAAGCCTGCTGCCCCTGAAGGTGGATGAGACTCGGGTCCGCGACAGCCTGCGCTCGTGGTACCGGGGGCGCTGGTTCGCGCCGTCGAACCTCGGGGACCGGGCCCTCACCGACACGGTCCACGGGGTCTACCTGCCGTACTGGACCTTCGACGCGCACGCCGACGCCGACTGGACGGCCCTCAGCGGCTACCACTACTACACGACCGAGACCTATACCGACGGCAACGGCCGCACCCAGACCCGGCAGGTTCGCCACACCCGCTGGGTGCCCAGCGCCGGATCGCTGTCGCATGCCTTCGACGACGAGCTGGTGCCCGGGTCCAAGGGTGTGCGCGCGGACCTGCTCCGCCGGATCGAGCCGTTTCCGACGGCCGACCTGGTGCCCTACCACGACGGCTACCTCGCCGGTTGGACGGTCGAGCGCTACCAGATCGACCTGGTGGGCGCGGCCACCGAATCGCGCCGGAGCATGGCCGACCAGGTCCGCTCGATGTGCGCCGGCGAGGTGCCCGGCGACACCCACAGCAACCTGCAGGTGTCGATCCGGTGGAGCCGCCAGACCTTCAAGCACATCCTCGTGCCGGTCTGGCTCCTGACCTACGACTACGGACGCAGGAGCTATCAGGTGGCCGTGAACGGATACACCGGGGCCATCGCGGGCGACCGGCCCTACAGCCTGACCAAGATCATGCTCGCGGTGCTGGCGGTCGTGGCCTTCATGGCCGTGGTGGTCTGGATGGGCGAGAACTGGAGATTCCAGCGCTGAGACCGCAGACACCGCCGCCGACGCTGACGACGCCGACGTCGTCGACTCGACGCCATCAACGCCGGGAGGGACCGCTAGCCAGCAGGGCGCCGGCGAGGGTGAACGCGGTCCAGGCCGAGGCCGGGATGTACAGACCGAACTCGGCGAACCCGTGGGTGAACCAGCCGAGCAGCCCCAGGAAGACCGCCCATTCCAACCGATGGCGATCGGCCTCCGGCCAGGCATTCCAGGCCGGGGGCGACACCGACCCGGGCGACGATGCCCCCCCCGAGCCCAGGGCCCCGGCAGACCGGGTCACCCAACGGCCCAACGTCCACAACAGGCCCCCGATCCATGTTGTGTAGAGGGCGAAACCCGGAAGCCCGGAGTCGCTGGCCTGTTCCAGGTAGTCGTTGTGAACGAGGCGGGCCATCTCGGACTCCGGTGCCTTGAGCCGGGCGTAGGGTCGCTGGAAGGTTCCCGGTCCGCTGCCCCACAGCGGATGGGCCCGGGTGTTCTGCAATGCGGCCTTCCAGTAGTCGGCACGGGCCACGGCGCTGGTTGCCCCCTTGGCGAAGTAGCCGGCGAACCGAAGTCCGAAGAGGCCGAGGCCCCCGGCCAGCAACCAGGACACCAGGGCCACCTTGTGCCGGGCCGGTGCCGGCCTCATCAGCAGGGCCACCGCGCCCACCCCCAGGGCCACCAGCCATCCGGCCTTGGATCCGGTCCAGTACAGGCAGAGGCCTCCCAAGATGCCGAAGCTGCCCAGCAGCAACCGGCGCACCGACCCCTTGAGGGAGGCCCCGACCGCGGCCAGCACCGCCAGCGCGGCCGGCAACAGCAGCAGGATCAGCCCGGCCAACGCGTTCGGATAGACCATCGTGCCGTTGACGCGGGCGCGGCGCATCTTGTCGAGGATGGCCGGGTTGGCGATGTCGACGCCGTTGGTTCGGATCACCAGCAGGTTGGCCTTGAGTTCCGCCATCGACGCGGCCGTGAAATTGGTCCAACCCGTCGCCTCGCCCTCGAGGAGCACCTGATAGTCCTGCCGCAGTTCGAAGAGATGCTGTTGGGCGGCCTTGTTGAGGCAAAGCCCGAAACCGGCAATGAGGCCGACCCAGAGCCACCCGCTGCGCAGGGCCGGCCCGAGGGCGAGGAACCCCAGCCCGAAGCAGGCGACACAACCGGTCAACTGCGGCAGCGTCCAGCCGGTAAGCACCGCGTCGACCGAGCGACCCGCGGACAGGGCCTGCCAGGCCAGCCACAGCACCGGCAACAGCAGCAGGAGTCCCGTCGAGCGGTCGCGGCCGCGCAGGGCCTCCATGGGCCGCGTGGCCATCAGGCCGGCCACCGTCAGCACCAGAAGCAGCGGCGCGGCAAGACGCGAGGGCCAGGGCTGCTGCAGCCACTCGGCCAGGTCGCGGGGCATCGGGATTTGCGCCTCGAGGATGACCGGGTTGCCCCACTTGAGGATGGCCATCCCGAGGAACGCGCCGAAGACCAGGGCGAAGAACCGCAGGCCCCCGGGGGCCGACGCCCCGCCCGACGCCGCGCCCGGGGACCGGGCGGGAGCGGGACCACCGGCGGTGGCGCTGGAGGCGGGGCCGCTCACAGGTGCAATCTCAGCAGACCGACCTCGAGGGCCAGGGCCTCCTGCACGTTGGTGTGGAGGAGCCGCTGGGTGCCTTCCCAGTTCTCCAGGTTGGTCTGGGCCTGCTCCCGGCGGAGCCGTGCCGCCACCGCCTCGGTGGCCGTCTCGAGCGTGGGGAAGAACGCCGCCTGGTCGGTGACCCCGCAGGCCTTGAGCCAGACGTCCCGCAGCCAGGCCTGCAGGCCGGCGAGGTATTCGCCCCGACGCCGCCGGTACTCGGCCTCGATGGCAGCCGTGAGCGCGTCCTCCCACTGCTCCTTCTGGGCGGGCGTGGCATCGGGATATTTCGCCAGCGGCGAGGCGGCCGTGCACTGCTCCTCGATGCGCTCGCGGGCCGCCCCCAGCGACTCCAGCAGCGTGCCGAGCAACTGGTAGCGGGCCAGCACCCCGGTCGATCCCGGGGCGGCCTTCCGGGCGAAGTCGGTCACCCAACGGGCCACTTCGTCGCCCACCCGGAACGGCCGGACCCCGAAGCCGACCCGCTGGCATCGGGAGAGGATGGTCTCGAGCAGGCGCCCGGGCTCGGTGGTCAGGAGGATGAGCACGGAGCCGGCCGGCGGTTCCTCGAGGGTCTTGAGGAAGATGTTGGCCGCCGAGGTGTTCATCCGGTCGGCGCCCGCGAAAATCACCATCTTGTGACGCCCCTGCATGGGCTTGAGGGTGATCGTGCGCACCACCTCGCGGGTCTGCTCGGCGCTGATCTGGCGGGACTTGTTCTCGGGGCGCACCCAGGTGACGTCGGCATGGTTGCGGGCGGCGATGCGCTCGCAGTTGGCACACCGACCGCAGGGAGCCATGGGGGTGCCCCCGGGCGACCGCTCGGCCGGCGCGGAGCAGTTGAGGGTCTGGGCCAGCGCCTCCGCCCCGGCCTCGAGCGAGTCGAGGTCGTCGCCGAAGAACAGGTATCCATGCGCCAGGCGGTCCCGCGACAGGCTGCGTCGCAGGAGTTCCCAGGGTTTGGAGGAGGCCAGGTCCGGATCCATGGAGGAAGGCGGGGCGGCGCCGTCGGAGCGGCTACTTCTTGGAGATCTCCTTGGCCCAGCTGTCCTTGAGGCCGATGGTCCGGTTGAACACCCGCGGCACCGAGGCCGGGGCGACCCCGGTCGGCGAGTACGGCACGTCGAGGGTGAAGTAGCCCAGGCGCTCGAACTGGAAGCGGTCGGTCTGGCGTGCCTCGGCCAGGGAAGGCTCCAGCAGGGCCGTGACCGTGGTCGCGCTCTCGGGATTGAGCACCGACTTGAAGTCGCGCCCCTCGGCCTCGGGCTCCTCCTCGGTGAAGAGCCGGTCATAGAGCCGCACCTCGGCCCGGAGGGCATGCGCGGCGCTGACCCAATGGATGGTTCCCTTGACCTTCTTGGCGGCATTGGCACCCCCGGTCCGGGTCTCGAGGTCGGCCGTGCAGCGCAGCTCGATCACCGCGCCCGAGGCGTCCTTGACCACCTCGTCGCAGCGGATGATGCAGGCGTACTTGAGGCGCACCTCGCCGCCCGGGCGCAGCCGGAAATACTTCGGCGGCGGCACCTCCATGAAGTCGTCGGACTCGATCCACAGCTCGCGGGTGAAGGCGATCTTGCGGGTGCCCAGCTCGGGCTGCGACGGGTTGTTCACCGCGTCGAACCAGTGGGTCTCCCCCTCGGCGATGTTGATGAGCACCACCTTGATGGGCCGGAGCACGGCCAGGCGGCGCAGGGCCACGAGGTTCAGGTCGTCGCGGATGCAGCCCTCGAAGACCGACACCTCGGTGAGGCCGTTGTACTTGGTGACGCCGATGGCGGCGGCGAAGGCGCGCAGGGCCTCGGGCCGGACCCCGCGCCGGCGGAGGCCGCTCAAGGTGGGCATGCGCGGGTCGTCCCAACCGGTCACCAGGCCCTCCTCGACGAGCTGCAGCAGCTTGCGCTTGCTCATCACCGTGTAGCCGAGGCTCAGGCGGGCGAACTCGATCTGGCGGGGCAGCTTGCGAGGAAGGTCGAGCGACTGGAGCACCCAATCGTAGAAGGGCCGGTGGATCTCGAACTCGAGCGTGCAGATGGAATGGGTGATGCCCTCCAGGTAGTCGCTGATCGGATGGGCGTAATCGTACATCGGGTACAGGCACCAGCGGTCGCCGGTCCGGTGGTGCGTGGCGTGCCGGATGCGATACAGGGCCGGGTCGCGCAGGTGGATGTTGGGCGAGGCCATGTCGATGCGGGCCCGCAGGGTGCGGGTGCCGTCGGCGAACTCGCCTTTCCGCATGCGCTCGAAGAGATCGAGGTTCTCCTCCACGGAGCGCTCCCGCCAGGGGCTGGGCCTGCCGGGCCGCTCGGGCACGCCGCGGTACTCGGACATCTGCTCCGGGGTCAGGTCGCAGACGTAGGCCTTGCCACGGCGGATGAGTTCCACCGCGAACGCCCGCATCTGCTCGAAATAGTCGGAGGCGAAGAACGGCTCGAGCGGGCGACCGGAGGCCTCGGTGGGCAGCACGGCGGTGCCGCTGACATCGCCGGGCACCTTGCGGCCCAGGCGGTCGTCGGCCCAACCGCGGATGAGCCAATCGACGTCGGCCTGGATGGACTCCACATACTCCACCTCCTCCTTGGTCGGGTTGGTGTCGTCCATCCGCAGGTTGCAGCGCCCCCGGGTCTCGCGGGCGATGCCGAAGTTGAGGCAGATGGACTTGGCGTGGCCGATGTGCAGGTAGCCATTGGGCTCTGGCGGGAAGCGGGTGACGCTGAGCGGATGCTTCCCGGACTGCAGGTCGCCAGCGACGATGTCGCGGATGAAGTCTGCCGGGGCGGGAGGCGGCATGGGTGCGGATTCCGACATACGAATTCGGCCGGGAGTCTTACGGCCACCCCCGGCGAAGTCGAGAACCTCGGACGGGGGGCGACGCTAGGCCCAAATACCCAGCGGCCCAGCGGCCCCGCGCCCCGCGTCATCGCGCAGGCCCAACCAGCCATCGGCGGCACGGGAGACCAAACATCCGCACCAAGGGGGGCGGATCAAGCCGTCGCAAAGCAATGGTCCCAATGGTGTGCCTTCAGCCGTCGCCACGCCTTGGTCAAATGCTCGGGCTTCATGATGCGGCGCTTGCGCGGGTTCCACCTGTGGACCGCGGAAACCGCCGATTCGGCGGAATTCCGCGCATCCAGATTGTCTCGCATGACCCAATGCACCGAGCTGAGCAACTCCAGGCCGTAGGGATCTTCAAAGCCCTCGATCAGTTGCGTCACTCGCTCCATCCGTTGACGAATCAACTCATCGTCGACGAGAAATGATTCCGCCTCTTCGACGGCTCCCGGCAGCAGGTCGATCGGTTTGGTCGGCGTATTCTTCCCATCGCCGTATCCCTGCGTGTAGTGCTTTTCCAGGCGGATGAGAACCTGACGCAGATTCCGGGCGTAGGGACCAAAGGTCCGCGCCTCGTATCGAAGCCGCAGCGGCTGTCCTGCCGACTGCAGGAAATACAACAGTTTGTGAATTTCCAGGAGGCTGACAAATGGGTCCAACAGCCCTTTGAGATACCGGTCCATCTGACAGGACCGCAAAAACTGCTCCAAAGGATGTGAGAGTTTCAGGCGCTGGTTAATGGTGGTTGGTTCGCTGCGGAAAGTCCATCCCCGGTGGAGGGAGGGCGGAGCCCGACCGGAGCCGGGGATGGACTTTGAGTCTTGGCGAAGGCCGCCGG
>VHCX01000093.1 GCA_016871615.1 Verrucomicrobiota bacterium
CTCAAACGCCGCACCCGCGTCGCGCGGGTCTTCCCAAACGAGGCGTCACTCCTGCGCCTGGTCTCCGCCCTCCTCGCAGAAATCACCGAGGAGTGGGAGACCGGAAAACTCTACCTCAACATGGCCTCCCCGAATCCACAGGCGAACTGATGCCCGCAGAAATTACAGAAAGAAAATTGCGCGGCCTCTTGCGTTCGCTGCGACCCCTGCCTCAGACTGTTGTTAAAACGTTTTCCAGCATCTTTGGGTGCGAGGATGTATTTATCGATGTCTTTGGGGAAAAATGCCACGGCCTTGAAGGGGTTGAAGGATCTGCGAGCACGGATCGTGTCGCAGGAACGGGAGCGCACGCGTAGTCGTCTGCCCGGGAGCCATGCCGAGGAACCGGCGGCGGAGAACCCGCCGGTCATCGCTCTGGAGACTCCGGTGGAAACACCAACCCCAGCAAAGGAGGCATTCGGCTCCGCACCCGCACCCGCACCCGCACCATCGCCCGTCTCCCCCCCGCCATCACCTCCTGAAGCCTTTTCCCATCCGACGTCGAAGCGGAGCCTGACGACCGACCCGGGAACTGAAGGCCAAGCCCTGGAGAAAGCCCCCTTCGCGGCCGGAGGGCCCTCCGAGCCCCCCCGTTGGCGCTCCCTGCTGACGAGCCACTGCGAGGCCTGCGGATGGTCCGAGGAGACCCTGCTCACGATCCTCGTCGAAGAATCCCTCCGGGCCCGCCAACCCGCGATCCGTGCCGGTTCCGAATTGCTGGCCTCGGCCGACCGGTTCCGCTCCTTGGCCTGCCCCCCGGGTTCGCCCCAAGCCGTTCTCCGGAGCGATCAGGGATGCTTCCACCTGCAACCCAAGCCCACCAGCCCCCGAATGTCCCTTTGGCGACGGCATTATGAACTGATGGGACATCTGCCCAGCGACGCGAAGCAGGCCGCACGACGGCGCACCCTCCTCGAACTGTTGGAGCAACTGAGATCGGCGCGAGACTTCCGGGTCGGTGCCTGGTTCAAGCAGGTCAGCCCGGATGATTTCAACGTGGTCCGTCAACCCAACCCCTGACGCTATGCAACGACGACGCACCCCCTTGGCGCTCCTCTCGAGCCTGTGGACCCTGCAGGCCATCGTCCTTCCGGGCGTGATCCATGCGACCGACGTTCCCGTGAGCGGGACAACGGCTCCGGCCATCGCTCAGCCTCCCCGGGAAGCCGAGGTGTTCCCCTTCCTCAAGGACGGGACCAAGCCCCGGGAGTCCACCGAGTCGACGACCGGCAACCGGGCCGCCGCGGGTGCCACCAATCAGGCACCGACCCGGCCGACGCCCTCCGGATACCTGAACCGGCTGGGGGTCGCCGGCACCGGCACGCTGCGCTTCGAGGATCCGCCCCATCTGGTGGAGGAATCGATCTCGATGCCCGCTCCCCCGATGCTGACCCGTCCCCTGATCAGCGCCAGCTACAGTCGAGGCCCGCGGGAATGGGAGGGAAACCAGCCGATGCCCCTGCGCCCCGTGACGGAGACCTCCAAGGAGCCGCCCGCCGTGGCCGTCGCCCTGGGAAATCCGGACCCCGCTCCCGCACCGGCATCGGGCCCCACCACCGGCGGCGGAACCCTTCGGGTCGAGGCCGGGGGAGCCTCCGGCGGGGCATCGACAAGCAACGAAGGGGGCGGCACTTCACGCGTCGCCAACGAGTTCCGGGCCATCACGCCGTTCTTCCAGGTTTCGCCGTGGCCGTCGCCGCCATCCAACCAACCGGGCATGGTCCTGCAATTCATCGGACCGGACGCCCGACCGACGCCCGCCAATCCTCCCACCCTGAAAAGCCGAGCCGTCTATGAAGCCAAGTAGCCGCATTGTCCGACACCTGCTACCGCTGCTCGCTCTCCTGGGGTGGGCGGTGTCCGGTGCGCGGGCCGATTCCGCCGAGGTCGAGTCGCTGCGGCTCGGCCCCCTCCCCGGCAACCAATCCACCCTCTGGGCGACCCAGGGCCTCGGGGAATCGGCGCTCGACGCGACGTCCGCTTCACGGGACGCCCGCGTTTCGGCGGCCGCCTCGGCCCGCGAATCCGGCGGCCGGATGGCCCAGTGGGACAACTCTCCGCGGGGACAGTCCAACGAATTCCGGATCACCCTCCTCGAGCTGGTGGAGCACCACGAGAACAAGGCGCGGAACCAGACCAACGCGACCATGCACCGGATGATCGCCCTCCAGGCCCTGGCCGAATTCGCCGAGCGGTTCCCTCGGGACCGGCTGCTGCCCGAGGTCCTTCTGCACCAGGCCCTGTTGCTCCAGGATTCAGGGCTGCCCGTGCTCGCACTCGACAAGCTCTACTCGGCGCTTCGGGCGCTGCCGCTCTCGGGATCGGCCGACTTCCGCTACCTCCGACGCCTCACCCTTATCACCCAGGGGACGATCGCAGACCTGCACGCCGAGATCGGCAAGGTGGCCGAGGCGGCCGAGCTGTACGGCCGGCTGATCGAGTCTGGCATCCGGCAGCAACCCCCGGGGGCGATCACGCTCCGGCGTATTCGGCTGCTGGAGACGACCGGCAACGATGTCCTGCTGGCCAACACCGCCAAGGCGCTGCTGAAGCAGCAGCTCCGGCCCGACGAGGAGGCCGAGGCCCGCGGCCGTCTCGCGCTGGCAAGCCTCAGGAACGAGGATCTCGAGGAGGCCCGACGCCAGATGCAGATCGTCCTCGAGGCGCACCGGAAGGCCTCGTCGGCGGAGCGGCCCGTCTGGGAGGCCTGGCGGCTGATGCTGGGCAACGCCGCGGCGAACCTGCTCTTCCGACAGGGTGTCCACAACGAGGCGCGGGTGATCTACGAGAGCATCGCCGGCGAGATCCAGGACCCCGTGTGGCGCTGGCAGGCCACGGGGATGGTCGCCCGCTGCGAGGAGGCCTCCGGGCAACTGGCGGCGGCCCATGCCACGCTCGTGCGGCGCCTGGAGTCCGGGGCCGCCGAGGTGTTCCCCAGGATCTCCGTCGGCGCCCCCTCGAACACGAACGCATTGAGGAACGCCGCCGAGTTCCACACCGCCAGCCTGGGCAGGCAGGCCGCCCTGGAGGCGGAGCTGGCCCGGGCGATCGACGACAACTCGAAGGCTTCGACACCGTGAGGTGGGACGACATGTATGTGCTCCGGGAGGAGCTGCAGGAGTACCTGCTCATGGCGCAGGAACTTCACGACCTGGCTCAGGCCGATGCCGAGGCGCTGCGCCGCAACGACACCGGCTCCCTGGCGCGCCACGGGGAGATCCGCCGGAGGCTCGTCGTCCGGCTCACCGGCGCCAACCACCGCCTCCGGCAGCACCGGGCCCGGTGGGAGCGCCTCCCCCGATCGTCCAGGGATCCCGGCGGCGTGGTCGCGGACCTGGTGAGGCGGGTCCTGGCCGCCATCCTGAGGACCGTCACCGCCGAGCGACTCAACGAGCGTGACTGGCCCCGCTTCCGACCGCGGGCCGACCTGCTGGCCAGCCCGCAACCCGCCCGATGAGACCCCTCAAGGCAGTGGTCGTGGAGCCCAGTGACGTCATCCGGCGCACCCTGGGGCATATGCTTCGGTCGCGTGGTGTCACCACGGCCGAGGCGCCGACCCTCGCCGCCGCACAGGGCTACCTGAATTCCGACCAGTTCGACGTCCTGATCGTCAGCCTCGACCAGATCGACGGGGTGGGGGACGCGTTCCTGCGCGAGGATGCCCGGCAATCGCCATCACGCGTGAGGGTGCTGCTCTGGCCCGATTCGAGGGGCCCGGTTCCGACCACGCTCCAAGAGGCCGGGGAGATCTTGGTCAAACCCTTCAGCGACGGCGAGGTCCGGCAACTTCTGCAGAGAATGCGCCAGCGGCTCGAGGGTTCCTCGGCCGTCGAGGAACCGCTGGTACCCGAGCCGCTGCATCGGCCGCTCCTCGGACGATCGACACCGATGCTGGCCCTGCAGCAACTGATCCAGCAGGTGGCCCAGACGAACGCCACCGTCCTGATCCAGGGCGAGAGCGGCACGGGCAAGGAACTGATCGCCCGCGCGCTGCACGCGCAAAGCACACGTTCCCGGGGGCCGTTCGTCAGCCTGAATTGCGCAGCGCTGCCCGATTCGCTGATCGAGAGCGAGCTCTTCGGGCACGAGAAGGGCTCGTTCACCGGGGCCCTCGCGCGCCGTGAAGGCCGCTTCGAGCTGGCCAACGGCGGAACCCTCCTCCTGGACGAGGTGACCGAGGTGTCCGCCGGGGTGCAGGCGAAACTGCTCCGCGTCCTCCAGGAGCGCGAGTTCGAGCGCGTGGGTGGCAACAGGGCCGTCCGGATGGATGTGAGGGTGGTGGCGACCTCGAACCGCAACCTGGAATCGGCCATCGCCGCAGGCATCTTCCGGGAGGATCTCTACTTCCGACTCAACGTCGTTCCGATCCACGTGCCGCCCCTGAGGGAGCGCTCCGACGATATCGCGGTGCTCGCCGAGCACTTCCTGACCCAGTTCCGCGCGAAGTACCAAAGCCACGCCTCCGGGTTCACGCGGGCGGCCCGGGCGTTGATGGCGCAGCACAACTGGCCGGGCAACGTGCGGGAATTGCAGAACGTCATCGAGCGGGCCGTGATCACCACACCCACCCCGATGATCGAGGCGGCGCACCTGAACATCCAGGAACGGGGCTCGCCGTCGCGCCTCCTTCCGGGAACCGTGTGCCTGGCGACCCCGGCCCAGCGGGTGGATCCATACCCGTCCCTCCAGGCCGATCCGCCCGTGCCGATCCTGCCCGCTCGGGTGGCCCCGATGCCCGAGAGGCGCTCGTCGGTCGTCGCTCCGGCGGCCAAGACGCAGCCCCTGGTCCAACCCTCTCCGGCGGAAGCCCAGGTCCACCCGCCGGCCGAGGCGACCGGGGAATTCTCGCCGTGCCCCCTGGAGGACCTGGTCCGGCAGCACATCCTCGAGACCATCCGGTTCACGCGGGGAAATCGCAACCACGCGGCGCGTCTCCTGCGGATCAACATCCGGACGCTGCGCAACAAGCTGATCTCCTACGGCCGCAGGTCGGACGAGGACTCCAACCCGTCGAACAAGGCCGCGGCCATGACGGACGGAGCGAGGGGTTCCCACCGGTCGGAGAACCGCGGGCCCCAGGATCCGTAGCCCACGGCGGGCCCCTCGGCCATCGCCAGGTTCCACACGCGCGAGGGCCGGGTCTCCTCGTCGAGATGCGTGACGATGACCCCGCGGCATGACAGCGGCGCGAAGAACCTCATCTGGCGACGGACCTGGTGCAGGTCGTAGGCGGCGTTGACCACCAGCCAGCGCCGGGTCGGACCGAAGGCGTCCAACCGTTGGCGGAGCCGGTCCCGGTCGGCATCGTCCCCGGGGATCATCCCGGGAAGATCGATCCACCCCCCGTCGGGAGGCCGAGCCTCCGGATTCCATCGGGTCTCCACCGGCACACCCAGCAGCTGCGCGTGGGCCGCGAGCAGGTCGGAGGCGTTCGGACGGTCCCCGTCGTCCAGCATCCAGAGCGTCCCGACGTTCCGCCGCCGGGCCACCTCGCGGCCCATCCACTTGGCCAGGGCGGTGGTCTTGCCGACCCCGGGCGCGCCGATCAGGACGACCGGCAACCGACGACCGGTGGCCGGGTCGGCGGGCAGGTCGAGCGGTTGCCTCCAGGAACGGGCCATCAGTGCGACCACCTGCCCGAGGTGATCCCTCACGGAGATGGCCGGGTCCGGGTCCGGGCCCAGCGCCTCCGCCAAGAGCCGCTGAACCACCAAGGGATCCATACCGAGTTCCTCCAAGATCAGGGACACGGGCTTCGATGCCCCTGAGCTCTCTCCGCCCGAATCCGACACGGAGCGCAGGCCGGAATCCGCCTCCCCAACCGTTCCGGGGCGCGCCCCGGGCGGCGCCTCAAATCCATGCGCCTCGATCTCGATGGTGGGCCGCCGCCAGAACCTCGACAGGCCGCGGGCGGGGATCTCCCGCATCCGCTGGAGGCGGGCGTCGGGCCCGAGCTCCGATTGGATCCGGCGCATGGCCTCGGCCACGGAGGCCGCCTGGACCCGGAGGATGCGTCGTTGTCGGATCATGGAGGCGGCGGTGGACGATTGAAGGTCGGCGACGGCCCGTCAGGCGGACCTGCGGATGACCGCCTCGGAGAGGATGCGGATCCGGGCGGGTATCTCCTCGTAGGCGATGAAGACCAGGTCGGGATAGGTGGGCGAGTAGAAGCGCTTGAGGCCGAGCCGCAAGGCGCCGGAGCAGAGCAAGACGGGGGATCGCCCCGAGGGGACCACCGCCGCGATCGCCGATCCCAACTGCTGGTTCAGCGCCTGGGCCAGGGCGGGTGGCAGGTTCAGGACCGTCTCCACAGGACCGATGCGCAGCCCCTTGGCCAGCTCCTCCTCGAGCACCGCCTCGAGGGTGATGGCCGGCACCCTGCCCTGATCGTCGACCAGCGGCCCCACGATCTCCTCGCCGAGGATCCGTCGGACCTGCTCGCCGAGTTCGTCGGTGTTTTTGGTCAGGGCGGCACCGTCGGAGACCTTCTCCAGGATCACCGTCAGGTTGCGGATGGAGACGCGCTCGGCCAGAAGACCCTGCAGGATCCTCTGAATCTGGCCGGCGTTCAACTGGCCCGGGACCAGGTCGTTGACCAAGGCCGGCTGGCTTTGCTTCAGGTGGTCGAGCAGCGACTGCACATCCTGGCGCGTGAGGAGCTGGTGGGAGTGGCGTCGCACGACCTCTTGGAAGTGCGTGACGAGCACCGAGGCGGCGTCGACGACGGTGTACCCCTCCATCTCGGCGTTCTTGCGCTCGACGTCGGTCACCCAGAACGCGGGCAGGTTGAAGACCGGCTCGATGGTGGGGATGCCGTCGAGCTTGCCGCCACGGTCGGTCACGTTCATGGCCAACCACATCCCGGGCATGACGGTCCCCTTGCCGATGACGTTGCCCCGTAGGAGGATGCGGTAGTCGTTCATCGCCAACTGGAGGTCGTCGCGGAGGCGCACCGACGGGACGATGAAACCCAGGCTCTGGGCGAATCCTCGCCGCACCCCCGTCAACCGCTCCAGGAAATCGCCGCCCCGCCCCGGGTCGGCCAGGGGGATCAGGCCGTAGCCGAGCCGGATCTCCAGCGCCTCGACGTTGAGGAAGCTCTCCATCGACTCCGGGGCGCGCGACGAGACCGCCTTCTGGCCGCCGCCGGCCTCCGCACCGGGGGCGCCACGGGCCCCGCCTGGGCCCCGGCCCGCGCCCCCCACCTTGGCCGGCTCGGGAATGCGCTGATGGAGGACCATCATCAGGCCGGCGCCCGCCAGGAGCGTCAGCGTCGGAAAGCCCGGCATCAGGGCCAGTACGAACAGGCTGATCGCGGTGAACAGCAGGGGTTGCTTCTGGAGCACGACCTGGCTGCCGAGGGCCTGGCTGAGGTCCTCGCGGGCCGCGGCACGGGTCACAAGCAGCGCGGCCGCGGTGGAGAAGATCAGCGAGGGCACCTGCGAGACCAGCCCGTCGCCGATGGAGAGCACCGCGTAGCGCTCCAGCGCGCTGACCACGGGCTCGCCGCGCTGCAGGACGCCGACGACCAGCCCACCGATGATGTTGACGAAGGTGATGAGGATGGCGGCGATGGCGTCGCCCCGGACGAACTTGCTCGCGCCGTCCATGGCGCCGTAGAAGTCGATCTCGCGCTGCAGGACCTGTCGCCGAGCCCTGGCCTGGTCCTCCTTGATGAGGCCTGCATTGAGCTCCTGGTCGATCGCCATCTGCTTGCCCGGCAAGGCGTCCAGGGTGAAGCGGGCCGCCACCTCGGCGATGCGGCCCGCGCCCTTAGTGATGACCACGAAGTTGATGATGGTCAGCAGGGCGAAGACGACGAGACCCACCACGTAGTTGCCCCCGATGACGTAGTTTCCGAAGGCCTGGATGATCTTGCCCGCCTCGGCCTGCGACAGGATCAGGCGCGTCGAGGCGATGTTGAGCCCCAGCCGGAACAGGGTCGTGACGAGCAGGAGGGTGGGGAAGGTCGAGAACTCGGCCGGGTCCTTGAGGAAGAGCACCACCATCAGGGTCAGCACCGACCCGCCGATGCTGCCGGTGATGAGGATGTCGAGCACCCAGGGGGACACCGGCTGGACCAGCAGCACGATGACCCCGAAGATCAGCGCCCCAAGGAGGAACTGGCTGGTGGCCAGCTTGGGCTTCGGAAGGAATTCAGCTTGGCTTTCCATGGGCGACCCGGTTCTTCAGTGCGTAATAGCGGTAGCGGTTGGTCCGGTAGACGAAGGCGAGTATCTCGGCCACCGCCTGGAACAGGCGGGGATCGATCACGGCCCCTTCGCGGCAGGTCTGGAACAGCAGACGGGCCACGGGTTTGTTCTCGACGATCGGCACCCCGAACTGCGTGGCGATGTCGCGGATCCTCTGGGCGTTGAGCCGGATGCCCTTGGCGACCACGACGGGGGCGGACATCGATTCGAATTCGTATTTCAGGGCGATGGCGATGTGGGTGGGGTTCACCACCACCACGTCAGCGGTCGGCACCGTCTGGATCCAGGACTTGCGCATCGTCTGGCGCCGGCGCCGGACCTCGCCCTTGAGGAGGGGGTCGCCCTCGGTGGACTTCATCTCCTCCTTCACCTCCTCGCGGGACATCTTGAGCTGCTCCCGGGTCCTCCAGAGCTGATAGGCGTAGTCGGCGACCATGATCACCGAGAAGCCGAGCAGGATGCGCCACAGGGTGGTGCGGACGGCGGCGGCCAGGAAACCCAGGAACTCGGCGAAACTGGTCGGCGCATGGAAGACCGGGTGCTCCAGCAGGTCGGCGACGCCCGACCAGCCCAGCCACACCATGAGGCCCAGCTTCGCGAGGTTGGCCACCGCCTTCACCCAGGCCGCGGTGTTGAACACGTTGTTCCAACCTTGGGTCCAGTCCAGCCGGTCAAGGTCGGGAACCAGCCGCTTGGTGGCCAGGCGTCCCCGGCTCTGGATGAGGCTGGCGATCAACCCCAGGATCCAGCCCATGGCCAGCGCCGGGAGAGCGATCGATCCGGCCTGCCTGAGGAACGCGGCGGCGAGGTCCGGGATGTCGCCGTCCGTCAGCGGGGAGCGGTGCGTCTGCATCAGCCCGGCCGAGACGCTGCGGGTGAGGTCGGACCAGACCCGCTGGCCGAACCAGCTGAGGGTCAGGGCCGCCGCGACCAGCGCCGCGGCCGTGTTGAGGTCGGCGCTGCGCGCGAACTGGCCTCTCAGCGAGGCCTCGGTCAGGCGCTTGTCTGTCGGTTGTTCCGTCTTGTTCTGGGATTCCGCCATGGATCACCTCACGGGTCGGGCGGCGCCGGCGGACAGGAGGCGCGCGGCGTGGATCATCTCGGCAGGCACCGCGCCTAGGCGGCGTCCCAGGTGCTCCGAGGTCAATTGCAGCGTGCCGGAAAGGATGACGAGCATGAGGATGCTGCGGAAGGCGAAGCTCTCGGCGAACACGTTGAGCTGCGGCAACGCCCGGGCCAGCACCAGCAGCAGGGTGTTCAGCAGGAATCCGGCGGCCAAGATGGGCGCGGCGATCTGGATGCCCAGGGCCATGCCTCCCCCGAGCAGGCCGACGAAGTAGTCGGCCAAGGCGGAATCGCCGTGCAGGCCGCCGGCTGGGACCAGCTGGAACGATCCGGCGACCACCTCGAGCAACCGCAGGTGCAGGCCCAGCGTGAACATCAGCAGCACCATGAGCATGTAGAGCAGGTTGCCCGCGAGGTCTGAACTCTCGGCCGAACCCGGCATGAGGATCGCGTTGAGGTTGAGGGATGCCTCCGAGGAGACGAGGTGCCCGGCGATGGCCACGGCCGAGAAGGCCGCCCGGACCACGAGACCCAGGGCGACCCCGGTGACCGTCTCCTGCACCGCGAGCGCGACGAGGGAGATCCAGTCCATGCGGGTGGGATCAGGGACCGTCCCCAGGGCCGGCGCCACCAGGAAGGCGACCGTGGCGGCCAGCAGGAGGCGGACCCTGAGCGGCACGGGCGCGACGAATCCCGGGACCAGTCCCAGCCAGGCCGAGAGCCTCAGGAACGCCAGCCACCATGCCCAGAACGCAGACATCGCCTTCCATCCCCATTCAGCGGGCCAAGGCGGGCATCTGGTTGATGACCTCCACCGTGTAGTCCAGGACCGTCCGGGCCAGCCAGGGCAGCAGCACCAGCAGCACGCCGAGCACACCCAGCGCCTTCGGGACGAAGGCCAGCGTCTGCTCGTGGAGGGAGGTCACCGTCTGGATCAGGCTGACCACCAGGCCGATGCCCATCGAGGAGAGGAGCAGGGGCATGGACACGGTCAGGATGGTCTTGACCAAGGCTCCGGTTATGTCGATTGCGGCTTCTGGGGTCATGGCTCGGGAGGGTTTCCGGTCAGCGGGTGAAGCTCAGGACGATGGCCTTGACCACCAGGGCCCATCCATCCACCAGGACGAAGAGCAGGATCTTGAGCGGCAGGGAGATCGTGGCCGGCGGCAGGAACATCAGGCCCAGGCTCATGAGGATGATGGCCACGACGAAGTCGATCAGGATGAACGGCAGGAAGAGCATGAAACCCATCTGGAAGCCGGTCCGAAGCTCGCTGATCACGAAGGCCGGGACGACCACCCTCAGCGGCAGGTCCTGGACTTGGGTGGGACCGATGCCGGACAGGCCGACGAAGAACTCCACGTCGCGGGCCCGGGCCTGCCTCAGCATGAAGGTCCGGAATTCCTGACCGGCCCGCTCCAGTGCGATCTCCCCGTTGATCTCGGACCTGCGATACGGCGTCAGGACCTGCGTCTCCAGGCGGGTCACCACCGGCCCCATGATGAAGAAGGTCAGGATCAGCGAGAACGCGGTCATCAACTGTCCGGAGACCACCGTCTGGACGGACAGGGCCGTGCGCAGGAAGGACAGCACGATCACCGTGCGGGTGAAGGCCGTCATCAGGATGACCAGGCTGGGCGCCAGCGCCAGCAGCGTCATCACCACGACGATCCGGATGGTCACGTCGACGTCGCGGGGCTCCTTGGGGATGCCGACGTTCAGGCTCAGGTTGATCGGGCCGTTGGTCGGACCGTTGACCGTGGCGGCCCCCGCGGTCGCCTGCGCCGGCACCGGCAGCGGAATCAACGGGGTCGCTGACTGACCGGGGACCGCCT
>VHCX01000094.1 GCA_016871615.1 Verrucomicrobiota bacterium
ATGCCCTCGGCGTGCGGGTATTCGGAGCGCAGGTAAATGAAGCCCTCGGTCGCACCGATGGCCACGCCGGCGATGGCCATGCCCTCGATCAGCGTGAACGGATCGCCCTCGAGGATCATGCGGTCGGAGAAGGTGCCCGAATCGCCCTCGTCGGCGTTGCACACGACGTACTTCTGCCCGGCCGGGGCATTCAGCACGGTCTTCCACTTGATGCCCGCCGGGAACGCCGCCCCGCCCCTCCCACGCAGGCCCGACGTCGTGATCTCCTCGACCAGGCCGGCCGGTTGGGCCTGGAGCGCGGCCCGCAATCCCCGCCCGCCGCCATGGGCCTCGTAGTCGGCGATGCTCAAGGGATCGATGAGGCCGACGCGCCGGAAGCTCAGGCGCTGCTGCCGGGCCAGGTATGGGATGTCCTCGGGGAGGCCGACGCGCAACCGATGGGCGCCCCCCTGCAGGAATCCGGCATCGAAGAGCGACGCCACGTCGTGGGCCTCGACGGGGCCGTAGCCGATGCGGCCCTCGGGGGTGACCACCTCGACCAGCGGCTCGAGCCAGAAGAGGCCGCGGGAGCCGTTGCGGACCAGCCGGAGGGAAATCCCGCGCTCGGCGGCGATGCGGGCGATGGCCTCGGCCGTGTCGTGGGCGCCGACACCGATCGCCGCCGAATCGTTGGGGACGTAGACCGTGACGCTCATCGGGCCCCTCCCCCGTTCGACCGGAACCCACCGATCCACTGGTCCAGTTTCTGCGAAGTCACCCGCCCGCGGACCTCGCCATCGACCATCACCGACGGGGCGCAGGCGCAGTTGCCGAGGCAGTACACGGGCTCGAGCGTCACGCCCCCGTCGGGCGTCGTCCCATGGAACTCCAGTCTATGACGCTGGTGCAGGTGGGTTTCCAGCGCCTCGCAACCCATGGCCAGGCAGGCCTCGGCCCGGCACAACCTCAGGATGTGTCGTCCCGGCGGCGAGGTGCGGAAATCGTGGTAGAAGCTCAGGACGCCATGCACCTCGGCTTGGGACAGGTTCAGGGCCTCGGCCACCCGGGGCACCGAATCGGCCGGGACGTGGCCGAGGGCATCCTGGATGCCGTGCAGGATGGGCAACAAGGCCCCGGGCAGGGCACGTCGCCCCTCGATCACGGCGTCGATCGACGCCAAGACCTCCCGGCGGGACCCGGGTGCTTCGGGAAGATTGGAGGCTTCGGGCCGTGATTCCATCGGTGGTGTTCCTGAGGCGAAGGATCGCCGTCCGAGCCCCGGGGTTCAAGGTCCGAGCGTTCCGCGCCGCAGCCTGCCCGGCGCGTGCCCGATCCATCCGGTGCCCCCAAGGCCCGCCCAGGGACCACCGACGGGGCACCCGGTGGCGAGGCCGGCGACGAAGCCCCGGACCACCGTTCACCCCTCCGGGACCCGGGCCCGCGGCCGAAGGCCTAGGCAGGGACCCCGGCGGAACGGGCGGCGGCCTCGGCCTTGAGGATGATCGCCAAGAGGTCGTCCTTCAGCACCAACCGACGGCGCTTGAGCTGCTCGGTCCGCTCGTCCGAGGCCGGCTCGACCTCGGTCTCGATGCGCACGATCTCCTCGTCGACCGCATGGTACTGGTCGAGCAGGTGCCTGAGATGGGCATTGCCCAGCTTGAGCGCGTGGATGGTGTCCTTGTGCTCGGGGAGGTCGACGACGAGGGGGTGGTTCAGGATCGATTGCATGGCAGATGTCTCCGTTCGGGAGCCGGCCAGGGTTCCGCCCGTCGGGGCACTCGCCACCGCCTCGGCGAACTTCCCGGGGGATCCGTTGACGCCAGCGTCGATCCCCCCGGCCCGGACGGCTCGCCCCGCCTTGCCGGAGGCCGGACCGAACTTGGCCGCCAGGGCGCCTCGTCACTTGCCCAAACAGAACTGCCGGAAGATGGAGTCCAGCAGGTCGTCGACGGAGGTCTTGCCCACCACCTCGCCAAGGGCGTTGAGCGCCACCCGCAGCTCGAAGGCCACGAGTTCGAGGGTGAGTTGGTCCGACAGGCCCGCGAGGGTGCGGTCGACCGCCTCCCGGGCCCGCTCGAGCGCCTGCTGGTGGCGGACGGCGATGGCCACGCCGTCGTCGCCGGAAGCACCGGATCCGGCCAGCAGGCGCTGTTCGATCGCCCGCTCCAGGTCGTCCATGCCGGCACCGGTGCGGCAACTCACCGGCACCGCACCAGGTGGCACCGTCGCCCCGGGCAGGTCGGTCTTGTTGGCCACCAAGAGGACCACCTTGCCGGCCCACTCCGCCGGAGACGACTCCGCGCCGGGAGACAAGGCATCGGCCGCGTCGAAGACCTGCAAGATCAACTCGGCGGCCGCGGCCGCCTGACGGCTGCGGCGCACCCCCTCCTGCTCCACCGGATCCGGGGATTCGCGCAGGCCGGCGGTGTCCACCAGCACCAGCGGGAGGCCCCGGATCTGCACCGACTCCTCGAGCGTGTCGCGGGTGGTGCCCGCCACCGGCGAGACGATGGCACGATCATGCCCCAGCAGACGGTTGAGCAACGACGACTTGCCCGCGTTCGGTCGGCCCACCAAGGCCGTCCGGACCCCCTGCCTCAGGAGGCGCCCCTGTCGGGCCGTGGCCAGGAGGGCGTCGATGCCGTCGAGGGCCGACCGTAGCTTCGTGGCCAGCACCGCCGTGGTGTCCGGGGCGATGTCCTCGTCGGGGAAATCGATGTGCGCCTCGAGGTGCGCGAGCACGGACATCAACCCGTCCCGCAGGTCTTCGATGCGCCGCGAGAGCGCCCCGGCCAACTGGGCCCTCGCCGAGGCCAGGGCCCGGTCGGTGCGGGCATGGATCAGGTCGGCGACCGCCTCGGCCTGCGCGAGGTCCATGCGGCCGTTCAGGAAGGCGCGGCAGGTGAATTCGCCCGGCTCGGCCGGACGGGCTCCCGCGGCCAGGACGGCTTCGAGGGCCCGGCGGGTCACGAGGATCCCGCCATGGCAGGCGATCTCGACGGTGTCCTCGCCCGTGAACGACTTCGGCCCCCGGAACACCGTGATCATGGCCTCATCCACGCGAAGTCCGTCCCGGTGAATCTCCCCGAGCGTGGCCATGCGCGGGGTGAAGGCCGAGGGCATTCGCCCCCCGGAAGACCGCAGGCAGCGGTCGGCGACCTCCAGGGCGCGCAGACCGGAAATCCGCAGCACCGCCAGCCCACCGGATCCCGGCGGGGTCGCCACGGCCGCGATGGTGTCCGCGGGATTCATCGGCGGTCTGGATCGATCGGCCGCTCAGACATGGCGGCAGTTGCCGGCGGCGTTCTCGGCATCCCGGCCCTGCAGCCAGAGGCGCGCCTTCTCGTAGCTGCGCTTGTGGAGGTAGTGCAGCAGGTCGGGCGAGGTGCCCGGCGGCAGCGCCCGGGTCAGCTCGGTGAGGCGATGCACCATGGGCAGCACGCTCGGCCTCGGCGAACCGGGAGTCCCGGCGGGTGCGGACGTGGCGGCACTCTCCAGCTCGACCAGCGTGTCGAGGATCTGCGATTCCAGGGTGGTCATCGGGATTGGGCTCCGGAGGCTCCGGAGCGAGGCCCTTGCCTAGCAGCGCCACGGCGGCGGTTCAACGGGCTTCCTCGGGGCATGCCTCCCCCCGGTCGTCGCCGGCGCAGGCCTCGGACTCCCGGGCAGCCCGTCGACCCCGTCCCACCGACCTTCACCAGGTCGTCGAGCCCACGGGTCCGAGAACGGCCTGGTAGACCGTCATCGGGCCGTCTTCGCCACCGGGGTTGCGGGGCACCGGGACGGTGGCCACGCCGGCGAACGGGAACAGGCGCTGGAAAGGCGTCCACTGCTTGAGATCCGGGGAGACCCGGAGCACGACCTCCTGCTGCGACCCCCAAGGGCCGCTGACCCGCAGAAGATCCCCGCCGTCACGATGCAACCACTCGATCACCAGCGGAGCGGGCGAGCGGCGGACCACCAGACGGACCTCCCTCTCGGAGGGCACCACCTGCCAGTGGAGGCCGGTCTCGAGCGGCGGGAGGGCCAACCGCGCGAACCATCCCCGGACGGCGTCCGCCTGAAGCAACCGCAATTCCACGCCGTCGGCGAGATGGCTGCCGCCGGCCGAGACCACCTCGAGCGTGCCGCCAAGGTCCAGGCTGCCGGCCACCTGGAGGGCGTGACCGGACGACCCCGGACCGAAACGCGCCACGGTCCTCATCGTGGCGGAGGCCGTCTGGACCCAACGTCCCGTCACCCGGGCGGGTCGGGCCTGATCGACGACCGCGATCGCCGAATTGGTGATCGGGCCTGACAAGCGCCCTGCGGCGACGACGGTGCCCCCGGTGACCGTCACGCCCGAGGGGGCATCGAGGCTGCCTCCGCCGATCTCCAGGGTCCCGGAGGCCTGGACCAACGGGGCCGAGAGCTGCAGTCGGCCCTCGTCCGAAACCAGGAGGCGCCCCCGGTTCGTGAGGCCGCCGTCGGAGGCCCCCCAACGCATCGAACCCTCGACGGAGAGCAATCCCCTGATGGTCAAGGGTCCCCGGATCTCGGAGACCCCGGCGCCGGGGAGGATCCTGAAGACTCCCTCGGCCGCGAGGGTCGCCCCGGATCCGGGGCATCGGACAACCGCCCCGGGATCCTGCGCGGACGCCGTCACCTCGAGGGTTCCAGCGATGGCCCCCTCCGGATCGAGGGTGAGGTCCACCGGGCCGAAGACGTCGTCGGACGCGACGACCACGGACAGGTCCGCCGGGTAACGACCCTCCAGCCGGCATCCCGGGCCGAGGAATCGCAGCCTCAGGTCCTCGGTCACGGCCGCCTCGATGCGCGCGGAGGAGGCCACGATCGCCGGGCTGCCGAACACCTTGCCGCCTCCATGGATGAACCAGCTCTGGTTGTAGAACTCGAGGCGACTGCCCGGCTCGTCCGAGTGGATCTCGCCGGACGCCTGCCGGAAGCGGGCCCCCTTGCCGGTCACCCCGAGCCCCATGAACATGGCGGCCCGGATGGTCCCGCGGTTCACCCACTCGGCTCCGTCGCGGCTGAAGAGGAGCACGGAATTCAGGGAAACCAGCCCGTCGTTCACCACATCTCCCTGGAGGAACCGGGACCCACCCGGCCCATGTTGGACGAGGAGTTCACCACCGGGCCCGATCTCGAGCCGGCCGGACTCGAGGACCAGGCCGACCGGTTGGGGCTCGTCCGGGGCCTCGATCCGGAGCCGGCCGTCCACGCGGAAACCGCCCGTCGGGGCATTGCCGTCATACCCCTGAAGCCACCGCAACCCACCCTCCGGAACGTCCTCGATCGCATGGAGGTCGGGCACGGCCATCCACAGGGCGGCCGCCATGGCGACACCCGGGCCGGCCCCACCGAATGGCCGGCTCCACGACCGCGGCGGGATCGTGGCCCGTCCGTTCCGGCAGACGGGACCGGAGACGACGGCTGGTGGGATGGGTTGGGATTCCATGCGAAGGGAGGCGGCGGACCCGGAGTCGGGTTGGACCCCTGGGGCTGTCCGCGTCGGGACGAGCCGGGCGGGAGCCCAAGGGCACGGGTCCCGTTTCAGGCCCACGGGATCGGGTGATCAGGGCGTCAGTAGCGGTCGCGGTTGGGATTCCAGAGGACGTCGTCGAGAAACTTCTCCTCGCGGCCGGGCACCGGGTTGACCAATTGGCTGCGGCGGAAGAAACGGGCATGGCCATCGAGAAACACCAGGTTGGCCCCGCCCCGATCCCCCAACCCGTGCCTCGAGGCGAGCCGTTCGCTGCGGGAGGCGGGGAAGGTACCATTCCGAGCCGGGTCCGGGGTGGCCCATTCCATGGAGGGACTGAAGGCCTGGTCGAGGATCGAGACCGTCGACGACGGGCGGGCGACGGCACTCATCCTCGGCATTTCGGGATAGTCATGGCTGTTGCCCTGCACCCCGTTCCGGATCGACGACAGGAGCTTCAGATCGATGTTCATGCCGTAGCTGAACACCCCGTAGGCACCGGCCTTCAGGAATGTCTCCCCCTCGGCCGCCTTCGCCCCGGTGCAATGGAAAAACGCGCCCTGCTTGCCCGGGAACGGCCAGTGTCCGCGCGGGTCGGTCCCCCGGGGCTCGCTGACAAAACCGGCGTAGGAACGGACCCCGAGATACGGGGGCAGGACGTTGAACCAGGCCATCGGATCCCGCGGACTGCCGGGGCCCTCCATGGCGCCGGTGTCCACGCCGTACTGACCACCGCCGTCGGTCCCGTCTCGGGGAATGGCGTCGCGCTGGTCCGTGGCATAGAGCTGGATGCCCAAACCCCATTGTCGGAGGTGATTCAGGCATTGCACCGAGACCGCCTTGGAGCGGGCAGAGGCGAGTCCAGGCAGGAGCAACCCAGCAAGGATCGCGATGATGGCGATGACCACCAGCAACTCAACGAGCGTGAACGCGGCGGCCCACCGGCAGCCTGGGGAATCCCCGCGCCTCTGGACCGTCGCCATGGGGGATCGACTGGCGATCCGCTTGGAATGCATCGAACCAGGAATCATGAATTTCGAGGCGTGGGTGACGGAGCCTCAGCCTGCCGTCGAGTCTTTCCATAAGGGGCGCGCCGCGCGATTCGATTCCTGGAGTGGATGCCTGGGTGGTCGGGGGATGGATTCATGGCGGGACCTCTCCGTCCTAAAGATAGCCATTTTTCCCGGGTGAGGGAACCAACGCAAGAAGAAGAAATGCCGGCTGGCCGACCTGAATGCCGACATGCATGCCGCCATTGCCAAGGCCAAGAAGGGATCGAACCACCAGGGCAACGTGCTCACCAGCGACGGCGTGCACATGAATCCCGAGGGCAACCGCATGATGGCCACCGGGGTGCTCAAGGCCTTCGGACTGAACGCCAAGCAATTGAAGAAGGCGCAGGACAGCTGGTCGAAACCGGTCGCCCCGGCCGGCCACTGAAGATGGGCCCCGCCATGCCCCCTGGCCCGTCGACCCGACGCACCCCGTCCGCGGGGTTGCTGGCGTAGGTCTTGGCTTGGGGCATCGGTTGGATGGCCGCTCCCGGTGGGATCGCTGGAGAAGTGGCCCAACGCCCCGCGCCCTCGGCGCTCACCGCCCAAGGACGCCCCCGCCTGGGTGACTCGGCCCTCATCCGCGAAGTCCAACGGCGCACGTTCCTCTATTTCTGGGAGGGCGCGGAACCGCACTCGGGCGCGGCCCGCGAACGCTTCCACGTCGACGGCGACTACCCGGACCACGACGCCCACATCGTCACCTCGGGCGGCACCGGTTTCGGGATCATGGCGTTGCTGGTGGGCATCGAGCGCGGGTTCATCACCCGGGCCGAGGGGGCCGAGCGGCTCACCCGGATCGTGGGATTCCTCGAGGGGGCCGACCGCTTCCACGGGTCCTGGCCCCACTGGCTGGAGGGCCCCACCGGCCGGGTGAAACCGTTCAGCCGGGACGACGATGGCGGCGACCTGATCGAGACGTCCTTCCTGATCCAGGGCCTCCTCTGCGTGCGGCAATACTTCCGCGACGGCACTCCGGCGGAACGGGCCTTGGCCGAACGCATCGACCGACTGTGGCGTGGCGTGGAGTGGGACTGGCACCAGCGCGGCGGCCAGAACGTCCTCCACTGGCATTGGTCTCCTCGACACGGCTGGGCCATGAACTTCCCGATCGAGGGCTACAACGAATGCCTAATTACCTACGTGCTGGCGGCCTCGTCCCCCACCCACCCCATCCCGGCGGCGGCCTACCATGAAGGATGGGCGCGCGGCGGACGCATCCGGAATGGTGCCCATGGCCCGGAGCCTGAGAGCGGGCCCCGTCGCCAGGCCCACCTCGAACTGCGCCACCAGGGCGATGCACGACTCGGGGGGCCCCTCTTCTGGTCGCATTACTCCTTCCTCGGGCTCGATCCCCGGGGCCTCCGCGATGCCTATGCCGACTACTGGCGGCACAACGTCCGGCATACGCGAATCAACCTCCAGCACTGCATCGACAACCCCCACGGCTACCGCGGCTACGGCCCCCAATGCTGGGGATTGACCGCCGGCTACTCCGTCGGGTTCTACGCGGCGCACCGACCCGGCGAAGACCTGGGGGTGATCTCGCCCACGGCCGCCCTGTCGTCCATGCCCTACACCCCGAGGGAGAGCCTGCGGGCCCTACGGCATTTCCACGACGACCTGGGCTCTTGGATCTTCGGCCCCTACGGATTCTACGACGGCTTCAGCCTCCACCACCGCTGGTGCAAGCCCTGGTACCTCGCCATCGACCAGGGCCCCATCGTGGTCATGCTCGAGAACCACCGCACCGGCCTGCTCTGGCGGCTCTTCATGTCCTGCCCCGAGGTGCAGACCGGCCTCGACCGGCTGGGCTTCCGCCGCTGAAGACCGCCCGGGGCCTGTGGCTGCGTCTCCGTGTCTGCGTGTCTGCGTGTCCACGCACCAGCGTGGCGAATCCCAGTACCTCCCTCCGGGCGATTGCCTCCAAGATGCCCGACCCGTAGCATCGCCCGTTCATGAGGTTGTTCATCATCTGGCTGTGGATGGGCCTTCTGCCGACGGCCTGGGCGCAGACGGGCGCCCCCACCGACGCCCCGCCGGCTCGCCCGAAGCCCAAACTGGTCCTCACCAACTCGCTCGACGCCTTCACCGCGCCAGGCCGCCCGTCCGCCTCGACCAATCCCGCCGGCATCGCCCCGACCCCGGCCGCCGTCCCGAGCCGCCTTGCGACGCTTTCCACCAACGGCGAGGCCATCTGGGCCGAGGGCGAGGGCCTGCGCATCACGGCCAGCGCGGTGGGCGCCAAGGTGTCCCGGACCATGGCCGAAGCCGCTGCCGCCGGCCGGACCCTGACCGACCGGGACCTCAACGCCCTGAGGGGTCGCACCCTCGACACGATGATCTTCGTCCAACTGGTGCTGCGCCGCGCCGACCAGAGCGACACCAACCGGGCACTCTTCGAGTCGAAGAGCCGCATCGAGGGCATGATCAAGAGCGCGCCGTCGCCCGAGGTCTTCTTCAAGACCTTGGAGCGGGCCGGGTACACCGAGGACTCGTTCCGGCGGGAGAAGTTCGAGGAGGCGCTGGTCGTGACCATCATCGACCGCGAGGTCAAGCGGCGGATCCGGATCCCGGACTCCGACATCCAGGGCTACTACGACTCGGATTCCAGCCGCTGGAAAAAGCCGGACCAGGTCAAGGCCGCCCAGATCTTCTTCGCCACCATCAACCCGGAGACCCGCGAGAAGCTGCCGGCCGACCTCATCGAGACCCAGCGCAAGAAAGCCCAACAGGCGCTGGCCCAGGTGAAGGCAGGCACGAACTTCGCCACGCTGGCCCGGCAGGTCAGCGAAGACCCCACCTCCCGGGAACGCGGCGGCGAGTACATCTTCCAGAAGGGGCAGATGTTCCCGGAGTTCGAGAAGGCGGTCTGGGACCCGAAGCCGGGCACCCTCCACGGCGAGGTGGTGACCACCCAGTTTGGATTCCACGTCTTCCAGAGGCTCGAGGACCTGCCGGCGCGGGTGATCCCCCTGACGGAGGTCGCCGACCAGATCCGCGAGCTGATGATTCAGCGCGAGATGGAGGTGCGCATCCCTGAGTATGGCGACCGCCTGCGTGCCGATGCCAGAGTCCGGCTGTTGCCTGGCGCACCGCAGCCCTTCCAACCCTAGGCCCCCTGCCCTACACTTCCCCCGACATGCAAAAGACGAACGACCTGCGAGTCGTCGCCACCCGACGTCTGCTGGCCCCGCGCGAACTCAAGCAGGCGCTGCCGATGGACGAGCGCGCCAACGAAACCGTGGTGCAGGGACGCCTGACCGTGCAGCGCATCCTCCGCGGCGAGGATCCCCGCCTGCTGGTGGTGGTGGGACCCTGCTCGATCCACGATCCCGAGGCGGCCATGGAATACGCCCGGCGGCTGGCGGCGCTTTCGGCCAAGGTATCCGACCAGTTGTTTCTGGTGATGCGGGTCTATTTCGAGAAGCCCCGCACCACCATCGGTTGGAAGGGCCTCATCAACGACCCCCATCTCGATGGTTCCTACGACGTCGACACCGGCCTGCGGATCGGCCGACGCCTCCTCCTCGCCATCAACCAACTGGGCCTGCCCGCCGCGACCGAGTTCCTCGACCCGGTGGTGCCGCAGTACCTGGCCGACCTGATCACCTGGGCCGCCATCGGCGCCCGGACGACCGAGAGCCAGACCCACCGGGAGATGGCCAGCGGTCTCTCGATGCCCGTGGGTTTCAAGAACGGCACCGACGGTTCCCTGCAAATCGCCATCGACGCGATGCTGTCGGCCCGGCACTCGCATCATTTCCTGGGCATGGATCAGGAAGGCGTCACGGCCGTGGTCCGCACCACCGGCAACGACGACGGTCATGTCGTGCTCCGGGGCGGCCGCGCCCGCACCAACTTCGACGCCGCCTCCATCGCCGAGGCCGCGGCTCAGCTCAAGGCGGCCAAGTTGCCTGAGGCCCTGATGGTCGACTGCAGCCATGCCAACTCGGGCAAGCAGCATGCCCGCCAAGAAGACGTGTGGATGAACCTCATCGCCCAGCGGGCCGAGGGGTGCAAACCGCTCATCGGGGTGATGGTCGAGAGCCACCTCAACGAGGGGGCCCAGTCGCTGAAGGATCCGAAGGACCTGAAGTACGGCATCAGCATCACCGACGCCTGCCTCGGTTGGGACGTCACCGAGCGCATGCTCCGGCACGGCGCCGAGGCGCTGCGCAAGGCCGCCGGTCATCCGGCTGCGGCCCAAGCGGCCACGACCCACGCGGCGGTCACGCCCGCCTGAGCAGCCCAACCGCCCCAACCCCGGAGGCAAGCCATGCCCCCCGCCCTGAGCACCGCGCAATGGATCGCCACCGCGGTGGCCGCGGCGGTCGCCTTGGCCCTGGCCCTGCTCCTCATCAGGCTGGGCTTCAAACTCCTCAAGGCCCTGCTCATTCTCGCCCTGGTGGCCTTCGCCGCCGCCTTCGCCACCTTCCTCATCCTCGCCTACCGCAAGGGGTGGTGAGGTTGGGGGCAAGGATAGGCAAGGCAGCCGGCGAGCACGGCATGCTGAGTTGCCTCACCTACGTTCAGCCGTCCCACCCGAACGATCCCGCCATAGACTCGGCCCATGCCGCCACCGCCGACAGAGCT
>VHCX01000095.1 GCA_016871615.1 Verrucomicrobiota bacterium
GTCGGTCCATCGAGGTCAACTACCTCGAGGCCTACTGCCGGGCGGGATCCACCGACGCCGACTGGGTGAAGCACACGGTCATCCCCCACCGGGCCGAGTTGCTGAGCCTGAGCGCCGACCGGAAGGTGCTGAAGCTGCGCGACACGCTCGAGGACGGCGTGGTGGTCGAGCACACGGTGACGGCCGGCACCGACTCGGTGGACTTCCGGCTCGTGGCCCGCAACCCGGGACCGAAGCGCTCGGAGGCCCACTGGGCGCAGTCGTGCGTGCGCCTGGGCGACTTCACCGGGTTCCCGGCCAAGGGCACCAATCTCGACGACTACCTGCCGCAGTGCTTCCTCGTCCTGAGCAACCGCATCACGCGGTTTCCCGACATCCAGCCCTGGACCAAGACCGCCCGCTACGTGCCCGGGCAGACCTGGTGCCCCCGGCACGTGCCGCGCACCGACGTGAACCCCAGGCCGCTGAGCCCGGTGGTGCCCGACGACGGGTTGATCGGGGCCTTCAGTGGGGACGGGCAATGGATCTTCGGTACAGCGTGGGAGCCCTACCAGGAACTCTTCCAGGGGGTGATCCGCTGCCTGCACTCCGACCTCCGCCTCGGCGGGCTCCAGCCCGGCGAAACCCGGCGCATCCGCGGGAAGATCTACCTCATGAAGGCCGACCCGCAGGCGCTGCGCGACCGCTACGCCCGGGATTTCCCCGAGCACCGGCCGTCCCGCACCGTGCGCCGGACATCCCCGCCGCCGCCGGAGGCCCAACCGCCGCGACGCTATCGCAACCGCTGAGCCAGACCGGCCAATCCACGGCCAATCTCCGGACCCGGCCTGGCCTGGCCCATTCGTGCCCGGCCGCAGGCCTCACTTCGACTTGTCGGGATAGGCCGGCGGCTGCGGGATCTTCACGGGCTTGGCCTCCATGGCCTTCTTCAGCTCGGTGATGGCGCGGTCGAGTTGGTCGTCGACGCCCGAGAATTCGCGGGTCGGGTCGTTGTCCACCTCGATGTCGGGCGTCACGCCGGTCCCTTCCATGATCCATTCCTTGGCCTCGAGGTCGAAGCGGCTGAACTCCGGGCGGTTGAGGAAGCCCCCGTCGAGCAAGGGCAAACTGCCCCGGATGCCCACCACCCCGCCCCAGGAGCGCTGGCCGATGATCGGACCGAGCCGGTGCTTGCGGAACCGGTAGGCCACGATGTCGCCGTCGCTGGCGCTGTGCTGGTCGATGAGCAGGACCTTGGGACCCAGCACCTGTCCGCTCGGGTCGACATTCACCGAACCGTTGCGGGCCACCGTCCACATGGCCGGCTCGCGGCGCAGGCGCTCGATGATCATGGGCGAGACGTTGCCGCCGCCGTTGCCCCGGCAGTCCACCACCAGGGCCTCCTTGTGGAGCTGGGGATAGTAGAACTTGGCGAACTCGTTGAGGCCCGGCACCCCCATGTCGGGCACATGCACATAACCGATCCTGCCCCCGCTGGCCTTCTCGACCTTCTCGAGGTTGCCCAGGACCCATTCCAGGTAGAAGAGCGGCTGCTCGTCGGCCGTCGGGATCACCGTCTGGTCCCGGGCCCCCTCGTCCTTGGGCTCACGGTTCACCCGCAGGACCACCGGCTTGCCGGCCGTGCCCACTAGTGCCGCATACGGGTCGGTCATGGCCCGCGTGGATTTGCCCTGGATGGCCAGGAGGTAGTCACCCGGGCGGACATCAACGCCGATCTCCGTGAGCGGGCTGCGGTACTTCGGATCCCAGTTGTGCCCGCGAAGGATGCGCTCGATGCGGAAGTAGCCGCTGGCGTCGGGCCGGATCACCGCCCCGAGCAGGCCCTGGGGGATGCGCTCGGGCTTGGGCAGGTCGCCGCCGCCCACGTAGGCGTGCCCGATGTTCAACTCGCCGATCATCTCCCCGATCAGGTAGGTCAGGTCGGCCCGATGCCGGACGTGGGCGAGCAACGGCTCGTAGCGACGGCGCATCGCCTCCCAGTCCACGCCGTGCAGCTTCGGATCGAAGAGGAAGTCGCGCATCTGACGCCAGCATTCGGCGTGGATCTGCCGCCACTCGGCCTGGCGATCCAGCCGGACCTTCAGGTCGCCCAGGCCGAGCTTGCGGTCGGCGAGGTCGAGCTTGGCCGACGGCAGGTCCAGGATCGCGACGTCGCCACCGGATTTGACGAGCATCTTCTTGTGGTCGGCCGAGATCCGGTAGCCGGCCACCTCCCCCAGTTCTGTCTCCTTCTCCTTCTCCAGGTCGAACACGTGCAGTTTGCCCTTCTTGAGGTAGAACAACTTGTCGCCCACCGAGGTCAGCGCGCCGTAATTCGAGGCCGCAGGCGGCAACACGGTGATGCGCTGGGTCAACCCCTCGGCATCGACCTTCACCTCGACCTTGGACGGCTTGGGCAATTTGGCCGGGTCGGCATCCTTGCCCTTCTCCGGATCCGCGGCGGCCTTGGCGTCAGATCCGGCGGTCCCGGAGGCCTTCTCCTCGCGGGGCTTCACCTCGTCGGTCTTCGGTGCGAAGGGTGACTTCGTCGCGGCGGCCAGCGTCACGAGGTGGATGCGCTCCATGTCGCTGTAGGTGTGGTTCCACTCCGTCTGGCCGTAGGTCGGGTTGAACGAACGCTCCGAGACGAAGAACAGATACTTGCCGTCGCTGCTGAACTCCGGTGATCCCACTTCGAACCATCCGTCGGTGACCTGCACCGGGTTCGCCAGCGCCAACCCGTAGAGGTAGATGTTTGGGAAGCGGCGCACCTCGGGCTGGGTGAAGGCCAGCCACTGGCTGTCGGGCGACCACACGAAGTCGCGGATCTCGGAAGCCTCGGACTTGGCCACGAGGGTGACCTTCCCGGAGTCCACGTCGACGAACTGGAGCCTCTGGAGCCGGTCGGTCCAGGCGATGCGCTTGGAATCGGGCGACCAGCCCAACTCGTACTTGTAGGGACCGCCGCCCGAGGTCAGGGCCCGCGCTTCGCCCGAGCCGTCCTGGGAACGGATCCAGATCTCGTCCTCGCCGCTCTGGTCGCTGACATGGGCGATCCATTTCCCGTCGGGCGACCAGACCGCGTTGCGCTCATGCACCCCGGGCGATTGGGTCAGGTTGCGGGTGGCCCCGTTCTTGGCCGGCACGGTGAACACATCGCCCCGAGCGCCCAGCACGGCCCGCGCGCCGTCGGGAGCGATCTCGTAGGTGGTGGTCTCCTTGCCGACATCGCGCAGGCCCCCACGGCCGATGGCCAGGTCTTCGTGGATCTCCACCGGGATGCGGGCGACCTTCTCGGTCTGGAAGTCCAGGCGGTACAGGTATCCGCCGTTCTCGAAAACGATGCCGGTGTCGCCCAGGGAGGGGAACTTGACGGCGAACTCCTGGAAGTCGGTCAACCGTCGCGGCTTCCGTTCCTTGAGGTCCATCACGTACAGGTTGGCCTGCCGGGACTCCTCGCGCTCCGAGACGAAGTAGACCCGGTCGCCATGCCACATCGGGAACATGTCTTGGGCGGGATCGGTGGTCAGCCGGGTGGTCTGGCCCGTTGCGAAGTCATGCAGCCAGAGTTCGTCGGCCTGACCGCCACGGTAGCGCTTCCAGGTGCGGAACTCGCGGAAGACGCGGTTGTAGATCATCTGCCGGCCGTCGGCCGAGAAGCTGCACCAGCCGCCCCGGGGCACGGGAAGCGTCTCCGGCACGCCCCCGGAGAGCCGGGCCAAGGTCAGGTCGCCCTTGAAGGGGTTCCACTGGTTGCGGCGCGAACGGTAGACGATCGTGTCGTTGTCCCTCCAGGCCATGACGAGGTTGTTCGGGCCCATGCGGTCCGAGACCTCGTCGCGCTCGAGGGTGGCGGTGTGGGTGAGGCGTCGGGGTTCACCGCCGCCAGCCGGCATCACGTAGACCTCGGTGTTGCCGTCGTACTGCCCGGTGAAGGCGATGGTTTTGCCGTCGGGTGAGAAGCGGGCAAACATCTCAAATCCCTTCGGATCGGAGGTCAACCGTCGGGCCACCCCGCCCTGCACGGGCACGGTGTACAGGTCGCCGGCATAGGTGAAGACCACCCTGCCCCCCTGCATCGCCGGGAAACGCAGCAACCGCGCCTCGTCGGCCCATGCCGACTCCAAGGCGATGGCGGCAATGAGGCACGACACGACACGCCCCACCCATCCCGGACCCTTTCCTGACAAGACACCCTTCATGATTCCGGATCTTAGCCCGAGGCCGCATCCGGGGCCAGCGGCGACTCGAACGGGGCCCGGGAACCCGGCAGGCGGACGGCGTGGGACGAACCTTCTGTGATGCCGACCGCCGTCCTGCGTCCGAGGAACCGCGCCGGCGGTCGCGAGCGGGGTCAATCCCGCGTGAAGTCGGCCGAGAGGAATCGCCGCATCAGGGGATCCGGGTGGCTCCGGATGGCTTCCGGAGTCCCGACCTCCACGATGCGTCCCCCGCCAAGGAAGGCGATCCGGTGGGCGATGCCGAAGGCCAGATCCCGGTCGTGGGTCACCACGAGGGTGGTGGCCCGGGTCACCGCGTTGGCCCGCACGATCTCGCGACCGACGGTCACCGCGACCAACGGGTCGAGCTCGCTGGTCGGCTCGTCGTACAGCACCACCTGCGGCTCCATCACCAGGGCCCGCGCGATGGCCACGCGCTTCTTCATGCCCCCGGAGAGTTCGGCCGGGTACTTGAGGGCGTCGCCGGGCCCCAGGTGCACCAACGCCAGCTTCTCCTGGACGATCCGCTCGATTTCCTCCGGAGGCTTCAGGCGGTGCTCCGAGAGGTAAAGGCCCACGTTCTGGCCCACCGTCAGCGAGTTCAGCAGGCCTCCGCTCTGGAAGACCATGGCCAGGCGGAACCGGTCGCGGATGCCCTCGTCCTCGAGGCGCGTGTCGTTGAGCAGGATCTCGCCCGAATCGGGCGTCTCCAGGCCGATGAGGTGGCGCAGCAGCACCGATTTCCCGGATCCACTGGGCCCCATGAGCACGAAGATCTCGCCGGGACGGATGTCGAGGTCCACCCCGTCAAGCACGACCTGGGAACCGAAGGACTTTCGGAGCTGGCAGACACGGATGGCGACGCCGGAGGCGGCGGAAGGGACGGGGGTCATGGCGCGCGCGTGGAGGTCAGAATCCCCCGGCCATCGAGGCCTTGGTGAGGGGCAGCAGCATGCGGGTGATCACGTAGTCGAGCACCAGGATGAACACGATGGAATTGACCACCGCCTTGGTGACGCTGCGGCCGATCCCCCGCGGCCCACCGAGGGTGTCGAGGCCCTGGTTGCAGCAGACCACGCCGACGGTCACCGCAAAGAGGAAGGTCTTGATGAGCCCATGGAGGATGTCCCGCAGCTCGAGGGTGGACCGAAGGTTGTTGAAGAAGGCGGCCGAGGAGACGGCCACCTCCGGGTTGAAGGCCGCGACGAAGGCCCCGCCCGCGCATCCGACCAGCAGGGAGAACACCAGCAGGCAGGGCAGCGCCACCGAGATGGCCACGACCCTCGGCAGCACCAGGTACTCGATGGGGTTGATGTTCATGGTCCGCAGGGCGTCGATCTCCTGGTAGACGCGCATGGAACCCAGTTCGGCGGCCATGGCCGAACCGATCCGGCCGGCGATCAGGATGGACATCATCACGGGTCCGAGCTCCTTGGCCAGCGAGGCCCCCACCAATCCCCCGAGCATCGACCCGAGCCCGCGCTGGGCCAGGAGCGGCCCGGCCTGGAGCGACAGCACGCCCCCGATGAAGAGCGAGAGCACGCAAGCCATGAGGAGGCTCGAGTTGCCGATCTCGAAGAGCTGCTCGAAGAGGTTGCGGCGATAGCGAAGCACCCTCGGCAGCGCCCGGAAGGTCGCCCCGAACAGCACCACCATCTTGCCCAGTTCGCGGAACACGGTGGAAGGATTGCGCCGGGCTCGCGGCTCGGCAATGGCCAAGGTTTCAGGGCGGGTGGGGCAGGCCTGGGGCAGAACGGAGGTTGGCCGACTCCCGGACGGGGCCTCGTCCACCCAGGAGGGCTAGCCGTCGAGGGGCAAGCGTTGTCGCAACGCTGCGGCGACCCCGGAGAAGGCCCGGGCGGCCTCGCTGGCCGGATCGGCCACGACCACCGGGCGGCCGCAATCGCCGCCCTCACGGATGGCCACCACCAGGGGGATTTCGCCCAGGAACGGAACCCCCTTGCGCTCGGCCTCCAGACGGCCACCGCCGTGACCGAAGATGTCGACCCGGGAGCCGTCGGGCAGACGGAAGCCGCTCATGTTCTCCACGATGCCGAGGATGGGAACCTGCACCTTCTCGAAGAGCATCACACCCTTTCGGACCACGCCCAGCGAGGCCTCCTGCGGCGTGGTGATCACGACGCCGCCGTCCAGCGGCACCGACTGGCAGAGCGACAACTGCGCGTCGCCGGTGCCGGGCGGCAGGTCCACCAGCAGGTAGTCGAGCTCACCCCAGGCCACCTGGTGGATGAACTGGTGGATGGTCTTCTGGATCATGGGCCCCCGCCAGATGACGGCCTGTTCCGGGTCGATGAGGAAGCCCATGCTCATGAGCTTCACCCCATGGCTCGTGGGCGGCACGAGGCGCTCGTCGTCGGTGAGGCCCGGACGGTCGTGCACGCCCATCATCAGAGGGATGCTCGGGCCGTAGATGTCGCAATCCAGCAGGCCGACCCGGAAGCCCTCCCGGGCCAGCGCGCAGGCGAGGTTCACCGAGCAGGTGGACTTGCCGACGCCGCCCTTGCCCGAAGCCACGGCGACCACCCGTCGCACGCCCGGCATCCGGTTCCGCTGCGGCACTCCGGGGTTGACCGAGGCCGCCGCCGTCGGGGTCGGCACCTGCACCTGGACATGCGCGTCGGTGATGCCCTCGAGGCGATCCCGCAGCGCGGCCTTGGCCGCGTCGGCGATCTGGCGGCCGATCTCGGGACTCGGGGCCGTGAGTTCGAGCAGCACGCCGACCGCGGAACCGTCGATCTGCACGCCCTTCACCAGCCCGAAGGAGACGATGTCGCGGCTGTAGCCCGGATACTTGACGGAGCGGAGGACTTCGAGGACGGCGGATTCTTGGATCGGGGCCATGGGTCGGGCGGGTTCGAGACTGGGATCGAGGAGAGCGGGATCGGCAGGAATGGAGTGGGATGGGACCGGGTACCCCGGGGGGCGGAACCCCGAGAGACCCGAGATCGGTCGGGGCGGGAAACAATGGGGTGGGGCCCCTTCCCGGGAACCCCACCCCGCGGTGAATTCAGCCCGACGCTCCGGTCACTTGGCCGCGAGCGCGCGTTTCTTGTCGGAGAGGGCGCGCAGGAAGGCCGACAGGTGTTGCGTCTCCTCGGCCGACAGCTTCTTGCCGAGCTGCAGCCAGGCCATCTTCTGGACCACGTCGTCGAGGGTCCTCTGCGAGCCGTCGTGGAAGTACGGGGCCGTCAGGGCGATGTTCCGCAGGCTGGGCACCTTGAAGACGAACTCGTCGTAGTCCTCCTTGGTCACCTCGATGCGACCCTTGTCCGCCGTGTTTTCGTAGGCGTTGAGGATGCCGAGTTTCTTGTAGTCGTTGCCGCCCAATAGCGGCCCGGAGTGGCAGGTGGTGCAACCGATCGACAGGAAGGTGTCGAGCCCCTTGAGCTCGGCCGCGGTCAAGGCCTTGTCATCCCCCTTGAGGAAGTCGTCGAACCGGTCGTTGGTGCGGAGCGTCCGCTCGAAGGAGGCCACCGCCTTGGCGAAGTTGTCGTAGGTGATCGGCTCGTTCTCGTCGGGGAAGGCCTTCTTGAATCCGCTCACATACTTCTTCTCGGCCTTGAGCTTCTCGATCACGGCCGCCTCGCTGGGCATGGCCATCTCGCCCGGATTGAGCACCGGGCCCTTGGCCTGGTCCTCCAAGGTCTTGGCCCGGCCGTCCCAGAACTGCGCAATGTGGAAGCCGGCATTGAGCACGGTCGGGGAATTGCGTCCACCGCGCTTGCCGAAGGCGCCCGGCGACGTGGGCTCGTTGTCCACGCCCCCGCGGTTCTGGTCGACGGCGTGGCAGGAATTGCAGGACTGGGTGTTGTTGGCCGAGAGCTTCTCCTCGAAGAACAACTCGCGGCCGAGCTTCACCCGGGCCGGGGTGTCGTTCTCCGAGCCGGGCATCTTCTCGGGCAGCGGGGCCAGCAACTTGAGGGCGCCGGCACGCAATTCAGCCGGCGTGGCGGCATGGATCGAGGCGGGAACGATGAGAAGGACCGACGCCGTCAAGGCGCGGCACCAGGTGGGGTTCATGTTCATGAAACCGAGACTATGTCCGGATACGGTTTGTGCAACCCTAGGGAGAAGACCTCCCGAGGGCCGGCGGTATTCACCGGCGGACCGGGTGCCCTGGTGCTCAATGCACCGGCTTGCCAGAGACGTCGGCGGCGTGCTGGCTGAAAGACTTGCCCCGGCCGGTCGGTGCGATCACCGAATCGATCACGCCGCGCTCGAACTCGTCCCACATCGGGGACATGCCTCGCAGCTTGGCGACGATCCGGGCGAAGGTCTCGACCACGTAGTCGACATCGGCCTCGGTGTTGCCCTCGCCGAGCGTCATGATGATGTTGCCCTGGGCAAGCGCATGGTCGAGGCCGATGGCCCCGAGCACGTGGGAGATCTTGAGGCTCTTGCTCACACAACTGGACCCGCTGGCCACGGCGATGCCGTTCATGTCGCACAGCAGCAGCTGCCCCTCGCCCTCGATGAACTCGGTCGAGAGGTTGAGGTTGGTGGCGATGCGGTCGGGTCCGGGCTCGGGACCGTTGAGCTGGATGTAGGGAACCTTCGTGCGAAGGCCTTCCCACAACCGCCTCTGGAGCGGAGCCACATGGGCGATGCGCTGCGGCAGGCGTGCCCGGGCGATCTCAGCGGCCAACCCGCCACCGACGATGGCGGGGATGTTCTCGGTGCCCGCGCGGCGCCCCCCCTCCTGCACGCCTCCGTGGATCACGCTGACGATACGCGCCTTGCGGTTGCGGTAGAGCACGCCGACGCCCTTGGGCCCGTAGAAGCGGTGGGGCGAGAAGCTGACCATGGCCGCGCCCCAGTCCTTGACGTCGATGGGCAGCCAGCCGGCGCTGGCCTCGCAGTCGACATAGAGGGGAACATTCGCGGCGGCGCAGACCTTGCCGACCTCGCGCATCGGCTGGATGGCCCCGATGTCGTGGTTCACATGGTGCACCGCGACCAGGACCGTCTGCGGGGTGATGGCCGCCCGGAGTTCGTCGAGGCGGATCATGCCCTGCGGCGTCACGCCGACCCGGGTGCACGTCCAGCCCTGTTTCTCGAGGAATTCCACCGAACTCATCACGCTCGGGTGTTCCGTGGCCGAGACGACCAGGTGCTTGCCCTTGCGTTCGTTGGCGTAGGCGGCGCCCTTGATCGCGAGGTTGGCCGATTCGGTGCCGTCGGAGGTGAAGAAGATCTCCTCCTCGCTGTCGGCACCGACCAGCGCGGCCATCTGCTGGCGGGCCCGCTTCAGGGCGTCACGCACCCTCAGGCCGTGCTGGTGCAACGAGGACGCATTCCCGAAGTGTTCCGTGAAATACGGCCGCATGGCTTCGAAGACCTCCGGAAGGACCGGGGTCGCGGACTGGTGATCGAGGAAGACGTGGCGCATGGCGATGACGGACAATGGACGGACGGCGGGCGGTACGGTGGCGGCAGGCAGGGCCCCAGTCGGACCAACGTTCGTCCGGGGAAAACTCCGGTACCGAACCATTGGAGCCGCTCCACCCCAACCGCCGCCCGGGGGGCGGAGGATGCCGACGGACCGGCGGGCCCCGTGGGGGGCCTCCGGATCAGGCGGGGACGGGAGCACCCGCCGTCGACTTGGCGGCCGCGTCGGGGTGGCGCTTGACGTAGTCCTCAAGGGCCGCCTTGAGCGCCTCCTCGGCGAGGACCGAGCAGTGGATCTTCACCGGAGGCAGGCCACCCAGGGCGTCCACGACCTCCTGGTTGGAGAAGGCCATGGCCTCGTCGATGGTCCGGCCCTTGATGAGTTCGGTCGCCATGCTGGAACTGGCGATGGCCGAACCACAGCCGAAGGTCTTGAAGCGCGCGTCCTCGATGCGGCCGTCCTTGATCTTCAGGGAGATCTTCATGATGTCGCCGCAGGCGGCGGCGCCGACCTCACCCACCCCGTCGGCGTCCTTCAGGTCGCCCATGTTCCGGGGATTCATGAAGTGCTCCATCACGGTCGAGTTGTAGAGTGTGTAGGTTTCGCTCATAGAAGGTTGGAATCGGTTTGGAAAATCAGGCGGGCGTATCCGTGGGGTGTGGGCGGTTTTTTTTGACCGGGATTTCAGGCGGGGATGCTTCCACCGTGGATGATCCTGGTGCCAGACGTGGCCGCCAGGGGAATCCTCGAGGCGGGCAGTTGACGGAGGTTTTGGGCCTGCTGGGCCTGCTGAACGAGGCCATTGGGCAGGTGCCGGCCCGCGAGGGTCGCCAGACTGGTGCCCGCGAACACGGCCTTCATCCGGTCCTGCGCCTCGGCCAGGAGGCCACACAGGGCGCATCCCCGGGTGTGCTCGCAACCGGAGTCGGTCTCGAGGCATTTTTGGAGGGCGATCGGGCCCTCGATCGACTCGAGAACCTCGAGCACCGAGATCTCGGACGCCGGCTTGGCCAGATAGAACCCACCGCCCGATCCCCGGGACGAGCCGATCAGCCCGGACTTGCAGAGACTCTGAAAGATCTTTCCGAGGAAGCTCTTGGGGACGGCCTCCTCCTCGCACAGCACATCGATCATCACCACCTCGCCCTGAGGACGGCGGGACAGGGCGATGAGCCCGAGAACCCCATATTCGGCCGCCTTGGTGATTTGCATCGGTTTGAACCAGACCAATTCTGTCTGGATTGAATTCAACCTATCCCCGCCCACTCCCAAGTCAAATCGTTTTCAGACCAAAACCGTCCGATTCAACCCAACCCCGAGGGACAGGCTCACGGGAGGGGCAGGCTTGTGGATGGGGCAGGCTTGTGGATGGGGCAGGCTTGTGGATGGGGCAGGCTTGTGGGTGGGGCAGGCTTGT
>VHCX01000096.1 GCA_016871615.1 Verrucomicrobiota bacterium
GGCCGCACAGCCGATTGGGCTATCTCAGCCCGGCGGCCTTCGCCAAGACTCAAAGTCCATCCCCGGCTCCGGTCGGGCTCCGCCCTCCCTCCACCGGGGATGGACTTTCCGCAGCGAACCAACCACCGTCAACCAGCGCCTGAAACTCTCACATCCCTTGGAGCAGTTTTTGCGGTCCTGTCAGACCCGGACGGCTATTCCTTGGGTTTTCGCCCATAGCCCCAGATCAACCAGGCACCGACGCCGATCACCAGGACGAGCCACCACAGGTATCGCAACTCCCGGGCGGCCATCTCGGCGAACGCGGCGGCGCGCGGGAAGACCCAGATCAGGAGGCATCCCAAGCCGGCCAAGAACAGGGCTTGGATCGCGGCCCGGCGTCGGGAGGTCATGGCGTGGCCGGGGTCTCCGACGGGCTAATCGGCAGCAGCAGGCCGGCGGCGTTGTGTTCGGAGGGAGGGGGGATGACCATGGGTGAGCGCCCATTCCAGCGCTCGACGATCTTCCAACGCAGGAAGGATGGGCTTTGACGCAACGCCTCGCCGCGGACCCGGATGGCCTCGGCCTCACCCTTGGCGCTGATGACCGCCGTCTCGGATTCGGTCTGGGTCTGGATTTGGGTGAAGCGGGCCTGGTTGGCTTGTTGCTCGGCCACCATCTTGGCCTCGATGGCCTTCTCCAATTCGGGTGAGAGATCGATGTCCCGCAGGACGATGTCCTCGACCACCAGCAACGATCCGATCTTCTGGCTGGCCAGCGTCATGGACTTCTTCTTGATCTCCTCGCGGTTCTTGACGATCTGCTCGGCCGTCATCAACGCCGTGACCTCCTTGATGGCCTCTTGAACACGGGGAGCGATGAGGCTGTCGAAGGGATCCCCCGCGAACTCCCGGTAGATCGGCACCACCGACCCCTCGGGAATGCGGAAGAGCACCCGCAGATCGATCTTCACCTGCTGCAAGTCGGAGGAGAAGCAGTCGGCCGTCAGCCCTCGGGTGCGTTGGCGGACATTGACCCGCACGATGCTGGTGATGAACGGCGTCTTCAGCCCGAAGCCCTCGGGCAGGAATCCTTCTTGGGTTTTGCCAAGGGTCACCTTCAGGCCGCGGGTGCCGGGTTCGATGACGTACGAGGCCGAGTTGAGCACCAGCAAGGCCACGAAGGACGCCATCGAAGCGATGATCAGGCGGGAGGCGGTTTGGGGATTCATGGCGTCAGCGCTTGATGGACCGGGTGGCGGGAGAGGGGGTGGCCGCCGGAGTCGCAGGGCGGGAACCGGCGGGCTCGGTCTTCTGGCCCTTGAGCCGTTCCAGGTCCTGGAAGTTCAAGAGGATCTGATCGTTGCCGCCAATGACCAGCGGAGCGATGCCGTCCCAGCGGTCCACGATCTGGAGATCCACGAAGGCGGGGTTCTTCTTCAAGGCGTCCCCCCGGATGAGGATGGACTCGGCCTCGCCCTTGGCCCGGATCACGGCGGTGTCGGCCTCGATTTGCACGCGTTGCTGGAGGTACTTGGACTTTGAGGCCTCCTGTTCCTGGACCATCTTGGCCTCGATGGCGTGCTCCAGTTCCCGGGTGAGGGCGATGTTCTGGATGACGATGTCCTCGAGGACGACGAGCGAGCCGATCTTGCGGCGGGCGATCTCCAGCGACCGGGTCTTGATCTGCTCGCGGTTCTTCACGATGAGCTCCGCGCTTTGCATCGCGGCCACCTCTTTCAAGGCCTCCTGCACCCGCGGCGCGACCAGACTCTCGAACGGATTGCCATCATAGTCTTGGAAGAGTTTGACCACCGACGCCTCGGGAATGCGGTAGAGCAATCGCAGGTCGACCCGGATTTGCTGAAGGTCCGAAGAATAGCACTCGGCCAGTTCCTCGGCGGTCTGCTGCCGCACGGAGACCGGGATGATCTCGGTAACGAACGGAGCCTTCAGTCCGAAGCCCTCGGGTTTGAACCCCGGGGAGACCCGGCCCAGGGTGACTTCGATCCCCCGGTACCCGGGTTTGACCACGAAGGTCCCCGAGGTGGCCATGACGAGGGCGCTGAAGAGCAGCAACCCGACTCCGATGACGCGCGCGATGCCTTGGGAACTCATGATCGGTCTTGCATGAAGGTGACTGGGTTTGAACGGGAGGGCAACCGGGTTGATCCGAATCGGAGAATCGTTTCAGACGGTTTCACCGCAAGAACTCCACCAGGTCCTTCGGAGGTTCGCCGGTGGCGGGGCGGGTGAAGCGTTGGCCGAAGGGCATGGTGCCCTCGAGGAATCCGCCGTGGCTCAGGAAGAACTGCCCCTGTTCCACGCCCATGAAGCGGTCGAGCCGGTCGCTCTTGCCGGTGGGGTCGTGGCTGAAGCTCGCCTCGGTGATCTCGATCCATTCGCCGCCCGGGGTGCGGATCCATTGGCGGCCATACAGCGCCTTGCGGGGCAGGTGACCGGTGCTGCCCCAGAAGTTCTCGCTGAAGCTGTGGGGGCCGCGCAGCCATCCGCCCTCGCGCGGGGCCTTCCACGACGAGATGAGCATCCACCGGTGGCTGTCGGGGTGGTGGTAGTACCCGGAATAGACGGTGAAGGTCTGGTTGGTCGGCTGAGCCGTGACCAGGAAGCGCTGCGTCTGCCCGGTCTTCCACGGGTACTTGAGGTGGCTGTGGCCGCCGGTGCCTTCGTTGCCGAAATCGCCCGAATACACGCCGTCCCCCTTGCCCATCAGTTGAACCCGTTTCTCGGCGGAAACCTTGTTGCGGTCGACGGCCTCGTCGCCGCTGTCCCACACCGAGAAGATGATCCGCCGTTCGGTCGGGCTGTTGACTTGCATGCCGAAATAGCCGCGGTGCCAGCCGCAGGCCATGTAGAAGGTGGTCACCGGTTCTTCGACCGCGGTCACCTCGCAATAGAACGCCGCGATGGCATGGGTCGAGGCTTTGTAGCTGAGGTGCACCGAGGCCGCGTTGCGGCGCTCCTTGAGGTTGAAGTGGGCCCCCTCGACCGCGGGACCGTCGAGCACCAGGGCCTCGAGCTGACCCGCATCCTGCCCCTTGGGATTGAGCGAGCCGAGGTGGAAATCCTGATACCCGGGGCGTTCGATCGTGAAGGTGCCGAAGTCGGCCGTCACCGGCTCCGGGCCCGAAGCGCCCCGGACGGTCACCTCGCGGAATCCACCGGCCACGGTCAGGCGCAGCTTGGATTCGCTCCCCTCGGGCAGCTTCAGGCGAAGCTTCGCCTGGAGCGTGCCGGGTTGGTTCAGTCGGCCGTACCAGTGCACCGAGTTGGCGGGATCGGTCCACCCGCGTACGCCGCCGCGTTCGGAGATGCGGGGCGAATCGGTGTCGGGCAGGGTGTAGGCGGTGAAGGCGGGCACCTGCAATGCCGCAGCCCTGCCAGAGCTGCCGGCCAAGGCCAGCGACATCAGCCAGATGGAAACGGACTTCACGGAATACCGGATCGACATGGCTGGAGCATTTCCCCAGCTCGTTCGCAAGGGAACCACGGAAATCGAGGCTGGATGGTCTAGGAAAGTCCTCGCTGCGGCAGGGAATGAGGCCAACATGCTCTGGGCGCCGAGCGACAAAAGGAAGTGAGGACTGGCCCCTTTTGTGTCAATAGTGAGGACCGACCCCATCGGTTCGTCAGGGCTTGAGGCGGATTTGGGCGATCTTGGCCTGGAGGTCGGGGCCGATGTCGTCCTGGAACATGTAGGAGTCGCGGGCACCGCCGGTGTTCCAGCTGTGGAGGAACAGGAGCTTCTGGGCCTGCACCCAGCGGGCGGCGCCGTCGATGGTCAGGTGGTTGCTGCCGATGGGCTTCTTGCCGGGACCCTGGTGCGGGGGCATGCCCTTGAAGGCGGAATCACGACCGCCGCCCCACTTGCCGTCCACTTTCATCACGGCGTCGGCCGCCAGGACCCAGCCGGGTTCGGAGATGGCCGTCTTCACGGGACTCCTCGAATCGAAGGTGCCGGCCGGATTGCTCCACGTGGCGATGCCGCCGTAGTACTGGTAGCCGATGTTGAACTGCCGGTACTCGGGCTCGTAGGTCGGGAAATCCGGTCGATTGGGGCAGGTCCACATCTTGGCCACGGTCGAGTTGGTGTCCACGGGCAGGCCGAGCTGGCGGGCCGATCCGGCCTCGGGCTCGTTGATGGAGATCTGCACCCAGTTGCCACCATCGAAACGGGCCTTGAGCAGCACGTCCTTGTTGTCGTTGGCGTAGAGCGTCATGCCGATGCCGATTTGCCGCAGGTTGTTGAGACAACGGGCCCGTTTGCCCTGTTCCTTGGCGCGTGCGAGCGCCGGTAGGAGCATGCTGGCGAGGATGGCGATGATCGCGATGACCACGAGCAACTCGATTAGGGTGAAGCCGTCTGGGCGAACTCCGGTGCGGCAGGATCGAAGGTTCCATTTCATGGGGATGAGTGTGGTTGTTCCGCGTTGGACGGCGCCGGGCAAGTCTTTTGAGCGGCGTGGGGCACTTCATCGGTTGTGCTCCCCGGAACTCCGGATCCATTCTCGCGACACCGCCGATGAAACCGCTCCTGCGACGATTCCTAGAGGATGGCCCGTTGCGCCGACGGGCGCTGCTGTGCCTGGGAATCGCCGGCCTGGTCTTGGCCTGGGTGCTTTATCCGCCGGAAAACCGGTATTCTCCGATGCGGTGCACCATCTCGTACCTGGGATCACCGGATGCCGATCGGAACCCTGGGGGCTGGCGGATTTATCAGTTGGGCATGACGGCTCTGTTGCTGTGGATGGCCGACCTGCTGGTGCTGCGCCACCGGCGTGGGGTTGCCCGGTGGGCGAGTCCCGGCGGGATCGCCACCCTGACGCTGGCCCTGGGGTTGGCGATGATCCTGGTGACGGTGTGGATCCCGGACAGCCGTTCGGGGCGATGGTTTGGAATGACCAGCGGCCAATTCCACACCCGGATCGCCCTGTGGGGCATTCCCATCCTGGGCCTGGGAGTGGTCCTCGATGCGGCCGCCCATCTCCGGGCCGGCTTTGGCCTTCGCAGCCTCTGGCCCTTCCATCTGTATGCCGGTGTCTCGGCCTTCGGATTCCACCAGTTGATGGAATGGGAACGGCTCTGCCGTGAAGACCGCAGCCTGCGCCACTGGCCCGGTGACGGACTTCACTCCACGCCGCTCTGGGAGTGGATCTTCTTCGTGGGCCTGATGCTCCACTGGAGCTGGATGGCCCGGCGTCGGGAACCTCGGTCGGGCGCTTCCGGCTGACTCGAGACGGATCACCGAATCCTTCGCGGGCCTTCGATCACCCCTGCGCGGCCAAAGGAGGTTCCTGGACCCGGAGTCTCCGGATGCGCTTCGGTGTGCGCTCCCTAGTACTTCGGCAGCACGTTCACGATGCCGCCGTACACCGGCATCCGGTCGGGGCCGCTCTGGCGCGAGAGCCGCGTCAGGTCCTTCTCCAGCCGGCGTCGGACCGGGGCCGCGGCGGGATCCTGGATGAGGTTCCGCTGCTCCTGGGGATCATTGGCCAGGTCGTAGAGTTCGGCCGTGAAGCGGTCCGCACTGCCGTCGCCGTGCGGATACCGGATGAGCTTCCAACGGTCGGTGCGCAGGGCCCGCACATTCGGGGTGTAGGGGAACTGTTCCTCGTAATTGTATTCGTAGAGGAACGACTCCCGCCAGCGGGGACGACGCCCCTGCATCAGCGGCTGGAGCGAGCGGCCCTGAGTGCCGCGCAGGGCAGGGGCCCCGGCGAGGTCCACCAGCGTCGGGGCCAAGTCGAGGTTGAGCACCAGGTTGCTCACGATCATGCCTGCACCACCGAGGCCGGGATGCCGGATGATGAGCGGGATGCGAAGGCTGTCTTCATAGGCGGTGCGCTTGTCGACCCGCCCGTGCTCGCCGAGCACGAAGCCGTTGTCGCTCGTGAAGACGATGACCGTGCGATCGAGTTGGCCCGAGGCGCGAAGGGCCTCGTAGACGCGGCCCACGCTCTCGTCGACCGACAGGAGCGTGGCCAGGTAGGCCCGCACCAACCGGTCGTGTTCCTGGAGCCCGTAGAGCGGGCCCTGCGATCCATGCCAAGTCTTGAGGCTTTCCGACAGCCAGGCCGGTTTGCCGTCGGCGACCGCGTGGTTGTCGTAGTTCACCGGCTTGCGGATGGGGAAGCCGTCGAGGGCTTGTGCGAAGCGCGGTTCCGGTTGGATCGGGCCTCCGTGCGGCGCCTTCTGACCCAGCACCATGAGCCAGGGTTTCGGGTGCGGTTGCCGCATCCAATCGACCGCCGCCTCGGTCACCACCGTGGTGTAGTAGCCGGGGAAGCGCCGGCGGGTGCCGTTCACATTGAACTCGTTGTCGAAGTAGTTGCCCTGGCCGCGGTGGCTCATCCAGAAGTCGAACCCGGGTCGCTGCTCGTCGTTGTTCTCGCCCATGTGCCACTTGCCGATGTAGGCCGTTTCGTAGCCCGACTCGTGCAACCGACGCGGGTAGCCGGGCAGCTCGTTGGGGTATTCGGTGAAGTTGTTCTGCACCCGGTGGTTGCGCGCCATCCGGCCGCTCAGGAACGAGGCACGGCTCGGGGAGCACAGCGACGTGGTGACGAAGGTGTTGGAAAAGCGCACGCCCTCGCGGGCCAGGCGGTCGAGGTTCGGCGTCTGGAACCAGGGGAACAACGCCCGGTCGCCCAGCTCCCGCTGCACCACCCCGAGGGCATCCCAGCGTTGGTCGTCGGTGAGGATGACCAGGATGTTGGGCCGATCGGAGCGCGTGGCGGCCAAACAGGCCAGCGCACCGGACAGGGCGCAGGCCACGAGGAGGGTCCGGAACATGGGGAAATCTTGAGCCCGTCCCGGGGGCTGGGGCAATCGCAGCGTGCCGAACGGATCGGGCGGCCCGAAGGGCGACATCGCCTCCCACGCCGGCTCCCTCGTCGGCATCGGTGCCTTGCCCCGCGAACCTGACCCACACAGCGAGGCCTGGGAGGCCGGACCCCGAGTCACGGGTTGCCTTGGCCGGGTTTTCTGCCGACAACCTCTGGGGTGGATCGACGATGGCTGGGTTGGGGAGCCGTGGCGGTGTTGGGGGCCTGGGGCACCTGGAATCAGCACCGGTGGCAACGCCAGGGCGTGGAGCTGGAGGCCCTGCGGGCGATGGCCAATGCCCCTGCGGAACCGGACAGCCCGCCGGTGCCGCCGCCCCCGTCCGGTGAGACGGGACTGGATCGGGTGGCGGCGGAGCTTTCCGCGCTCCGGGGCGAGGTGCCCACGCTGCGCCAGCAGGTGGAGCAGCGGTGGCCCGCCGGTCGCGGCGGACCGGAGGTGGCCGTCGATGGCGACCGTCCTGGCACCGGGACCGGGCCGGCAATGCGAGCCGTGCCCACCTACCTGCGCAGCGGTTTCATGGATCGGTCCGGCCTCCCTGAGGCCGTGCTCGAGGGGTTCCGCCAGCAGTTGGGCGAGGTGCCCATCGAGGGAGCCCACTTCAAGCAATCCGAGGGCCGGATGTTCTACTCGATGGAATCCAAGACGCCCGAGGGCCGGCATGTGGAGTTGTCGCTCGACCCGAACGGAGCCTTGGTCCGCATGCGCCGCGAGGTGGAGCTGGGCACCCTGCCCGAGACCTTTCAGGGCACGGTGCTTCAGGCGGTGGGCGAGGCGCCGGTGCGGCGGGTGGCCGAGGTTTTCGAGGACGGCCAGATGGCCTATCGGGTGCAGGCCAAGGCCCAGGACCACGCGGTGGAACTGGTGCTCAACCAGGCCGGTCAGGTCATCCGTTCGGAGACGACCGTGCGCGAGAAGAAGCCTTGAGCCGCGGCCCGGCCCGCCGGGACGACGTTTCGCGACGGGTTGGGAGATCGGTCTTGGGACCTTCGGGACCCTCGGTGGCCTGGCGGTCCGGCGTCGGCGCCTCCGGCAGCAGCGCGGCCCAGCGGCGGTAGAGTTGTGGCGTGAGGCGGTCGCCGTAGCCCAGCCATCGGAGCTGGCCCTGCGAGAGCAGCAGCGCCAATCCGTGTGACCATGACCACACCGCCACGGCCACGTCGAGGCTCGATCGGCCCGGGTAGTCGCCGGCCGCCTGGAGGTCCCGGATGCATCCGTGGAGTTCCTCGAACGACACCTCCGCCGCCGAGGGCAACCGTGGCTCCGTGTCGCGGTCCTCCGGTCGGGGGCGGTCCGACGCCGGCACAGTGAACATCAGGCGGTAGTGGTGCGGGCGCCGGCGGGCGAATTCGAGGTAGGCCCGGCCGATGCGGTGGAGGGCCGCACGCGGGTTGGATTCGGCGCGGCGGGCCCGGTGCAGATCCAACCGGAACTCCTCGAACCCCTCCGCGCAGATCGCCTCCAGCAGGTCCTCGCGACCGCTGAAGTGGTGGTAGGGCGCCTGATGGGAGACGCCCAGCTGGCGGGCCAGGTCGCGCATCGAGAAGTCAAGCCGCCCCGACGCCACCATCTCCAGCCCGGCCCGGATGCAGGCCGATCGGAGGTCGCCATGATGGTAGCCGGAGGATCGGCCCCGTGCGGAGGACGCCGCCGGTGGCGCCCCAGGGGTGCTGGAAGCGCCTTTCCGGGGGATGGATGGACCGCGGGATGACACTTCGCACTCTTGGCTTGACGCGAGGCGCAAGTCAACTAGACAGTGTCTACATGCAAGATCTGACGTGACCTCGCAAAACTGATCCAGAGGGAGTGAGAGTCTGGGCGACCAAGAAAGGGACCAGACCATGAAAGGAAAGCGACACACGACAGAGGGTAAACGTCCGCTTGTAGTTCTGCAGTGCCGGTGTGTTCGCTCCATTCCCGGTACGACCGGGCGTGGGTCCCTCGCCCTCCGCTCCGCGGCCACTGCGCCTGCGTCTTCCGCTCGTTCCACTCGCTCCCGACTCCGGCTCCGCCGCCGATCCGCTATCGCCGCCTCCGGCGCTGCCTTCAACTCACCGAACTGAGCTGAGGACAACACGGAAACCGATATCCAAATACCCCTCGTCAGGCTTTCCACTACCCGAAACAGCAGCCCTGCAATTTGAAGCGTCGCTGATCCATCCTCCGCCGCGGAAGACTTTACTTTGTCCCATTTCTGGACCTTGAGGGTCGGTAAGTGAGCCAGGTTTTTTTGAATCAGCCCAGTCCGAGCACCATTCCCAAACGTTTCCTATCATGTCATAAATAAACCAGTTATTTGGTTGTTTTGTTTTTATGTCTTGAGGTTTACCGTTCGAATTTTCTCTATACCAGGCAGTACTCAAAATTTCCCCGTAACGTATCCCAGATGTTGTAGCTCTATTGGCATACTCCCACTCCGCCTCTGTCGGGAGGCGGAATTCTTGATTGCTAGATATGTATCTAGATTCTTTTTGCTTGGCTGTTAGCCTTCTGCAGTATTCAACTGCATCGTTCCAACTAACGCGATGGACGGGGCGGTTATCGCCGACATGAGGTGATGGGTTTATTCTCATTATCGATTTATACTCAATTTGAGTCACCTCGTGCTCACAAATCCAAAAACCTCTTGTCAATATAATTGTCCGTTGAGCTTCGTTACCTGGATTCCGACCTGGTTCATTAATTGGGCTTCCCATTCTAAACGATCCGGGTTCAATCCAGACGTAGCCTTTTGGCTGAGCAGATACACGATAGAAGCGTTGGCTTGAGGCAGGCGATATATCCACCAAAACAATTCCCTCCGCATTCATGACTATGTTACTCTAGGTCGTCCACGGACCGGACAGGTCCACCGACCACTCCACTCGGGCAAGACTTCCCGGCGGCCCTACGACGGTGAGCTTTGGGACCAGTTCCAAAGACAACCCCAGTTCCTTCGGCGGTGCCTCGATGCTCACCGTTGGCGCACTCGTGTACCCACTCCCAGCCGTCAGCACCACAACCAGCGACACCTTGTCCCCGCTCAGGATCGCCCTGGCCGTTGCGCCGCTGCCTCCTCCTCCGGTGATCGTGACCGTCGGCTCGCTCGAGTACCCGGAGCCGCCTGAAGTGACGGTGATGCCGCTGACGAAGCCTGCGGTGACGGTCGCGACCGCGGTGGCTGGCTCACCGCTCAGACACCGCATTGCAAGCAGGAGCAGCACTATAAGTCCAACACGCACCTGATTCATTTCACGAGGAGAAATCCAACTCTGCGACAGGTCAACGGTCGCCTCGCCGATCGTTTGTACGGACCCCCGGCACCCTGCATCGAACCCGCTGACCATCCCGGCACGTCCACCCGGGCACGTCCGCCCGGTAGAACGGCAGCGCCTGATCGCACAGGGGGAAGTGGCAACAGCCCATCCACCGTCGCAAAAAGTGGCAGCAAAGTGGCAGCATGGGTCAAAAATGGTCGCCTCGAAAACTCCGAAAAACCTCAAAAACCCCAATGAAAACCGTGGTACACCGGGCAGGACTTGAACCTGCAACCTTCTGATCCGAAGTCAGAAGCTCTATCCAATTGAGCTACCGGTGCACGGTGGGGTCGGCGAGGCAATGAAAATGACGGGGGCGACCTCCGGATGCAATAGCGACGCCCATCCCATGAACCACGCGTAAACACTTTTTTGGGGACCTCGGTCGGGCACTCCGAGCCGGAAGAGAGCGGGTTGGCATCCGAACCTCCTACGAAGCGCCGTGCGCTACATCGAAGAGTTGGCACAGGGCCTGAGGTCTCAACCCAGCG
>VHCX01000097.1 GCA_016871615.1 Verrucomicrobiota bacterium
CCCTCCCGGTCGAGGCCCAGCGGGCCCCGGGGTTTTCGGTGGCGGTCGGCGACCTCGACGGCGACGGGGTGCAGGACCTGCTCGCCTCGCAGAACTTCTTCGGCACCGCCTCGGACCTCACCCGCGAGGACGGCGGGTACGGGCTGGTCTTGCGCGGCCGGGGTGACGGCACCTTCAGCGCCTGGGATCCCGAGGCGTCGGGCATCCGCGTCTTCGGCGAGCAGCGCGGGGCGGCCTTGGGCGATTTCGACCATGACGGCCGTTTGGACGCGGTGATCAGCCAGAACCACGGAGCCACCCGGCTCTTCCGGAACCGGGCAGGCACGCCGGGCCTGCGGGTGGTGCTCAAGGGGCCCGCCGGAAACCCCGACGGCGTCGGGGTCGAACTGCGCCTGGAGGACGCCCAGGGAGGCCTGGGCCCCCTGCATGGGGTGTCGGCGGGCGGCGGCTATTGGTCGCAGGATGCCGCCGTCCGGGTCCTGGGGGGCACCAACAAAGCCGTTGCCCTGCGCGTGCGTTGGCCGAATCGTCCCGAGCAGCGCATCCCGCTGCAGCCGTCGCAGGCCTCGGTGGACGTCGCCCAGCCTTCGGCATCCCGACCATGATCCAGCGTCCCGCCACCCGTCGCCCTGCCGTCCCGCCCGAGAGCAGGTCCGTCGCCCGTCAGGCCGTGGGCTCCGTCCTTCTGTCCCTCGCGCTCACGCTGGGGATCGCCGCCGGGCTGTCCGGGTGCGGTCCGGCCCCGTCGTCCGCGCCGTCTTCGACCCCGGGCGGCGCGGCCTCTCCCACCCCGTCGGCCCCGGTGCCGATCACCCACATGGTCCGCATCCCGGCCGGGACCTTCCAGCGCATCCGGTTCCCCGTGACGCTGACCCGGGACTTCTGGATCGGCAGATACGAGGTCACCCAGGCCGAGTTCGAGGCGGTCATGGGATCGAACCCCAGCCATTTCGCGGGCCGGAGCGACCACCCGGTCGAGAAGGTCTCCTTCGTGCAGGCCAGCAACTACTGCGCGCGGGTCACGTCGCGGGAACGGGATCAGGGTCGGTTGCCCGCCGATTTCCTGTACCGTCTGCCCACCGAGGCCGAGTGGGAGTATGCCTGCCGGGCCGGGTCGACCAACCGCTTCTACTTCGGGTCGAGGCCCGAGGAGGGGGAGACGCATGCCTGGACGGCCGAGAACTGCGACGCGTCGACCCACCCGGTCGGCGGCAAGTCGTCCAACGGCTGGGGCCTGCACGACATGCACGGGAATGTCTGGGAATGGGTTTCGGACTGGTTCGAGCCCTACCCGGCCCGTCCGCTGACCGACCCCCAGGGCCCGCCCAACACGGGCACCAACGCCTACAAGGTCTTCAAGGGGGGCGGATGGAACCAGGACCTGCAGTATGGCGGCGCCTCGAGCCGCTTCATGATGGCTCCTTCCAACGGCATCCACTTCGTCGGGTTCCGCGTGGTGCTGGCCCCGCGCTGAGCGCCGGCTTCCCGGCGTCACTTCGGCCGCCAGACCGCCGGCGCGCTCTCGATGCCGGTGCGCGAGACGGTGACCACCCGGAGCTCCCGCGGCGGGGTGCCTCGGTAGGTGCGGGCCACGGAAAGTCGGCGGGTCGCCCCGGGCAGGATCTCGGTCTTCCAGGACCACTCGCCGAGGGTTTGAACCACCACCGCCGACAGGTTCGCGTCCTTCCCGGCGTCCACGTCGACCGTCACCGGACCCCGGCCTCCATGGGCCACCTCGATCACCGGGGTCTCCGGCGCCTGCGAGCCGAGCCACGGCGACGCGGGCACCAGGGCCCTCTGGGCGAAGGGCCCCTGCACCAGCCGGGTGGCCAGGCCGTCCCGGTTGGCGTGGAGGGCTGAGGCGTTCCACAGGATCGAGCCCGACGATCCCGTCCGGGGGCCGATCTGGCCGGCTTGCCAGAGGATCTCGGCGGCGTTCCGGCCCTTGCCGATGTCCGCGGCGTTCAGCCCGGGCCAGAGGTGGCGACGCGCGGTGTTCTCCGAGGCCCACCAGGCCAGCAGACGGCTGAAGCGCTGGCCGGCTTGGCGTTCCGTCCAGTAAAGCTGGGGCGCGAAGTAGTCGGCCAGGCCGTCGCGGATCCATTGGCGGGCGTCGGCGTGGAGCACCTCGAACTGGTCCATGCCCTGGATGCCCTCCGGGAACCCGGGCCTCCAGATGCCGAAGGGACTGATGCCAAACTTCACCCCGGGCTTCTCGCGGTGAACGGTGGTGTTCATGGCACGCACCAGCGTGTTGACGTTCTCGCGCCGCCAGTCCGGGCGGGCCAGGCGGCCCCCGCCGCGCTGGTAGGCCGTCCAGCTCCGGTCATCCGGGAAGGGCAGGGGGACTCCCAGCGCGGACTTCTCAGGGTACGGATAGAAGTAGTCGTCGATGTGGAGCCCGTCGATGTCGTACCGGCGCACCACATCGGCCACCACCTTCAGGGTCAGGTCCCGGGATTCGGCCAGCCCAGGGTCCAGCCACAGGAACCTCCCGTAGGCCACCACCAGGTCCGGCCGGGTGCGGCTGACGTGCCGCGGGGCGACCGGCGAGAGGGCCTGGCTGTAGCGGGCCCGCAACGGGTTGAGCCACGCGTGCAGTTCGAGCCCGCGCGCGTGGGCCTCGGCCACCGCGAAGGCCAGGGGATCCCAAGGCGGGTTCGGGCCCTGTCCCATGCGGCCGGACAGGTATTCGCTCCAGGGTTCCAGCGCCGACGGGTACAGCGCATCGCAGCCGGTGCGGATCTGCAGCAGGACGGCGTTGAGGTTCGCGCGTCGGGCCGTGTCGAGCAGGGCACGCAGCTCCGCCTGCTGGGTGGCGACAGGCAGCCCCGGTTTGCTGGGCCAGTCGATGTTGCCCACCGTGGCGATCCACATCGCCCGGAATTCGCGATGGATCGGGGGCGGGGCCGACGGCGACAGGGACGGCGACGGGCGCGGGCTCGCGGCCCGGACAAGGCCGGCCAGGAGCCACCCGGCGAGGAGGAGTCGAAACATGGGCAGGTGCCGGGAAACGTGGATCGCGCGCGCCCGGTGGGCAAGGACGGGTCGGGAGTCCACGGACGCGCGCTCAGGGCAACTCCGCGCTTGCTGGCCTGAGCAGGTTCCGGGGACGGTGGCCCCGTCATGGCTCCCAAGGCGTTGATCACCGGCATCACGGGTCAGGACGGGTCGTACCTCACCGAATGGCTCCTGGGGCGGGGCTACGAGGTGCATGGGGTGGTCCGTCGGACCAGTTCGCTGGAGCGATCCCGCCTGGGGCACCTGTATGCCGATCCGTCGGTCTACGGCCGGACCCTCCACCTTCATTACGCCGATCTCGACGATCCGACCACTCTCCGGCGCGTGCTCGTCCGGGTCGGTCCCGACGAGGTGTACCACCTGGCCGGCCAGAGCCATGTGGGCCTGAGCTTCGACATTCCAGAGTCCACCTGCGAGATGACGGCGATGGGCACGCTGCGCCTGCTGGAGATGATCCGCGACCTGCCGAAGCCGCCCCGGCTCTTCCACGCCGGATCCAGCGAGATGTTCGGTCGGCCTGCCGTCGCGCCACAGGACGAGCATACGCCGTTCCAGCCGGTCAGCCCATATGGCACGGCCAAGGCGTTTGCGGCGCAGATGGTGCGCATCTACCGGGAAGCCCACGGGCTCTACGCGGTCAACGGCATCCTCTACAACCACGAGTCGCCCCGTCGCGGGGAGAACTTCGTCACGCGCAAGATCTGCCGGGCCGCCGCCACCATCCGCGAGGGACGCCAGCGCGACCTGGCCTTGGGCGACACCTCCGCCCTCCGCGACTGGGGAGACGCCCGGGACTACGTGCGCGGCATGTGGCTGAGCCTGCAGCAGGAGATCCCGCGGGATTACCTCTTCGCCAGCGGGGTGCTCCATTCGGTGCAGGACGTGGTCGAGGTGGCCTTCGCCTCGGTGGGCCTCGATTGGCGGCATCATGTGCGGCAGGATCCCCGGTTCCTGCGTCCGGCCGAGCCGTCGAACCTCGTCGGCAACCCGGCGCGGGCCCGCGAACTCCTCGGGTGGACGCCCGAGATCAGCTTCGAGCGCCTCATCACCGAGATGACCCGGGCCGAGCTGACCGGCGCCCGGGTGTCCGGCGCGTGACTTCGCCCGCGGGTCTCCGGTAGCCTGCGGTCATGAGATTGCCCTGCGGTTCGTGCGGCCGATCCGTCGCTTGCCTGTCCCGGATCCTCGGCGTCTTCGGCGTCTTGGGTTTCCTGCTGTCGGCCCCGGGTCTCCGGGCCCTGCCGGCCCAAGGCCTCTTCTCCCGCACCAACCTCGTGGCCTGGTGCATCGTGCCCTTCGACTCGCAGAAGCGCGGACCCGAGGCCCGGGCGGAGATGCTCGAGCAGTTGGGCTTTACCCGGCTGGCCTACGATTGGCGCGCCGAGCACCTGCCCACCTTCGACGCCGAGGTCGAGGCGATGCGTCGTCGTCGCATCGAGATCACGGCCTGGTGGTTCCCGGCCGCCCTCAATGCCGAGGCGAAGGCCATCCTCGCGTGCGTCGAGCGCCAGCGCATCCACCCACAACTGTGGATCACCCTGGGCACGGAGCCCGAGCCCGACGCCGCGCGGCTGGAGCAGAAGGTACAGGCCGCCGTGGGAACCCTCGGGCCCATCTGCGCCGAGGCGGCCCGGCTCGGCTGCACCGTGGCCCTGTACAACCACCTCGGCTGGTTCGGGGAGCCGGCCAACCAGGTGCGCGTCCTCGAGGGGTTGCGGAAGGCTGGCCACGCGAATGTCGGCAGCGTCTACAACTTCCACCACGGCCACGGGCATCTCGACGACTTCGAGCGACAGTTCGGCATCCTCAAGCCGCACCTGCTGGCCCTGAACCTCAACGGGATGGTCCGGGACGGCGACAAGGTCGGGAAGAAGATCCTCCCCCTCGGACAGGGCGACCAGGAGGCCCGCCTGCTGAAGATCGTGGAGGCCAGCGGATGGCGTGGTCCCGTGGGCCTCATCGGCCACACCGAGGAGGATGCGGCCGTGAAGCTTCGCAAGGAACTCGACGGACTCGGGAAACTCACGGCGGCGGCCGGCGGTTCCGCCGGCGAACCCCCGGCCTCGGGGCGCGAGCCCGGGGTCCAGGCCGAGAAGGACTGGGTGGACAACCGCTGGCAGCGCACCGACATCGGGCCGTTCCTGGCCTCCACGGTGCGGTTGCCCGACGGCGGCACCGTGGTCCGCGGGCTGACCGTGCGGGTGGGGCCCGACGCCAGCGTGCTCTACGACCTGGCGCAGGGATCGGTCCGGGCGGCGTGGACCGGGGGCTTCCTCAAGTTCGACGCGACCCGCTTCGGTCTCATCGGGACGCCGGTGCCGGCGGGTCCGGTGCTCTGGACTTCCGACCCGGTCCGTCCGAAGGATGCCCCGGCCCCGAGGTTCCTCGGCCAGCACCACACCCCGGACGGCATCGTGTTGGACTGGGAGGTCGGGGGCGTGCGCGTGCGCGAGCGTCCGGAATGGGCGACGACGCCGGCCGGACCGGCCCTCGTGCGGCACCTGGAGATCGGTGCCCGCACCGCGCCGCTGCGTTGGTGGTCGGCAGGTCACCTGAACGGCGACCGGTTGTCCAACGACGTGTTTCAGGACCGATCGATCCAGATCGTCCAGGGCGTGCCTTCGGCCACGGTGGACACCCTCCGGCACACGCATCTGGTCCGGAACACGGACGCCGGAAAAACGTCGGCAGCCGCCGTCGTGACCGGCACGGCGATCGAGTGCGAGTCGAGCCTTCGCCGGGAGCCGGCGGGTCCCGGCCTCGGATCGGCGGTGCTCAAGCTCCCGATCGGGGACCCGCTGGCCTTGGACGTGATCCTCTGGCGGGGAGCGGTGGGTGAAGGCACCGCCTTCGAGCGATGGGCCAAGGCCCGACCGCCCGCCGTCGCCGGCACCGCGCCGATCCCGCCGGCCCCGGGGGTGGTGGAGTTGGTCACCCGGGGCCAGCGTGGCCTCGAGAACGGGCCCTTCGCCGTCGACACCCTCACGCTCCCCTACGACAACCCCTATCAGGCGCTGCTCTTCGCCTCGGGCGTGGACTTCACGGCCGACGGCGCCGGCCATGTCTGCACCATCCATGGCGATGTCTGGCGGGTCACCGGCATTGACGACGGACTCCAGGCGCTTCGGTGGAAACGGGTCGCCAGCGGGCTCTTCCAGCCGCTCGGCCTGAAGGTCCGCGACAACCAGGTGTACGTCCTGGGCAAGGACCGCATCACCCGTCTCGAGGACACCAACGGCGACGGGGTCGCCGACTGCTACGCCACCTTCTTCGACGGCATCGCCACCTCGCCCGGCGGGCACGATTATGTCACCTGCCTCGAGGTCGATTCGACGGGGCGCTTCTACTACGCCGATCCGCAAGGCGTGCATCGGGTCGCGGCCGATGGCCGATCGGCCCGGACGATCGCCTCGGGCTTCCGCAACCCCAACGGCATGGGGGTCCGGCCCGACGGGGGGATCGTGACCGTGTCGCCGCAGCAGGGGACCTGGACGCCCACGAGCGAGATCATCGAGGCCCGGGACGGGGGCTGGTATGGCTACGGAGGTCCCAAGGCCGACCACAACCCTACCTTCGGCCGGGACTGGCCCCTGTGCTGGATCCCGCATGCCGTGGACAACTCCAGCGGATCCCAGGCGTGGATCCCGGCGGGCCAGTGGGGTGATCTCGGCGGCCAGATGGTCCACCTGCTGTGGGGGCGCTGCGGGATGATGCTGGCGCTACGGGACGACCGGGGCGCGGTGCCCCAGGGGGCGGTGGTGCCCCTGCCGGTGAAGTTCCTCAGCGGCCCCAACCGGGCGACCTTCCACGCCCGCGAGGGCGCCCTGTACGTCGCCGGCAGCACGGGCTGGCAGACCAGCGCGGTGAAGGACGGGGTCCTCCAGCGTGTGCGGCGCACCTCCCGGCCGCTGCGCGTCCCCGTGGCGTGGCGGCAGGACGGCACGTCGCTGGAGTTCACCTTCGCCGAGAAGCTCGACCCTGCGCTGGCCGCCGACCCCGGGAGCTTCGGCGTGCGTCGGTGGAACTACCGCTACTCCCAGGACTACGGGTCCAAGGACTGGTCGTTGGCCCATCCGGGCCAGGAGGGCCAGGACGAGGTCGGGGTGAACTCGGCCGTCCTGCTGCCCGATGGCCGCACCGTCCGCATCACGCTGGCCGATGCGCGTCCGGCCATGCAGTACGAGTTGCGCTACGACGTCGGCGCGCGGGGGCAGCTCTGGTTCAGCCTGCACGGGCATTGAGCGCCGCCCCCCCCCTCCCAGAAGCCCTGCTCAACGCGAGGCGGCCACCTTCGGCGCGCCGCCCGCCTCGATGAACACGTCCATCTGTTGGCCGGGATGCAGGCGAGGGCCCGTCTGCGGCGGTGTCACGGGTCCATCCCCGGTCGGCGCGATGCGGTAGATCACCTGCAGCACGCGCGTGTCCACGCGCTCGATGCTGTCGCCGGTCAGCGAGCGCTTGGGGATCACAAAGGGTTCAATCCTCCCGAACTCCAGCGCGTGCGACATGCCGGCATTGCCCCGGACATGCGCACGGGCGCGGCTTGCCGGGCCGATGCGCCAGGCCTCGTGCTCGTCGACGTCCACCCGGAGGTGCAGCGGGCTCAGGTTGCCCAGGATCATCAGCGGGCCGCCCGGGCCCGACCCGGGTCCCGTGGCGGCGAATTCGCCGGGCCGGATCCGCGACTGCAGCACGGTGCCGTCGATGGGCGCGGCCACGGTGCACCGGGCGATCTCGGTGCGGACGGCCTGCACCTCGGCCTCGGCCGCCACCACCTCGGCCGCCGCCTCGGCGAGTCGGGCCTCGGCGGTCCGCAGCGAGAAGCCGTTGCGGACCAACTCCTCCTCGCTGATGACCGTGCCCGCGCGCAGCTTCCGGGACCGCTCCACACGGTCGGCCAGGTCGGCAACTGTGCTCCGTGCTGTCTCCAGGCGGGCGCGTGCCGCCCCGGCGAGCGCGGTCTTCACGGCCAGCGAGGCCTCGAGGTGCCGCGTTTCGAGGCGGAATAGCGGGGTCCCGGTGGTGACCGCCTGGCCGATGGCCGCCGTCACCTCGGCCACCACGCCGGCGATCGGGGTGCCCACGCTGATGTGTTCGGAGCCGGCCTCGACAAGGCCGACCGCGGCGACGGTCTCGGGAAAGGTCGAGGCGGGCGGGGCCGAGGGCGGCTCGCTCGTCTCGCGCAGGGGTTGGGTCCGCACCACGGAGACGGTGGCGAAGATGGCCGCGCCGGCGGCAAGCAGGGTGAGCAGGTGGTGTTTCATGCGGGAGCGGTCGACGGGAAAGGGGACGTCGGAACCGGGGAGGACGGTCCCGCTTCGGTGCGGACGATGCGGCCATCGTCCATGTGGGCGATGACGTCGGCGAAGTGGTAGACGCGGCTGTCGTGGGTGACCACGAGGACCGCGCGGTCCGGGTGCACGGCGGCCGTGGCCAGGAGTTCCATCACGGCTTCGCCCGTGGCGTGGTCGAGGGCGGCGGTCGGCTCGTCGCAGATCACCAGCCTCGGCTCGTGCACCAGCGCGCGGGCCAGCGCCACCCGCTGCTGCTGGCCGCCGGACAATTGCCGGGGATAGGCCCCGGTGCGGCTGCCGAGGCCCAGGCGGTCCAGCAGGGCGCGGGCCCGGTCCACGGCCTCCAGGCGGCGCATCCCGGCCGCCAGCAGCGGCACGGCGGCGTTCTCGGCGGCGGTCAGCGCCTGCAACAGGTTGTACTGCTGGAAGACGAATCCGAGGTGCTCCCGCCGGAACAGCACCCGTTCGTCGGGTGGCATCGTGCCGAGGTTCCTGCCGAAGAGGGACACCGCGCCGGAGGTCGGCTCGAGCAGGCCGGCGATCACCGAGATGAGGGTCGTCTTGCCGCAGCCGCTGGGGCCGACCAGGAAGCTTAGTTCGCCGCGGCGGACCGAATGGTCCACCCCGCACAGGACCTCGACGCGGGCCTCACCCTCGCCGAAATGCCGCCGGATGTCCGTGCACCGCACGGCCGTTGGGTCGTCGGAAACCATGGGATCAGCGGAAGACGGTGGCCGGTTCCAGGGCGCGGACGTGACGGAAGCTCGCGTAGAGCGCCAGGCCCGTCACCGACGCCAGCGCCCCGCAGGTGCCCAGGGCGATCTCCCACGGCAGGTACAGGCTGCGCAGGAAGGGCTGGGTGCGCACGAGGTCGCAGACCGCCGCCGCGATCGCACTGCCGAAGCACGAGCCCAGGCCCAGCACGAGGGCTCCCTGGAGGAGGATCATCCGGCCCAGCTGGCGGTCGGTCGTGCCCACCACCTTGAGCATCGAGAGCGGCCGGGCGTTCTCCTTGATGAACATCAGGAAGGTCTGGCCGGTGATGGCCGCCCCGACGACGAGCCCGATGCCGATCGTGACCATGAAGAGCATCGGCACGCCCTGGCTGCCGTAGAACCTCATCGCATCGCGGGCGAACCCCTCGGTGGTGCGGGCCCTCAGGCCGCCTAGGGCGTCAATGCGCCGGCAGACCTCCGCGGGCCGGCTTCCCGGTGTCGCCTTGGCGAGGATGAAGCTCGTGAGGTGCGCTTCGCCGAGGCTGAGCGCGGCGGCCGTCGAACGGGAGGTGTGCAGCAACGGCAGGCCCGTGAACGGGGCGGCCGCATCGGAAACCCCGACGATGCGGATGCGGCGGTCGCGGATGCGGATGGAACGGCCGGGACGGAACGGCTCGCCGGGGAAGAAGAGTTCGTGGCCCCCGGGGTCGATGACGGCCGTGTCCCGCTCGCGGATGGCGTCGGCCTGGCCTACCCGCATGCGGTGGGGCAGGCCGACGAGGCTGGCGTCGTCGATGCCAAGCACGGTCACCGTGTTGAGCCGGCCGCCGTCGGAGCGCCCGATGGCGTCGATCTTCACCAGCGGCGCAGCCCAGGCGACGCCCGGAACGCCGCGGACGCGCAGCAGCTCGATGTCCCGCAGCGACCGGACCTGGTCGAAACACTCGACCTCGGGCTGGGTCACCCACAGGTCCGCGTCCTTCACGTCGCGGATCTGCGCCGCCGTCATGGACAGCATCGTCGCGAGGATCGCCGCCTGGTTCTGCATGAGGAAGACCGCCAGCGACACCGCCACGATCATCGCGGCGAACTTGGCCCGGTCGTTCCGCAGCATCTGGAGACCCACCCAGGTCATCGGCGGGCCTTTCGTCCCGGGGGCCGGGTTCGGCCGGAGGTCTTCTTGGCGGAGGCCCTTGGGGCGGAGGATGCGCCGCGGGCCGGCGTCCGGGCCCCGATGGCGCGCCCGATGAAGTCCAGGAAGCCCCGGGTGAGCGGGCGCGCGTCGAGCCCGGGATCGACGGTGGCCCTGAGGATGAGGCCGTCGAAGGCGGCCATGACGAGGCACGACAACGTGCCAGGATCGGTCGTCGAGGCGATGGAGCCGTTGGCCTGGGCGTCCGCGATAAGGGAGGCCAGGCGCGCCTGCAGGCTCGAGTAGCTGTCGTGAAGTCGCACCGCCACCCCGGGGTTTCGGGCCGCCTCCGCGGCAGTCTCCACCCAGAGGTTGAGAAATCCCCGGTCCTCGAGGTCC
>VHCX01000098.1 GCA_016871615.1 Verrucomicrobiota bacterium
CATGGCAGGCGATGGTGTCGAGCTGCCCCTCGGCGAGGATGGCCTTGCCGGCGTCGAGGATCGGGCGCTTGGCCTTGTCGAGGGCGAAGAGCACTCGGCCCTTGCTGAAGATGGGCGTCTCCGGTGAGTTGACGTACTTGGCCTGGTTCTCGTCGCCCTGGAGCACCCGCCCGCTGAAGGCGATGACCCGCCCCTGCTCGTCGCAGATGGGGAACATCAACCGCCCTCGGAAGCGGTCGTACCAGCCGCCCGACTCCCGGCGCAGGATGAGCCCGGCCGTCTCGCACAACTCGGGCGCGAACCCCTTGGATTTCGCCCAGTTCACCGTGTCGTCCCACGCCTCCGGGGCGGCCCCGATGCGGAACTCGCGAACGGCCTCGGGCGTGACTCCCCGGCGCTCCAGGTACTCGCGGGCCACCTGGCCGGCGGCCTCGCCCGCCAGGCACTGCTGCCAGCGCTGGGTGATGGCCTCGTGGAGCTTGAGCAGCTGGTCCTTGATGGAACGCTGGTCCCGGACGGCCGGGTCGTTGTCCATCTCCAGCGGGATCCGCGCCCGCTCGGCCAGGCGGCGCACCGCATCCATGAAGTCGAGGTTCTCGAACTCCTTGACGAAGGTGAACACGTCGCCGCCCTTCCCGCAGCCGAAGCACCGGAAGATCTGCCGAGACGGGTTCACGTTGAAGCTCGGGGACTTCTCTTTGTGGAACGGGCACAGGCACACGAAGTTCGCGCCGTTGCGCTTGAGCGGCACGTGCGCGCCGATCACGTCGACGATGTCGTTGGCGGCGCGGATCTGGTCGAGGGTGCTTTGGGAAACGAGGGCCATGGGGCGATCGGACGACCGGAGCGTTCCAATGAATCCGGCACCGATCAACCGCCGAGCGTCCCGCCGGAGCCGCCCGCCCTGGCAGGCCGGAAGGCACTGACGCCCAGGGGCGGCAACACGAACCCCGCCGACTGCGGCAGTCCATGGCAGGAGACCGGCTCGGAGACCACGCCCCCGGCGTTGCCCTGGTTGCCGCCGCCGTAGATCGCCGCATCGGAATTGAGCACCTCGATCCACCGCCCCGGCCTGGGAAGGCCGATCCGGTAGGCCTGATGAAGGGTCGGGGTCAGGTTGAGGATCACCAACAGGCACCCCCCGGTCTCCCGGTCGGTTCGCACGAAGCTCAACACGCTGTTGGCATGGTCGCCGGTGTCGATCCACCGGAAGGCCCCCTCCTCGTAGTCGCCCCGCCACAAGGCGGGCTCGGCCCGGTACACGGCGTTGAGATCGCACACCCACCGTTGCACCCCGGCGTGGTAGGGCCCCTTGGCGAGGAGCCCCCAATCCACCTCGGCGTTGACATTCCACTCCGAGGACTGTCCCAGCTCGCACCCCATGAAGAGCAGCTTCTTGCCCGGGAAGAACCACTGGTAGCCGAGCAGCGTGCGCAGGTTGGCGAAGGCCTGCCAATCGTCGCCGGGCATGCGCCGGCGCAGCGACCCCTTGCCGTGCACCACCTCGTCGTGCGAGAGCGGCAACACGAAGTTCTCATGCCCGTGGTAGAGCATGGCGAAGGTGAGCTCGTTCTGGTGGTAGCGCCGGTGGATGGGGTCCCGGCCGAAATAGCCCAGCGTGTCGTGCATCCACCCCATGTTCCACTTGAGGGTGAAGCCAAGCCCCCCGATCCACGGCGGTCGGGACACCATCGGCCACGAGGTGCTCTCCTCGGCGACGGTGACCACGCCGGGGAACTGGACGCCCACGTGGTGGTTGAAGCGACGGAGGAACTCCACGGCCTCGAGGTTCTCGCGACCCCCGTACCGGTTGGGGATCCACTGGCCCTCCTTCCGCGAATAGTCGAGGTAGAGCATCGACGCCACGGCGTCCACGCGCAGGCCGTCGACATGGTAGCGCTCGCACCAGCTCAGGGCGTTGGCGATGAGGAAGTTGGACACCTCGTGACGGCCGAAGTTGAAGATCAGCGTGCCCCAGTCCTGATGCTCGCCCTGGCGCGGGTCCTCATGCTCGTAGAGGGCCGTGCCATCGAAGCGGGCCAGGGCCCAGGCGTCCTTGGGGAAGTGCGCCGGAACCCAGTCGATGATCACGCCGAAGCCCGCCGTGTGCAGGGCGTTGATGAGGTGTTGGAGGTCCTCCGGCGTGCCGTAGCGGCGGGTCGGCGCGTAGAAGCCGGTGACCTGATACCCCCAGCTCGGATAGAAGGCATGCTCGGCCACCGGCATGAGTTCGACATGGGTGAACCCGGTGGTGCGCAGATACTCGATGAGCGGCCCGGCCAGCTCCCGGTAGCCCAGGGATTCGCTGGCGGACTTCTTCTTCCACGAGCCGCCATGCAGCTCGTAGATGCTCATGGGCGATCGCAAGGGATCCCGCTGCCGGCGGCGTTCCATCCAGGCCCCGTCGGTCCAGGCAAACCGGCCGGTGTCGCAGACCACGGCCGCCCGCTGCGGGGGCAACTCGAAGGCCGACCCCATCGGGTCGGTGTTGACCTTGAGCCCCCCCTGCGCATCGACCATCTCGAACTGGTACAAGGCCCCCTCGCGCACCCCGGGGATGAAGATCTCCCAGACGCCACTGGAACCGAGTTGCCGCATGGCATGGCGACGGCCGTCCCATCCGTTGAAATCGCCCACCACCGACATCCTGCGCGCACTCGGGGCCCAGACGGAGAAGGCCACTCCGGCGACACCGTCCAGGATGAGCACCCGCGCACCCAGGGCCTCGTACAGCCTCAGGTGATTGCCTTCGCCGAAGAGGTGGAGGTCGTTGTCCGACACGGTGGGCCAGAACGAATAGGGATCGCGCCCCTGCGACACGGACCCGTCGGCCCACTGGACTCGCAGGTCGTAGGCATAGACCTGGGAGGTCGATCGTTGGACCCCTTCGAAGACGTCGGACGAATCCAACCGCAACAAGTCGAAGGTCGGCTGCGAACGGTCGTGGACCGGGACCACCTGGACGGCCACCGCCCCCAGGATCAGCGCCCGGCCCACCAGACCGGTCCCATCGCCCAGCGGGTGCAGCCCGAGCAGGGTGTGGGGTGAGCGGTGGATCAGGCGCGTCAGGCTGTCCAGTTCCGACGGCGTCAACAACATGCCCCCGAGTAAAGCCCGCATGCCGGGCGCGAGGAATGCCAAAGTCCGCCGTATCCCCTCCTGGAAAACCCTACGGCGCCGGCGGAGTCTGGCCCGTCGGTATCCATCCTGCAGGCGTCGAGCCATCGGCGACCCACACGCACGGGGGATGGGGGGCCCCGGGGACAGGCTGCTCGCCGGCCGTATCGGTTGCCAACGCTGCGGAGACGCCGGACGATCCGGCCATGTCGCAGACGGTTCGCCTGACGGGCTTGGTGGTGTACCCGGTGAAATCCGCGCGGGGCATCGCGCTGACCGAAGCCCTGGTGACTCCGCACGGGTTGGCCCATGACCGGGAGTGGATGGTGGTCGATGAGGCCGGCCGATTCATCACCCAGCGGCAGACCCCGCGGATGGCCCTCATCGAGACCACCCTGACCGCCGAGGCGCTGGAACTGCGCGCCCCCGGGCTGGAACCGCTCACGATTCCCCGGTTTCGAGCACCCGGCAGTCCGTTCGGGCCCACGATCCCGGTCACCGTCTGGCGGCACGCGACCCAGGCCCTCGACGAGGGAGACCGGGCGGCGGCCTGGTTCAGCGAGTTCCTCGAACAGCGCGTGCGATTGGTCCGCTGGGATCCCACGCGGCGCCGCCTGAGTTCCAGGGAATGGACCGGGTCCCGGGAGGCCGAGAACTACTTCAGCGACGGCTACCCGTTCCTGGTGGCCTCCGAGGAATCCTTGGCCGACCTCAACCACCGCATCGGCGGAGGCTCGGATCTCCGGATGGACCGGTTCCGACCGAACCTCGTCATCGCCGGCGGGGGCGTGGGCTCCGAGGACCAGGGCACCACCCTCCGCTCCGGGGCCGTCGAGTTCGCCCGGGTGAAACCCTGCATCCGCTGCGTGATGACCACGACCGACCAGGCGACCACCCGTCGCGGCCCGGAGCCCTTGCGCACCCTCGCCCGCTACCGCATGGACCCACGCTTCGATTCGCCACTCTTCGGTCACAACCTGATCCTCAGCCGCGGGGCCGGCACCACCCTGCGCGTCGGCGACACGCTCGAGACGTTCTGATCCGACTTCGGGAGAACGCGGGCATTCCCGGGACATCCCACGGGACATCCCCAACCCATCCGAGGCGATCGGCCGGATCGAACGCCGACAGGCGGTGGACTCCGGGCCGCGCCCCCATCGGCGTGGATCCCGGATGGATCCAGCGCCCACGATCGCAGGCCTCGCTCGAGGCTTGCCGGCCGGACCTGAAACCCGACCCTTGCGGCAATTCCATGCACCGGTTCCACCGCCCCCTGCCCCTGCGCCGCGCGAGGCCGCTGGTTCGCCTGCTCGCCCTCCTGCTCGCGCCTTGCGTCACCGGCGGCTCCGCCTTCGGCCAAGGCTCGCCCGCCCAGACGTCGCCAACTCCCGGCCAAGCGGCCCCCCTCGCACTGGGCCGCGACGACACGCTGGTCTTCCACGGCAATTCGCTGGTCGAACGCCTGCTCGAGCACGGCGAGTTGCAGGCCTGGATCCATCTGGCCGACACGAACCGGCCGGTGCATTTCCGCAGCGTCGCCTGGACCGGAGACGAGGTCGGGCACCGTCTTCGGGCCGAGGGCTACGCCGACCACATGAAGTCCCTGCTGGCCCTGTGGCCTGCGCGCGTGGTGGTGATCGGCTACGGGATGAACGAGGCCTTCGCCGGCCCGAAGGGCCTGCCGGAGTTCCGCTCGCACCTGGAGGTGCTGCTCGGCCAACTGGAGCGATTGCACCCCGACGCGCGACTCGTGGTGCTATCGCCCACCGCGGTGGAGGCTGGCCATCCCGGGCCCAAGGCCGCGGATCGGAATACCGACCTCGCCCTGTATTCCCAGGCCCTCCGCGAGGCCGCAACCACCCACCGGGCGCGGTTCGTGGACGTGTTCAACCCGAGCCGGGAGGCCTTCGCGCGGGCCCGGGCGCCACTGACCACCGACGGGCTGCACCTGAACGACGCCGGGAACCGCCTCATCGCCCGGGTCGTCGCCGAGGCGATCGTCGGTGGCCCGGCGCTGGCCACGGTCGGCCCCGCCCGCCTGAAGGAGGTCGCGGCCGCCTCGTCGCAACTGGCCGAGTTCGTGGCCGAGGTCGTCCGGCCGAAGAACGGCATCCTGTACTACGGCCAGCGCAAGCGGGCCGAGGAGCGGGAGGCGGAGATCCCCCTCTACCTGGAACGCATCGAGAAGGCCGACGCCCTGGTGCAGCAGATCGCCACCAGCCCGGTGGCCCGCTTCGCCGACGCGCCCTTCATCGCCCTGGCTCCGCCGCCCGTGCCGCCTTCGGGCGGATCGACCCACAGCGTGGGCATCGTGAAATCGCCTGCCGAGATGCAGGCGGGATTCCAGGTCGCCAGCGGTTACGCCGTGAACCTCTTCGCCTCGGAGGAGCGATTCCCCGCGCTGCGCGCACCGGTGCAACTCGCCTTCGACGCCCGGGGTCGCCTCTGGGTGGTCACCATGCCCAGCTTCCCGCACACGCTGCCGGGCCAACCCCGCGAGGATCAGCTCGTGGTGCTTGAAGACACCGACCGCGACGGTCAGGCCGACACGCTCACCGTCTTCGCCTCCGGGTTCGATGCGCTGGATGGCGTGGCCTTCACGGCCGACGGGGTGCTGGTCTCGGAGCAATCCCGGCACTGGCTGCTGCAGGACACCGATGGCGACGGCCGTGCCGACCGGAAGACCGAGTGGCTCCGCGGGCTCGACCTCACCGACTCGCATCACGGCGGCATGATGGCCACCGACCCCACCGGCGCGGTCTGGTTCAGCGACGGCGTCTTCCACCGCTCCCAGTTCGAGACGCCGTTCGGCCCGGTGCGCGGCGTCGACTCCACCACCTACCGACGCAACCCCCGCACCGGCCGCATCGATCCGGAATGGCAGAGCATCACGCCGAACCCGTGGAAGGTGACCTTCGACCGCACCGGCAACGTCTTCCAGATGTACGGCGATGGATTGGTCCTCGACGGACTGCCGCTGACCTGGACCCCGCTGGGCATCTACCACCCCTTCGCCCATGCGCAGACCGTGGGCTACGGCAAGGGCAGCGCCGCAGCCAGCGTCTCGAGCCCGAACTTCCCCGAAGAGTACCAGCAGGGCATGGCGTCGGCCGCCTGCATCGGGCCTTACGTGGTGTCCCTCACCCGGTTCGACTTCAGCCAGGGCATGGTCCGGGGCGGCGAACGGCTCGACCTGGTCTCCTCCAAGAACGCGGCCTTCCGACCGGTAGACGTGGAGTTCGGCATGGACGGCGCCTTGTACGTCTCGGACTTCAGCAGCGCCATCATCGGCCACGCCCAGCACCCGATGCGCGACGTGCGCTGGAACCATGACAAGGGGCGCATCTGGCGCATCGTCCACACCGCGCGGCCGGTGGTCCGCCAGTGGCCGAAGATCGAGGGAGCCCGGATCCCCGCCCTGCTGGACTTGCTCACCCACCGGCAGGACCTGGTCCGCAAGCACGCCCGCCTGGAGCTGTGCCGCCGTGGCCCCGCCGCCCTCAAGGCGCTGGACCGCTGGGCGGCCGCGCATGCAACCGACGCCCAGGCCCTGCTGGAGGCCGTATTCGTGGCCGATAGTTTCGGCGAAGTCCGCCCCACGTGGCTCGACTCCCTGCGCATGGCCGAATCGCCCCTGCACCGGGCCGCCGCCGTGCGCCTGACGCGCCAGCAGGCCGACCGGCTCGTGGGAGTGACCGACGTGCTGCAGACGGCCGCCGCCGACCCGCACCCCCGGGTGCAGATGGAGGCGGTGGACGCGGTGGCCCACCTGCGCCCGACGATGCCCGAGGTGGAGCGCGCCCTCGGGAGCCTCCCGCAGGTGGAGCCCCATGCCGACGTGATGCGCATGGTCGCCGACCTCCGCCACGGCACCCGTCCGGCCCGTGGTCGCAGCGTACCGGTGCTGGAGATCGCCCCCGGCACCCGGCTGCGGCACTGGCAATGGCTCGGGGCGCAGGGATCTTCCGAACCGCGCGCCTGGGATGCCGAGTCGCCCGACGGTTCCCGCACCGGAGCCGGCCTCTACCGGACCTTCCTCCGCAGCGACGTCGCACAACCGGCGACGCTGTCGGTGAAGCACGGCTTCTTGGACATCACCGTCAACGGTGTGCAGCGGCTCTCCCACGATTCGCAGTGGAGCAGCGAGCAGCAGGTCCAGCTCGACCTGCAGCCGGGCGTCAACCGCATCGAGGTGGCCTTCCGCAATCTGGGCGGGCGTCCTCCCGGCGTGTTCCTGTGCGATGCGCTCGGGGCGCCGCTGACGCACATCCAACGGGCCGACGACCCCGAGGCTTTGGTCCGACTGGCGCAGGCCTGGGACGCGGTCGAACGCAGTTCCGGCCCGCTGCTGCGGGTGCAGGCGGCGGCCGGCCTGCGCTTCGTGCCCCGCGAACTGCGCGTGACCGCCGGCTCCCCGGTGCGTCTGGTCTTCGAGAACCCCGACCTCATGACGCACAACCTGGTGATCGTGGCCGCCGGGTCGGCCGACGAGATCGGGGCGCTGGCCGACCGTCTGGCCGCCGACCCGCAGGGCATGGCCAAGGGTTACCTGCCCGTGTCGCCCAAGGTGCTCCACGCCACGCCACTGGTGAGCCCCCAAGGCCGCGCCGAGTTGAACTTCACCGCCCCGAAGACCCCGGGCCGCTATCCCTTCCTGTGCACCTTCCCCGGCCACTGGCGCCTCATGCGCGGCGACCTGATCGTGGAGTGAGATTCACGGTCCTGAGGACTCTGGTCCCCAGGACCATCGCCCAGGCCCCCTTCAGCGGGAGGACCGGATTTCGCCGTGGGGTTTCCACACCTCGCACAGGGGCCGGGGCGCGCGCTGCCAGCCTGGAGGCAACGGCTCGCCGGCCAACCGGTAGATGCGTTCGGGGCTTCCGGGGTTTTGGCACTCGTGCAGGGCGATGGTGCCCCGTCGGGGCGGAGCCTGGTTTGCCGGGGTCTCCCGCCACAGTTCCAATGGGCCGGAAGCCGAGTCGTCTTCCAACCTCCACGAGCCCATCCACCGATCCTTCCGTCGCTCGACCGACAGGCGGTACCGGTCGTTGAGGTAGACGACGTGCAACTCGAGGCGGCCGCGCTGCCACCGCCCCTCGGTCAGGTGGGCGAAACGGTAATCGGTGTCGGGATCGAAACGTGCCGACACGTTCGAGCCGTCCACCGCCAATTCGAGGGCGAAGCGGTGACGCGACCGATCCTCACGGACTGCCAACGCCTCCCATCGCCCCGCGACCTGGGCGGCATCGGACTCGGGGCGTGGCGGCCAAGCGAAAAAGACGGGGTCGCTGAAACTCTCCTGCCCCTTGCCCGGGATCCGGCGCAACTCGACGCGACCGTGGGTCTCGACAGCGAAGATCGGCACCAAGCCCGGCGGCGCGGTCTTCCCGGTCACGGCGCGGAAGGCGACCGGCCGGTTGCTGGCGGTGACCATCACCGGTGGACTTCCCGGCACCGAAGCGAACTCGAACCCACTCAAGGCAGCCGCCGGCACCTCGGCACTCGAAACCCTCGAAAACACCAGCCCACCGATCGCCCAGCAGGCGATCAGGGCTCGGAGCCTTCGCGGATTCCGGCTCATGACCGAGCGCGGCCGGGGCTCAATCATCGATGGTCTGGCCGACCAATTGGCGGAACTTCCAACCGGTGTTGTCGTCACCGCCCTGGGTTTGCTTCATGAGCACACCGAGGATCCGCTCCTTGGGGTCGGCGAAGTATTGCGTGTTGAAATACCCGCCCCAGTCGAAGGTGCCTGCGCTGCCCTCGCCACCCCGGGTCTGTCCCTGCTCGGTGACCACGCCGAAGGCCAGGCCATGGTGCTTGTCGCCGCCGCCGAAGAGGTTCTTGGCCACCTGCTCGCGCATGATCATATCGATGGTCGTGCGGCTGAGGAACCGCTTACCGCCCAGCTTGCCGCCATTGAGGTACATCTGCAGGAAGGTCGCGTAATCGAGTGCCGTGCTGCACAGGCCGGCACCGCCCGAGAAGAACGACTTCGCGCCGGTGATCGGGTAGTTCGGATCGTAGAAGGTCACCGGGTAGCGGACCCACTTGCCGCCCTCGGGTTTCTGGACGGCCACCAGTCGACCCGCCTTCTCGGGCGGCAGGTAGAAGCCTGTGTCCTTCATGCCCAGCGGCCCGAAGAGTCGCTTCTGCAGGAACACATCGAAGGGCATCCCAGAGACCACCTCGATGAAATAGCCCAGCACGTCGAGCCCCTCGCTGTAGGTGAACTTCTCGCCCGGGTGATGGTGCAGCGGCAGCTTGGCCAGGCGCAGCACGCTCTCGCGGATGGTCACGGGCTCCGTGGTGAAGAGGTCCACCACGCCGGCCTTGGCGTAGAGCTTCTTGAAGCGGGCGTCGCCGTCGATGACGCCGTACCCGAGGCCCGAGGTGTGGGTGAGCAAATCCCGAATGGTCATCTCGCGCTTGGCGGGCTCGCCGGTCCAGGTGCCGTCGGCCTCGTTGTAGGTCTTGAGCACCTGGGGCTTCTTGAACTCCGGGATCCAGTTCGACACCGGATCATCGAGCCGGAACCGCCCCTCCTCCCAGAGCATCATCACCGCGGTCGAGGTGATGGCCTTGGTCTGCGACGCGATGCGGAAGATGTCGTCGCGTTTGAGGGTCCGGCCCGCCTCGTTGTCGGCCATGCCGAAGGCCTTGTGGTAGACCACCTTGCCATCGCGGGCCACCAGCGCCACCGCGCCGGGAATGCGCCCTTCACGGACGGCCTGCTCGCAGACGGCATCGATCCGGGCCAGTCGCTCGGGCGACACCCCCGCCTTCTGCGGCGCCCCCTCCCGCAAGGCCGGCGACTGTCGCACCGAAGCCGCCTGGGCCACGGCCTCCGGCACGCCCGCCGCCACCGCCGACACGGCTAGGCCCAACACCACCACACGGCCACTAAAGGCGAACGCATCGAAGATCGAGATCGGTTTCATGGGGGAATCGCGGAAAACAAGACGGATGGACGGGTCGATGAGGGATGATGGCATCGGAAGGTGGGTGGCCCCTAGAAAATCCACCAAACCCTGACCCGAGTGACAGGACCGCAAAAACTGCTCCAAGGGATGTGAGAGTTTCAGGCGCTGGTTGATGGTGGTTGGTTCGCTGCGGAAAGTCCATCTCCGGTGGAGGGAGGGCGGAGCCCGACCGGAGCCGGGGATGG
>VHCX01000099.1 GCA_016871615.1 Verrucomicrobiota bacterium
GTTTTGCGAGGTCACGTCACATCCGTGGCCTCTTCCCAAACCGCAGAAGCGGTTCATGGCAGGAAGGCGTTGACCAAAGCGTTGCCGATGCCGATGAGGGCCGCACCCGAGATCAGGCCGGCGCAAATGGATTCGCAGCCCTCCACCCACAGGTCGTGCTTCCGGGTGCCCGCGACAGCCTTGCGACCCATCCACCAGAAGACGAACGCCCCAAGCCACATCGCCAGCGAGGCGTCCGGCGGCAGCACGACCCCGAGCCCGATGGACACGGCCGACAGCGGAAAGCGCCCCTTCGAGCGGATCCGCAGGACCTCGAAGACCACGGCCACCACGCCCGCCACGCTCAGGGCCACCATGGCCGAGGGCGGCAGGCTGCCCAGTCCCTTGGCGATCAGGTCCGCGACGCCCTTCCACTGCACGGCCGCCGGCATGGCGAACTGCTCGGTCACCAACGTGGCCGTCGATCGGGCTCCCGAGGCGTCGGGTCGCAGGAAGAGCAGGTAGAACAACGGGGTCGCGGCCAATGATCCGGCCACGATGCCGATGACGTGGCCGAGGGCCTGCTGCCGGGGCTTTGCCCCCAGCATGTAGCCGGGCTTGATGTCCGAGAGCAGGTTCGCCGCGTTGGAGGCCACCTCCGCGGTCATGCCCGCCGGGATCAGGTTGTTGGCCGGGTTGGACCGGTCGAGCGCGCCGATGCTGAACTGGGTGATCTTGGACAATGCGCCGGTGGGGGTCCACGAGGTGAGCGCCATCGAGTTGGTGCAAATCACCGACAGCACCAGGATGAGCGGCAGCGACAGGAATCCGGAGGTCCACGGCACGCCGAAGAAGGCCTGCCCCATCCACACGCCGAGAAACCCGAACAGGGGCACGCCGACGTACGAGAGCCACAGCGGCAGTTCGAGATGCCTCAGCGGGTCCGGTCCGGCGGCAGCCTTCGGAGCGATGCCGGGGCGGACCATGCGCCAGAGGCCCTTGAAGAGATCGGGCCGGGCCAGCAGAGACACCAGCGACCCCACCACCATCATCGAGACGCCCCACCAGAGGGACCACTGGTTGACGATCTCCGCCCGGGAGATCTCCACCACCTTGCCCGCGGCGTTGGTGTAGCTGCGGATCTCCCCGCGTTGGATCATGATCGGCGCCAGCACCGCGAAGTTGACGATCGCCCCGAGCAGGCACGAACTGGCCACGCGGATGCCGATGAGCCCGCCCACGCCCAGGAGCGCCCCATCGAGCGTGACGCGCAGGCCCAGTTGACGGATGTCGGTGCCCAGGATCCTCGGAATGGCCCCCGACGACTTCGCGGCCCAGGTGTAGTAGTAGGTGTCGATGCGCTCATGCAGGTGCCAGGGCTCGCGAAAGCCCGCCCAGCGGTCCAGGCGCAACAGCTTGAACTGCAGCAGGCGCATCCAACCGTCGCTCATCAGCCACTGCAGGAAGGCGGTCGCCACCGACGTGATGGCGAGGAGGCGTGTCTTGAACACCCCCGCCTCGGCCGAACCGGTGTACAGGGCGTCGAGCACCACGCCGCAGGCCCGCCCCTCGGGAAAGGGCAACTGGTCGTCGTTGATGAAGCGCCGCTTGAGCGGGAAGGCCACCAGAACGCCCAACACCGAGATCACGATCATCCAGAGGATCATCTGCCAGGCCGGCAGGATCTTGCCGGTGACCAGCATGTAGGCCGCGAAGCTGGAGATCAGCGGCGTCACCACGTAGCCGGCCGCCGTGGTGATGGACTGGGTGCAGTTGTTCTCGAGGATCGTGAAGCCGCCACCCAGCGGGGTCCTGGCGAGCAGTCGGAAGAGCGCGAAGGTGATGAGCACTGAGGTGAGGCCCACGCCGATGGAGATGCCCGTCTTGGCCCCGATGTAGAGCGAGGTGGCCGCCAGCGCGCCGCCCAGCAGGAATCCCGTGAGTGCCGATCGGACCGTGAGCTGGGGCATGTCGCCGCGGAAGACATGGTCCAGCCACCATTGGTCCTTCTGGGACCGACTCAGGGTACGGACCTGCTCGTCGGACAACGCGGGGAGTGCCATGAAGGGACGGTGCCCAGCCAGCGCGGCTCATTCAACCCCGCGTTGGGCGACCGGCGATCGAAATCCAGGGCCTCAGGGCTTCTCCCAGCGGATCCGCACCTCGGTCGAGTCGGGGCGCACCGGCACCACCTGCTCGCGACCTCCGGGCCATCGGACCCACAGGCCAGAGACCGTCGCCTGGGGCGGCAGGCCGAGCAGCACCTGGGCCGAGTCCTGCGAGCCGAACCCGCTGCCGCCCTGGATGGCCCGCACCGGGCCGCTCCGGCCGTCGGCGAACCGCAGGCGCACCTGGGCCCCGAGGGCCTCGGGATTGGCCGGAGCACCCTCGAGCACGACGCGCAGGCCGGGCCGGGCCCGCCGATTGGCCCAGAGCGTCGTCGGCCCGTTGATTTGCGAGACCACCACGTCGATGCGTCGGTCGTGATCGAAATCGGCCAAGGCCGCCGCCCGCTGCTCGCCGTCGATGCGGATGCCCGACACGGTCGGGTCGAGGGCCTCGAAGCGGCCATCGCCCAGGCCCCGCAACCACAACCCGCTCCCGGCATCGTCGCGCGAGTACTCCGGCAGGAGGTCCGAGCGGTTCTGGCTCAGGAAGACATCCTCGAACCCGTCGCCATCGACGTCGGAGCGGCGAAGGCCCGGATCGCCTGATCCCCGGAGAGGTACCGGCCGCCGGAGACGATTTCCTGGTTCTGGGAAAGAGACGGCCCGACGAGCCGGACCCTGGCCCCGATGCCCGCCGTGTTGGGGGCCTTGCCGTGGAGTTCGACGGTGATGCGGGGAGCGGTGGCCTCGTTGCGGTGGATCTCGACCGACGCGTTGATCCGGTGGACCATCAGGTCGAGATCGCCGTCCTGGTCGAGGTCGCCCAAGGCCACGCCGAAAGCCAACCCCTCTTCCCGGAACCCCCACTCCGCGGACTTCGGCTCGAAGGTGCCGTCGCCCCGGTTGCGGCCGGCCAGGTTGGCCGTACGCCACTCCGGGCAGAGCTTCATCCAGCGCTTCCGCTGCTCCGGCGAGAGGGTGTGGCGCGGGTCCTTCACCCGGTCCTGCGTGTCCTGGTCCATCAGGTCGTACTCGAACCCGTTGGAGACGAGCAGGTCGTCGTGGCCGTCGAGATCGACATCCAGGAAGACCGGGCACCAGCTCCACTCGCTGGCCGCGAGGCCCGCGCCCAGAGCCGCCTCGACATACCGGCCGCCGGGCCGCCCGAGGAAGAGCATGTTGCGGTTGAACTGCGGCCGGCCGGTGAGGCTCTCGCGGGCGAGCGGATCGGGCGGGGTCTTGCCCAACTGGCGCAATCGACGTTCCTGCCGCGTGGCCAGGAGGTCCACGACCAGGATGTCGTCGAAGCCGTCGCGATCGACGTCGGCCACGTCGATGCCCATGGAGTTGTAGGCCGTGTGGCGCAGGGCCTGCGCCGGGGCCGCGCGGAAATGCCCCCGGCCGTCGTTGAACCACAGGCGGTCGGGCGAGGCGAAATCGTTGGACACGTAGAGGTCCGGATCCCCGTCGCCATCGAGGTCGCGGAAGACCACGGCCAGCCCCCATTCGCGGGGCACGGCCATCGGCCGGCCCTGGTCGTCGACGAAGACCCCGGTCTGGTCCTGCACCGGGGTGAAGCGCCCGTTGCCCTCGTTGCGGTACAACGCGTCGGCCTCGGGCAGTTCCACCACCTCGCCATCGGGCATCAGTTCGAAGCGGTTCCGGAATCGGGCATCGGTCGCGGGGATGCCATTCACCTGGCCCACCACCCAGCGGCCGTCCTGCTGGCGCATGGAAAACCGGGTGTTCGGATCGATGAGGTGCATCACGTCGATGTAATGGGCGCAGTAGAGGTCGAGGTCGCCGTCGCCATCCATGTCGGCCAGGGCCATCGAGGTGCCCGTGGTGTGGCGATCCAAGCCGCTGTCGCGCTTCTCGGTCCAGCGGCCGCGGCCATCGTTCAGGAAGAGCCGGGTGCCCGCGGCGATGCCGTTGACCAGCAAATCCAGGTCGCCGTCGCCATCGACATCGACCAGCACCGCCCCGGTGGACATCTGGCCGACACAGGCGGCCTCGCCCAGCGGCATGGGTTCGAAGCGCCACTGGCCCAGGTTGCGATACAGCTGGTTGGTGCCGTTCAGGCCGCAGAGGTAGAGGTCCGGGCGGCCATCGCCATCCACATCGCCGAGGGCCACGCCCGATCCGTTGTGGGCGACCGCGTTGGTGAAGTAGGCGTCACCGACCAGGTGGTTGGTGAAGGTCACCCCGGTGGTGGCAGGGTCCATGAGGGTGAACCCCGACCGGGCGCCCGTCAGGGCGGGCAGCGCCGTGACCCGGACCCCGGGCTCGTCCGCGCGGAGCCCGGCAATCGCGAGGACCGCGAGGAGGATGCCCACGAACGCCCGGAGCCCCCGGTGGGGGGAGGGCGCACGTCTGGAATCGGGGCGGGACATTGAACCCGGGGCGGCGGTCCGGCTGGGGCGGCAGCCGTTCACCGCGACTTCAGCCACAGAATCGCCTCACGCTGCCAGGTGTCCCAGGAGCTGCCGCGATACCCGTTGAGGCCATGCCCGCCGTCGGGCAACTCCACGAGCCGGCTGGCGATTCCCTGGCCCCGGAGGGCCTGATGATAAAGCCGGCTGTTGTCGATGAGCACGCCACGGTCGTCCACCGCATGGGCCAAGAAGGCCGGGGGTGTCTGGGCCGTGACCTGGAGGTCACAGGAGAACCGCCGGATCTCCTCGGGAGTGGGTTTCTTGCCGAGCAAATGGTCCCGCACCCCCACATGGGTGAGGTCCCCCAAGGAGATCACCGGATAGACCAGGAGGGTGAAATCCGGCCGGGAACTCTGGCCCGCCAGCGGATCACCGGCCTCGACCTTGCCCGGGTCGAACTGGGTGCTGGCCGTGGCCGCCAAATGCCCCCCGGCCGAGAACCCGAGGATGCCCACCCGCTTCGGATCGATCTTCAGGGCCCGGGCGTTGGACCGGATGGTGCGGATGGCCTGCTGTGCGTCGAGGAGCGGCACCTTGGAACGCCCTGCCGGCAGGCGGTACTCGAGCACGGCCCCGAGGATGCCGTGCTGGTTGAGCCAGCGGGCGATCCCATGGCCCTCGGGGCCCGTCACCAGCCCGCTGTAGGCCCCGCCCGGGCAGATGATCACGGCCATGCCGTTGGGTTTCGGAGCCACGTGGATGGTCAGGCCAGAGTTCTCGGGACTGCCCCAACCGCCGGCCCCATCCGGGGCCTTGTCCGGCCACAGCGGCAACTTGGCCGGGTTGGCCGGCTCGGGATCGGCCGCAGCCCGGGGGCCGGCAAGGAAACCGGCCAGCAGCACGAGGAGCGCGAGGGCGGCGGAGGCCCGGTGCATGGGGAATCGTTCGGATCGGGGATGCACGGGCCTCATCCAGCCCGATCCGGGCTCAAAAGGAAACCTCGGGATGCGGCTGGTGGTCCACGTTCCAGCGCCGTCGGTTGGCCTCGGTGTCCTCGACCAGGCGGGGGTTGCGCTCGCTGGCGGCGTGCCCGTCGGCAAACAGCACGTTGGCCCCGCCATTGTGCCGATCCTTGGTGGGCACGCTGCTGATCGACAGCAGGAAGGAGAAGTACTGCAGGTACCCGGGTTGTGGCATGGAGTCGGCGACGGCGATCAGGTCCGACGGGGCCGCGACCCGGTCCTCGGCCACCTGGGGCACCTCCTGTCCCGGGCTCACCACGAACCCCAGCCCAAGATTTTCATACCACAGGGTCTTGTTGACCGAGCCGATGCCGAAGCCGTTGTAGCCATAACTGACCCCGACCACCTTGTCGGGCCCGGTGGGTCCCCTCATGTAGGCGTTGCCGAAGGACCAGACGATGGACTCCTCCATCGGCCACTGGCCCTTGAAGGTGGGGCACTTGAGGATGTTGGTGCTGCGGGCCAGGTCGGGCAGGATCGCCGTGAACCAGGTGTTGGTGGTGTTGGCGTCCACGGTGTGCGGGAACACCCGGTGGTCGATGCGGTACATCGACAGCGCCAATCCCACCTGGTGCAGGTTGCTCTTGCAGCGCGTGCTCAGGGCGGCGGTCTTGGCCCGGGACAGCGACGGCAACAGGAGCGCGGCCAGGATGGCGATGATGGCGATGACCACCAGCAGCTCGATGAGCGTGAAGGCGCGGCGGCCCTTCCGGTCCCGGCAGGCCCGACCTACCCCGGGACTCCATCGACGATTGTGAATCAAAACCCTCACCAGATGATACCTAGCTCTGCATGGTATGAAGTCAACCGTCCGTCGCGGCGAGGCCATCGGCGTCCGGGCCTGAGGCCCCCGGACGACGCCGGACGCGCTGCGGCGACGGGTTCGATCCGCACCCTGCGGCGTCAGCGATCGGTGCGGAAGAGGTTCACCGGCAGGCCCTCGGCGGTGAACAGGTTGGGGATGGCGTCGCAGGCGAAGGCGAAGCGGACGGCGACGGGGCTCTGGACCTCCGGGCTGGAGACGACCACCGACTTGCCGTCGATCACCGCCGTGGCCTCGACGAACCGGCCATCGGCGCCGGCCACACGGAAGTGCGTGGGCGGACCGCCCCGGGAGACCAGCGTGGTGGGCACACGGTCAAACTCCACACGCACGGACGCCCCTTCGACCCGGTGCGACCGGTACGTGGGGCTGCGGTGCTCCGGGCCGGTCACCCCGTAGGTCTCGGCCAGGGCGTAGCGGGCCAGGCGATCGCCCACCTCGCGCTTCAACTGCGGGTGGATGTCCTTCACGTTGTCCACCAGGTCGCTGGTGACCACCATGCCGGTCTTGGGATGCGCGGCCGCCAGCGTCTGAGCCTCGCGCAGGAAGGCCGCGCGGGTCGGGTCGTCGTAGGTGTACGGGGCGATCTGGGCGAAGTAGAACGGCAGCTCGGAGGTCCACGCCGCACGCCAACCGTCGATCATCCGGGTGAAGAGCTTCCGGTAGGTCCCGTGGGTCGGCACATTGCTCTCGCCCTGGTACCAGATGACGCCGGCGATGCGGAAGCGCGTGATCGGGTGGATCATGGCGTTGTAGGCCAAGCCAGGCTCATGCGGCCACCAGGCGAAGGGCTTGAGCTTGGCCGCGGCCGCGCGCAGGTCGGGGTCGTCCTCGACGATGCCGCGCGGCGTCCAGACCTCGGCCGGGGTGCCGCCCCAGTTGCTGTGGATGAGGCCCACGGGCACCCCGAGCGCCCCGTTCAGGTGCTTCCCGAAGAAATAGCCGACGGCGCTGAAGTGGATCATCTCCTCGGGCGAGCACACCACCCAGCGGGCCGTCAGGTGATCCTGCGGCGTCTCGGAGGTGGCCTTGGGGATGTAGAAGAACCGGATCATGGAGTTCGTGGCCCTCGGGGCCTCCTCCTTGGACTGGCGCAAGCCCTGGTCGCCCGACCACTCCATGTTGCTCTGCCCACTGCAGACCCACACCTCGCCCACCAGCACATCTTCGAGCACGATCTCGTTGCCGCCCCGGATGCGGATCGTGTGCGGCCCGCCGGCCTGCGGGGTCTGGATGTCGGTCGCCCATCGGCCGCCGTTGGACGCCGTGGCCTTCCAGGTGTTGGTGCTCCAACTGACCGACACCGTGACGGTCTCCGCCGCTGCGGCCCATCCCCACAGGGTGGTGTTGGTGCCCCGCTGCAGCACCATGTGCGAACCGATCACCGCCGGCAGGCGGATGGCGGCGGCGAGCGGGAGGGCCATCAGGCCGAGGACGGCGGGCAGCAGGACGAGCAATCGGTTCATGGGGCGACAGCAGGTGGGATTGGAGCGGGGACCGCGGGAGCGTCCCGGAGGGTTTTCAAAGGGGCCCGACCCGCACAAGCAGGAAACCACGGCCGCGAAACCTCGGGCCCGGGCCCGGCGTCCGACGGCACGATGGGCGAGGCCACCGGGCAACCTGGCGGAGAACAAAACGCTCGACGCACCCCGGGCCCGGAGGCCAAAGCCATGGGCATGGTGCCGACCGTGACCGCCCATGGTCCCCACGCCTGGGGCGTGCGCTTCGCCGAGCGCGCCGACGAGGCGGCCTTCCTGCGGGGTCGATCGCTCGCGGCCGGACTGTCGCGGACCCTCGACACGCTGGGCCCTGCCCGCCTGCGCGAGATCATCCTCGCGCCGACTTCGCTGCTGCTGGACTTCGACCCCGGGCACCCGCCGCTGGATGCGGCCGCCCTGCCGGCGTGGATCGCCCGGGCGTCGACTGATGCCGCGGCCCCGGAACCCGAGCGCACCGTGGACATCCCCGTGCATTACGGCGGCCCCGACCTCGAGCGCGTGGCCCGCCAGGCGGGCTTGGACGCCGAGGCCGTCATCGAGCGGCATCACCAGGCCGTCTACCGCGTGCTCTGCCTCGGCTTCGCGCCGGGCTTCCCCTACCTCGGCGGCCTGGATCCGGCGCTGGCCACCCCTCGCCTGCCCAGCCCGCGCCCCCAGGTGCCGGCCGGCAGCGTGGGCATCGGCGGCGACCATGCCGGCATCTACAGCATCGCCAGCCCCGGAGGCTGGAACCTCATCGGGCGGACCCCCACGGCGCTGTTCGATCCGCATGCCCCCGACCTCGACCGCATGTTCCACCTGCGGCCTGGCGACCACGTGCGCTTCGTGCCGGTCGCCCGGCCCGGGGCCGGGACGAGCCCATCCACCGGGGCCGGATGGGAACCCGCCTTCGGCACCGGGACGACCCCGGCCGAAAATCGTGCAAACCGGGCAGATCGAGCGGATCGTGCCGCTCACTCGGATCCCGCGGGTCGGCTGGATCCGGCGCATCGGGGGCATCCCACCGGTCTCGATCCAAACCCCGACCCCGACCCCGACCTGCGGGGCGACCCGGTGCTGCGGGTGCTCGACGGTGGGCTGGGGATCGGCCTGCAGGACGGCGGTCGGCCGGGCTTCCGCCGCTTCGGCGTGCCGGCCGGCGGCGCCATGGATCCGGGCGCCGCCGCCTCGGCCAACCGCCTGCTCGACAATCCCCCGGAGGCTCCCGTGCTGGAGTTGTGCCTGCAGGGCCAGCGCCTGGAGGCGCTGCGCGACGGCTGGATCGCCATCGGCGGACCGGGGCATCCACGCGGACAGGCCCCGTGTCGGGCCTTCCGGGTGCGGGCCGGCCAAGTGCTGGAGTTCGGCCCCGGTGCCTCGGGCGTGTGGACGCACGTGGCCGTGCCCGGCGGCTTCGCCGGGCGGAGGTTTCTCGGCAGCGCCAGCACGAACCCCCGCGCGGGCATCGGACAGCCCATCCGGCCGGGAGACCTGCTGCGGCGACACCCCACCACCCTCGCATGGACTCCCCCGGCGGGCGTGGCTTCCCGCTGGGTCGCGCCCGACCCGTGGACTGCCGGGAACGACGACGCCCCTGTGCGCATCTGGCCCGGACCGCAGTGGGAACGCTTCGACCCCGACACCCGGCAACGCCTGCTCGACACCGCGTGGCGCGTCACCAGCCAATGCGACCGCGTGGGCTACCGCCTGCGAAGCGACCGGGACGACGCCCGGAGCCGGGTCGACCGACCGGCAACCACCTCAAACGGGCAGGCCTCGGGCGCGCCCCATCGACCGGGCGAACCCTCCCTTGGATCCCAGGTGTCGACCGGCCTCGCCTGGAGCGGCGGATCGCTCATCTCCGAGCCCGTGCTGCCGGGCTCCATCCAGGTCCCGCCCGACGGCCAGCCCATCGTCACCCTGCACGATGGTCCCACCCTTGGCGGCTACCCCAAGATCGCCTGGATCGATCCCATCGACCTCCCCCGCCTCGTCCAACGCCGCCCCGGCCAACCCGTGCGATTCACCCTCGCGGGATCCGCCGGGTGAGGGTTCAAGCTGGAGAACGCCCCATCGACAGGAACACTGGCGGGCGGTGGAATGCGCGGGCCGACTCCGCTGGCCCCACGCGGGAGCGGTTGCATGAACGCGCCTGAGCTTCGGTCGTCCCAGACACCCTCATCGTCTCCCGCACGGCGAGGCCGAAGGCCGTGGCGGATTCTCGGCCTGGCGGTGGTGGCGACTGTGGCGACTGTGGCTTTGGTGCTGGAAATCGTGGTCGTGCGGATG
>VHCX01000100.1 GCA_016871615.1 Verrucomicrobiota bacterium
ATCGCGTGTCGAGGCAGCGCACCTGGTCGTCGGCCGACGACCCGAAGTAGGCCCGGCGACCGGACACGACGACATGGAAGGCCCGGTCGAAGGCCTGACGGGGCTTCATGTCGAAGACCTTGTTCCATCCGTCCCACTTGGCCTCGCCCTGCCAGGCGGGCTGCGGCGGATGCTTCGAGCGCCAGGTCCACGAGACCACCGGTGGAGCCGCGAGACCCTGGGTGGACACGCCGCTCCGGGCGTAGTCGCCGCGATAGGTCGGCCAGTCGGCGGCCCGGGCGGGCCCGATGGCGGCGGCGACGCCCGCGGCCAGTCCCAACCCCAGGGCGATGCGCAGGATCTGGGCGGGCCCCCGGGACCCGCCGGCGGCGGGAAGGCCGGCGGAACGTGTGCGAAGGCGGGCGACGGTTCGGGTGGGCTTCATGGCAGGGAAGACGGGGTCGATGGCGGAATCGGCGGGAAGAACGGAGGACCGGCCCAGCGGCCGGCCTCGAGGTGCAATCGCTGCGTGGCGAACCGGTCGGCCTCGGAGCCATGGGTCACCAGCACCACGGTGCCGCCGGATCGACGGTAGCGGTCCAGGTGGTCGAGCACCCGCGAGGTGTTGTCGGGATCGAGGTTGCCGGTGGGCTCGTCGGCCAGCAGGAGCGGAGGCCGCTTGACCAGTGCCCGCGCCAGGGCGACCCGCTGCCGCTCGCCGACGCTCAGGGTGGCCGGCGCCGCATCCCGCCGGTCGGACAGGCCAAGCGCCTCGATCCAGCCGTCGGCCTCGGTCCCGGACCGCGACGCACCCGGAGGCAGGCCGGCCAGCACGTTGTCCCGGACGCCCAGGTAGGGGAGCAGGTGGAACATCTGGAAGACGAAGCCCACCTGGCGTGCCCGGAAGAGGGAACGGCCGGCCGCGTCGAGGGCATGGAGGTCCACGCCGCCGATGCGCAGGGTTCCGGATTGCGGCCGCAGGAGCGCGCCGAGCAGAAGCAGCAGCGTGCTCTTGCCCGAGCCGCTGGGCCCGCCGATCACCACGAACTCGCCGCGCCCGACCCGCAGCGACAGGCCCACGACCCCGGCCACCGCGCCGGGCCGGGTGGCGTGGTTGCGGGTGAGGTCCGAGGCCTCGAGGAGGGGGGAGGTCATGGGATCAGGAATCGCTGCGGAGGGTCTCGGCCGGATCCTGGGCCACCGCCATCATCGCCGGCAGGAACGTCGCCACAGCCGCGAAGAACGGGGTCAGGCCGAGGGCGGGCAGGAGCAGCGACGCGTCGGGCCTGAGCGACGCCGCCGTCACCGGGAACAGCCCGGGACCCCACCGGAGCGCGATGGCGGTCCCGAGGGCCCAGCCGCACAGGCCGCCGAGCCCGCCGAGCACGGCCGCCTTGCCGAGGAAGAGCGCGGCGATCCGGCCCGACCCGGTGCCCAGTGCCCGCCAGAGGCCGATCTCGGCGCGGCGCTGACGCACGTTCTGCACCATCAGCACGACCATCCACACCGCGGCGACCAGCAGGGTGGTCGGCACCGCGAAGGCGCTCACCCGCTCCGACGCCTGCCGTTGCTTGGCGCGGGCATCGGCCAGGGTGCGCATCTGGATGACCCGGGCCTCGGGCAGCAGGCGAACCAGGGCCTCGCGAATCTTCGGTAGGGGATCCTGATCGGCCGTGAGGCACAAGCAGTCGATGGCCTTGATCTCGCTGATGCGCCCCGGCAGCCCGAGGATCGCCTGGGCGTCGCCCAGGGAGGTGTAGACCCGCACATCCTCGTCGGTGCCGGCCTCGACCAGCACCCGCTCCACCCGCAGCGAACGTCCGCCGACCTCCAGGGAGGACCCGGTCCTCAGCCCCAACCGTTCGGCCAGGACGCTGCCCACCTGCGCCGTGCCCGGGGCGATCCGGAAGCCCATGGGCTGCTTCGTCTCGCCCGGGCCGACCACCGTGTCGCCAAGACCCGTCAGCAGGCATTCATGGCCCGCGATCCGGGTCCGGCGTTCCAGCACCGGCGTGAGGTGGTTGAAGGTGATGAAGGTGCCCGCCCCCGCCGCCAACCGGGTGACCGCGTCGGCGGGCAGCGTGCTCTCCGGGTGGCCATCGAGGAAGAACCGCTCCGGATCGGTCTCCCGGGCGAGGATGCGCAGGTTGAAGCCGAGGTCGCGGACCACCCGCCGGGTCTCCCGCTCGGCCGCCGCGGTGAGCAGGCTCACGGCCGTCAGCAGGGCCACCGCACCGGTCAACGCCAGAAGCCCCAGCGAGGTGTTGAGCCGGGAATGCCAGCCCTCGCGCAGGATGTGGTGCAGGGTGGGATTCATCGTCGTGCGGCACGGAACCAGAGCCCGAGGCCGGAGGCCAGCACGACCACCGCCCCGCCCCCGAGGGCCAGCCAGAGCCCCCGCCCCGCCCCGGCGGCGTTGCCGGCATCCTGGGTGGTTTCCCGGGCCGCCGTCGCGGACGTTGGCGTCGGGACGGCCTCGGTCCCGGAAGCCTCCGGTTCGGTCGCGTCCCCGACGACGACGTCCGGCGCCTCGACCGATTCTTCGGAATACCCCAGCGACGTGCCCGCCGAGGGCGGCCGGCGACGCCCAGGGTTCTGCGGGCCACGCTCCACGATGCGGCTGATCTCCGCGCGCACCATGGGGTTGCCCGGATCGAATCCCAGTGCGCCCAGCGCGGCCTGCTGCAGGTCGCGATCCCAGCGTCCGGGCAGGAGCGGCCCGCGCAGCCAGGCCCGGTCCAGGTCGCACTCGCAATCCTGCCCGATGAGCAGGAGCCGGTCGCGCAACGCGGTCTGGGTGACCAGCGGTCCCTCGAGCGGCGCGCCCAGGCGTCGGCCCCGACCGAACACGATGGCCACCCGGGGGGCGTCGGCCGGGGCCGGATCCAGGCCCAGACCCCACAGCACCACCGGCTCGGCCCGCTGCCGGTCCTGCGGCAGGGTCAGCAGGCGGGGCGGCGAGTCGACGGGCTTGGGCAGGGTCGGCAGCAGGCGGGTGATCGCGGCGATCGCGGCGTCGGCATCGCGAGCCACCCGCTGGTTGGCCGCCACGTCGGCGCCCTCGACCAGCAGCAGCACCGCGTAGGCGCCCAGGCACTCGCGGTAGAGCCTCTCGCGCAGCGGCGAGGTGGCCGCCGCCTCGATCGAGCGCAGCACGGCCTCCGGATCGGTCGCCACGGGGATCGGCAGCCCGAGCGGGCGCCCCTCGGCATCCCGCAGGACCAGGCCGGGCCCGGAGGGCGCCATCCCGGGGTCGGATCCGTCGTCCCAGACCAGGTTCGATTCCCGCAGCAGGCCCGACGCCCGGGCCCGGACGGTCGCGATGGCGTCGGCGGACAAGGCCGGGTTGGGAACCCAGCGCAGCCGGTAGGATTCGAGCCCGAGGTCGACGAACCCGGTGTCGCGGACCGAGTAGCGGCAGGCCCAGGCCGAGACGGCCAGGAGGCAGGCCAGCCAGCCGAGGCGGAGCAGCGGGCGCGAAGGAAGACGGGGTGGGCGGCGGGTCATGGCATGGGATCTCCAGACGAACGGGCGCAATCCGGGCAACCCGGGAGGCGACGCACCGCCAGGCGGCTGGTCCGGTGGCTGCGGAGGTCCATGGCGAGGAGCCACCCGGCCAGCGGGGGCGCGAACCCGGTGATCACCTTGATCGCCTCCAGCGCCGCCATCGACCCGGCCGCGCCGGACACGGCGCCGAGCACCGGGAATCTCCGGGTCCAGGTCGCGCTGGGCTGGGGGTAGAGGCAGCGCAGGCATCCCGTCCGGCCGGGCAGGAAGGTGGTGAGGTGGAACTCCAGGTCATAGATCGCCGCCTCGACCATCGGCCGGCCCTGGCGCATCGCCTCACGGTTGAGCAGGTAGCGCTCCTCGAAGAGCGGGGCGCAATCGACCACGACGTCGGCCATGGCCACGAGCCGGGCGGCGTTGTCCCCGCCGACGTTGGCCGGCTCGGCCACGAGGTCAACGCGCGGATTCAAGGCCCTCAGGCGGGCCACCGCACTCTCGATCCTCGGCTTGCCGACGTGGTCGTGGGTCATCAGCAACTGGCGGTTCAGGTCGTCGGCCCGGAGGTTGCCGCCGTGGGCCAGGACCAGCCGGCCGACCCCGGCGGCCGCCAGCTCGAAGGCCACCATGCCGCCAAGCCCGCCCACGCGGGAGACCAGCACCGAGGCGCCCTTGAGACGCCGCTGCGCCGCCTCGCCGAACCCGCCGACCGGGAGCTGCCAGGCGTAGGCCTCCCGCTCGTCGGCGCTCAGCTCGGGCCCGGGATCGGCCGGGGCGGCCGCCGGCGTGGATTCAGGATTCGAGACGTCCATCGCGCAGGTGGAGGATCCGGTCGGCCAGTTGCTCGGCCTCGGACCGGTTGTGGGTGATATGCAGGGTGGTGATCGCGGCCCGGGACCGGAGCCCGGACAACAGCCCGAGGATCCCCTGCCGGGTCTCGTCGTCCAGCGCCGAGAGGGGCTCGTCGAGGCAGAGCACCGCCGGCTCGAACGACAGGGCCCGGCCCAGCGCCACGCGCTGGCGCTCGCCCCCGCTGAGCCCGGCCGGTAGACGCTCGAGCAGCGGGCCAAGGTGCAGCCAGTCGGCCAGCTCGCGGACCCGGGCCTCGCGGCGTTCGGCGGACCAGCCCCGGACCTCCAGGGCGAACCCGAGGTGCTGCCGTACGGTGAGGTGGTCGAAGAGCGCTCCATCCTGCGGCACGAGGCCGATGCCGCGCTCGCCGGGGGGAAGGTGCGTGACGTCGCGGCCGCCGATCCGGACCGAACCCGTGAGGACAGGCCGCAGGCCGCATATCCCCTCCAGCAGCGTGGTCTTGCCCGAACCGGTGCGGCCCATCAGCACGGTGTGGCTGCCCGCCGGGATCTCCAGCGAGAGCTCGCGCAGGTGGAAGGTGCCCGCCCGGAGGGTGATGCGGTCCAGGCGGATCATCCGACACCCCCGCCTCCCGGGCCCGGCAGTCCGCCCCCGCCCCAGGACCGGACCAGCAGCAACGCCACGACGGCCGAGGCCATCATCAGCAGCGACACCGCCACGGCGGCCTCCAGCCGGCCAACGGACAACTCCAGGAAGACGGTGGTGGGCAGCACCTCGGTCTTGAGGCGCGTGGCCCCGGAGAACACCAGGATCGGCCCGAACTCCCCGAGGGCGCGCGCCCACGCGAGCGTGGCCGCCGTCAGCACGCCCGACTTCGCCGAGGGCAGCACCACCCGCCAAAAGGCCTGCGAGCGGCTGCAACCCAGCGTCAGGGCCACCTGTTCCTGGCGGGGGTTGATCTGGGCGAAGGTGTTGCGCATCGTGCGCACCGCGAAGGCGCAGGCCACCATGAACTGGGCGAGGATGACCGAAGGCACGGCGTAGGTGACCGGGAAGACCCGCTCCAGCGCCCGGAGCGGGGCGGTCTGGAAGAGGATGAGCAGGCTCAGCCCGATGACCAGCGGCGGCAGCACGATGGGGATGTCCAGCAGCGCGTCGAGCAGGGGCCTCCCCGGAAAGTCGAAGCGGGACAGCAGGTAGCCGATGGGCACGGCCACCCAGAGCGACAGCAGGGTCGTCAGGGTGCAGCTCAGCAGGCTCAGGCGGATCGCGTAGCGGATCTCCGGCGAGCCCAGGGCCCGCCAGAGGTGGCCCGGTGTCGTGTAGAGGAGGTCGGCGGCCACCATCGCGACCAGCAGCACGACATAGGTGCCGCCCAGGACGGCCATTGCGCCGAGGAAACGCCGGTCCCGCCCGCGCGGGCTCATGGGTCCGAGACCCGGGGTCATGGGACGGGCTCCTCCATCTGGAACCCCGAGGCCTGGAAGCGCTCCCGCGACCGCGGCGACTCCAGCGCCCGGAGCAGCCGGGTCATCAGTTGGGCATGGTCGGAGCCGCGGCCCACGGCGTAGGGCTGGATGGCCATGGTACCCGGACCGGAGAGGGGCACGACCCCCACCGAGTCGGCCACGGCGGCCGCGTTGGCGGCGTAGACCAGCGCGACATCCAGCGCCCCGGAGCGGAGCTGGTTGATGAGCAGGTCGCCGGTCGGGGCCTGGACGGCGAGGTGGCCCTTCACCGAATCCCAAAGGCCCCGAGCGCGCAGCAACCCCACGCTCAGGGCCCCGAGGGCGCTCTGGTCTTCGTGGCACAGGCCCACCTTCAGGGGGCCGCGGGCCAGGTCGGACAGGTCGGTGACCCGGTGCGGGTTGCCCTTGCGCACGGCCAGCACCAGCGGGGTGCGGGCCAGCGACACCGCCGGCTGGAACCCGGGCTGGACCGTCTCCATGAAGGAGACATCGCAGGCGAAGTAGGCGTCCGGGCGCTGGCCCGAGCGGATCTGGGCCGTGAGGATGCCGCAACCGTTGTACACCCGGGTGATCTCGACGCCCTCACGGGCCTCGAACTCGCGCAAGGTGGGCTCGGCCGCCTGCCGGTTCACCGAGCCGCTGTAGAGCACCACCGAGGGGCGCAGGGCCCAGACGTCGCCGGCCACCACCTCGAAGCCGGCCTCGCGGAACCGCCGCAACCCCCGGTCGCGGGCGCCGAGATGACGGGCCAACCGCAGGGCCTCGGTGGGCTGGCGGCTCGCCCCGAGCACGGCGGCCGACACGTCGGACATGGCGCCGGCCAACTCCGGCACGGCCACCGCCTCGAGTTCCGGATACTGCACGAGCGTGGTGTCCCAGACGATGCCGGCATCCACCGCCCCGAGCTTCACGTCGTTGGCCACGTCGTTGACGGTGGGCTTGAACACCAGCGCCCGTGCCGAGAGCTCGGGCCAGTCGCCGCTCCGGACGAGCGCCGCCCGGGCCACCGCCCCGATCGCGACCGAGTCGGGATTGCCGAGGCTCACCCGGACACCGCTCCGAAGGAGGTCGCGGACCGACCGGAGGCCCTTGGGATTGCCCCGGGCCACCGCGACCACGGCCCGCATCCGGGCCAGCGGGATCACCTCGGCCAGCAACCCGTTGGAACGGCCCGCGTCGATGAAGCTGGAGTCGCCGGGAACAAACAGGTCGCCGGATCGGGCGACGCGCAGATTGCTGAGCAACGTGCCCGACCCCCCGTACTGGATCTGCACCGGGACGCCGCGCTCGCGGCCGTAGTCGTCCACGGCGGCCTCCACGGCCTGGCGCAGGCCGGCGGCGCAGTACACCACCAGGGGTTCCCGGACGGGCGCCTCGGCCGGCGGCCGCTGATTCCAGACCAGCAGGGCCACCAGCAGGAGCATGGCCACTAGCGAGCCCCAGACCACCGGTCGCGACGGATTCATGCCGGACGCCCTCCGCGCCCCTCCGGTCTCCGCCCCAGTCGTGAAACCCGTCGATGCATGCGCCCCGACGGTCGCCGGAAGCGGCTGCCCGATTCAACCCCGCAGCCGCACGGACACCGGAACGTCACCCGCGAAACCTCGGGGCTGCCGCAGGGGTCGCCCAAGTCGCCCGGGACCGGATCAGTCCAGCTTGCGGATGCGGATGTTCCGGAAGGCAACCGCACCGTGGTCGCCCTGGAGGAGGATCGGCCCAGGCCGGTCGACCTGGTCGTCCAACTGGCCGCCGGTGCCCTTCGGGCTGACGACCCCGTCGTGCACCTTCACGCCATTGAGGGTCACGGTGATCTTCTGCCCGACGATCCGGGCCTCGACCGTCTGCCACTGGCCGGCCTTGCGCGAGGCGAAGAGCGACGGGGCCTGCAGGTTGTAGATCGCACCGTTGCCGCCGTTCGACGCCTTGCCGGGCTTCACGTCGTCGAGGATCTGAATCTCGTGCCGCCCGCGCAGGTAGAGCCCGGAGTTGGACTTCGGGGCCACCTGGTATTCGTAGCGGATGACGAAGTCCTTGAAGGTCTCCTCGGTCAGCAGGTCGGTGCCGTGCTCGGTGAAATTGCCCTCACGATCCACCTTGAGCACGTTGCAGAGCATGCCGTTTTGCACGCTCCACGACTTCATGCCGTCGTCGCGGCGGTACTTCCACCCCTTCATCGAGGTGCCGTCGAAGAGCGGCTTGAAGCCGGCCTTCTTCTCGGCCGCGCTCAGCACGGCCGAGTTGTCGGTCACCGCGCCGCTGCCCTTGGCCAGGCCCAACCCCCAGCGGATGCCGCCGAGGATGTGCTTCTGGTAGGCCTCACTGGTCCAGACGTCCTCGCGATGGCCCAGCGAGGTGTAGAACATCCGACCGCCGCCCTTGAGGTCCTTGGCCCAGGCCACGGGATAATCGCCGGGCAGGTGGTTCTGCGGGTGCTTGTCGAGGGTCAGCAGGCCGTGCACGCGGTCGCGGTGGAACTCTTTGAACTCGTAGATCTCGTCGAATATCGTCCAGGTGTCGCCGAGGTGCTGGTTGGCCGGGTGCGACGGATCCTGGTTGGCCATGTCCACGCTCACCTGGGCGCCGTGGGTCAGGAACAGTCCGCCCAGCATGCCGTAGAACGCCGGGAACCCGTGGAAGGTGTCGCTGCAGGAGTGCATGCCGATGAACGCGTGGCCGTTCTCGATCCAGCGGATGAAGCCCTCGCGGTCGGGGATGGCCAGATCGCCGGTGGTGTTGGCGAAGATCACCGCGTCGACCTTGGCCAAGTTGGCCATGGAGAGCTTCTCACGCACCTCGTTGTCGTCACGGCCATCGGCCCCGCCGCGCACGTAGTCCACCACGGTGAAGTCGGCGCTGGTCTCGCCGAGGGTGGCGATGACGTTCTCGGCGGTGGCGATGGAGCTGTGGCGGAAGCCCTTGGTGGCGGTGACCACGAGGACCTTCTTCGGCGCGGCCGCCGACAGGGTCATGGCCGCGAGCAGGCACCCGGAGACGAGGGAAACGGTGTTCATGGGATGGAATGCGTGGAACTCTCCCTATTTCGGGGCGAGGCCCCGCGGAAGGCAAGCCTCGCGACGCGGCATCACGGGGGGAATCCACAGCCCGGGGTGCCATCGGTTCCGGCCCCGGCACGCAGGCCCGGTTGGCCCGGCGGGCAAACCCTTGCCACCGCCCGCGGCCCGTGGACGATTCCCCTCATGGATCCCCGGCCCGATGTCCCACCGCCCGCCCGCCCCTGCCCGCGAAGCCTGTCCCCATCCCGGAGCCGAAGCCCGTCACCGGCGTGGCTCCGACGGCTCGGGCCCGACCTGCCCGGGGGGCTGCGGCTGCTGATGATGATGCTCGCCCTGCTGGCGACCGGCACGGCCCGGGCGGCCGGGTCGTTGACGCTGCGCTTCAAGGCCCCGCATTGGCTGTACATCGAAGGCGAGCACCTGCCGGGTCGGTCCATCGAGGTCAACTACCTCGAGGCCTACTGCCGGGCGGGATCCACCGACGCCGACTGGGTGAAGCACACGGTCATCCCCCACCGGGCCGAGTTGCTGAGCCTGAGCGCCGACCGGAAGGT
>VHCX01000101.1 GCA_016871615.1 Verrucomicrobiota bacterium
ACCTCGGTGATGAAGCGCCCCGCGCCCTTGGCGGCGGCGATGTGGCGGTACAGCGCTCCGGCCTCCTGGGTGGCCTTGAGGAATTGCCCGGCGATGCGCCGGATGTCGTCGCGGGTGGTGACCAGCGACTCGGCGATGCCGGGCACCCGCTGGGTCCCGATCAGCTCCGGATGACGGTCGAGGAAGGCGTCCACGGCCTCCGGTGCGGCGGGCTGGCCGATGAAGTCGGCGACGTCGAGGGTGTAGAAGTCGCAGTGCGGCAGGAAGCGCCCCACGGTCTCCAGGCGGATGTGGTCCGCGTCGAGGAAGTGGGCGCCTTTCCAACCGAGCTCCCGGACTGCCGCGTCGGCGGCCGCGCGCGTGGCCGACGGGTCGGAGCCGATGATCGTGTGCTCGCGGTTGGACTTGTTCCAGACGGGGACCACCTCAACGCCCTGCTCGAGGGCCATCTGGCAGGCGCGCAACTGGGCACGGGCCTGATGGGCGAACCGGTCGCCGATGCCGAGGGAGAACCGGCCGAGGATCAAGGGTTGGCTCATGGACGCCCCGAAGCCTATCCGGGCCGGCCCCGCGGAGGCCAACCTTTCTCAGAGCCGGTCCAAAAACTCAGGCTCTCAGGCGACGCCGCGCACCACCTTCTCGAGGATCTGCAGGCCCTCTTCGGCCTGGGCCCGGGAGAGATTGAGCGCCGGGAGGAGGCGCACGATCTGGGTGCCGCTGGGGATGGTGAGCACACCGGCCTCGTGCAGGCGGTTGACCATCTGGAGGCTCGAGGCGGTGTCCGAGGCCTTGAAGCCGGGGATCTGCGTGTGCGGTTGCAGTTCGATGCCGAGCATGAAGCCCAGGCCGCGCGCCCCGCACACCACGCCCGGGTACCGTTCGGCCAGGCGCGAGATCCCGGTGTGCAGGAACTCGCCGGTGGACCGGACGTTGTCGGCGAGCTTCTCCCGTTCGATCACGTCGAGGATGCGCAAGGCCACGGCGCACCCGAGCGGGGTTCCGCCGTAGGTGGTGCCGTGCGTGCCCGGACCGAGGATCCTGCCCAGGGTCACGCCGTGGGCCTCGTCGCGCAGCCAGAAGGCCCCGATGGGGAAGCCTCCGCCCAGCGACTTGGCCATGGAGATGCCGTCCGGAACGAAGCCGGCGGCCCCGGCGACGCCCTCGAGCACCCGCTGGAAACTCTGGAACCGACCCGAGCGGAAATGCCCGCATTGCACGGCGTCGACCAGCAGCAGCAGGCGCTTCTCGTCGCAGAGTTTTCGCAGACCCAGCAGGTACTCGGCCGAGGCCGGGGTGATGCCGCCCTCGCCCTGGATGCCCTCGATGAGGATGGCCGCCGTCGCCGGCGAAAGGGCCGCGCGCGCCGCCTCCAGGTCGTTGAAGGGGATGTGCCGGAAGCCCTCGACCATGGGCTCGAAGCCCTTCTTCACCTTCTCCTGGCCGGTGGCCGAGATGCCCGCCAGCGTGCGCCCGTGGAAGGAGTTCGCCGCCGTGAGGATCTCGAAGCGGCCCTCGTCGTGGCCGAACTTGCGGGCCGTCTTGTAGAGCCCCTCGTTGGCCTCGGCGCCGGAATTGCAGAAGAAGACCTTGCCCGGGGCCAGGTGGCCCACCAGCCGCTGCGCCAGTCGGCCCTGCGGCTCCTGGTAGTACAGGTTGGAGACATGCACCAGGCGCCGCGACTGCTCCACCAGCGCCTCGGTGATCTCGGGGTGGGCGTGGCCCAGCGAGCACACGGCGATGCCGCCGCCGAGGTCGAGGTAGCGCTTGCCGGCGACATCCCACACGTGGCTGCCCGCGCCGTGGCTCAGGGCCAGCTCGAAGCGCCCGTAGCTCGGCACCACGAAGCGCTGGAACAGCTCGCGGACCTGCTCCTGCTGGTTCTTCAGGATCGGCGGAGGCGTCGGCAGGATCACCCGGTCATTCATCGTCGGCGCGATTTGCGGGCGGGCCCGGGCCGAACGCAAAGAAAAACCACACGGATCCCGGCGCCGGGTCGATGGTCTGGTGGCGGCGGTCGGAGAGAAACCTTGCCCGCCCCTTCCGGGCGTGGTTTTTCTCGGCTCATGGAACGCGACACGCTTTTCCTCCTGAAGCACAGGTTCGTCGACGGCCCGGGCACCTCCTTCTATTGCCCCGAATGTTCCGAGGTGAACGGCCTGCTCCACTACCATCCTGAGCTGCGCCATGCGGTGGATGTCCGCCACGTGGACTTCCAGCGCCCGCGCCCCGACGTCATCGCCCGCATCGGCGAGGCCAACCAGTCCTGCCCGGTATTGGTTCTGGCGGCCGGGTCCCCCGGCGACGGGCCCGAGGTGAAACGCGTCGAGGGCCAAGGCACCCGTTTCGTCAGCGGGGCGCGTGCCATCGGCGACCACTGGGCCCAGCGCTTCGGCACCTCGCGGCCGCATTGATTCCATCCAGGCACCCTGAAACTCCACCGCCCCGACCTCCAACCCCTCCCGACCGTGGCGATCCGAACGAGTCTCCTCCGTGCCGTGCGGGCGACGGGCATTGTGGGTGCGGTCACCCTCCACCTCATGGCCCAGACTCCTGCCGCCCCGTCGGCGACCGTTCCCGCGGCCGAAGCCTGGCTGGCCAAGGCCGCCCTCGCGCCGGACTTCTGCGTGCCGTCCACCCGCGAGGCCTGGGCTGGCCGGCGGGTCGAGGTGCGCGCCACGCTGGAGCGCCTGCTGGGCGAGCTGCCCCCGCGACCGGCCCGGCCGGAGGTCACCACGGTGCTGCGCGAGGATCGTGGCGATCACCGCTTCGAGAAGTTCACCTTCGACAACGGCGCCGGGGCGACCGTGGCGGGATATGTCTTCCTGCCGCCGGCCTCCCAGATGCGCGGGCCCTTGCCGGCGGTGCTCTACTGCCACTGGCACGGGGGCCAGTACGACATCGGCAAGGACGAGATGCTCCGGACCAACGCCGTGCCGGTGGCGGCCGGCCCGGCGCTGGCCCGCCGGGGCCATGTGGTGCTGGGCATCGACGCCTACTGCTTCGGCGAGCGCAACGGCCAGGGCCCGGGCGGTCCGGCCGAGAAGGGATCCGCCGGCGAGATGACGGCCGCTAAGTTCCAGCTCTGGGCTGGCCGCACGCTCTGGGGGATGATCCTGCGGGACGACCGGATGGCCCTCGACTACCTGGCCTCGCGGCCCGAGGTGGACCCGCGGCGCCTCGGCGTCACCGGCATCAGCATGGGGGCCACGCGCACCTGGTGGCTCATGGCCCTGGACGAGCGGCTCCGGGCCGGCGTGGCCGTGGCGTGCATGACCCGCTACACCGAGCTCATCGGCGAGGGCGGCCTCAAGGCGCATGGCATCTACTACTTCGTGCCGGGTATGCTCCGTCACTTCGACACCGAGGCCGTGATGGCCCTGGCAGCCCCCCGGCCAATGCTCTTCCAGACGGGCGGCCGCGATTCGGGTTCCCCCGTCTCGGGCATCGCCCGGCTGGAACCGCCCATCCGCGAGGCCTACCGGTTGTACGCCGCCGAATCGGCCTTCGAGAGCCGGGTCGTTCCCGACCTGGGCCATGTCTACACGCCCGAGATGTGGGAACGCACCGTGGACTGGTTGGCACGCCACCTGGCCGCTCCCTGAAAGGCCCGGCCGTGGGTGGCTCAGGGGGGAAAATGTCCGGTTTCCAGACGTTCATCCGGGGCGTTTCCGGATATCCGTCGGGACATGAGCGGAACCGCGATCGACCCTGTGGCCACCCTGGCCACCGGCAAGACCCTCGCCGACCTCCTGCCGCCGGAAGGACGCATGGAGTTGATGCGCCACCTCGTGGCCCGCGCGACCCCGCAGTGCATGGCCCGCTTCATGGCCGAGATGCCGGCGATGTTGGCGAAGATGGGAGCCGCCCTGCCGGCGCCTTCGGTCCCCGCAGCCCCCTCGGTGACCTTGGCCTGCTCGGGTCGGGAGGTTGCCGCCGAAATCCTCGCCTCGTGGCATCCCGACCCCGAGGGCCTGGTCACCCTGACCGTCCCGGCCGGCGTGGGGGATCTGGATGCCCTGCGGTCCCTCAACCAGGCCTTCCGCAGCCGGCATTCCGAGATGGGCCGGGACGCGGTCTCCTCCGGTGACTTCGACGGGTATTCCCGGACGGCCTCGGTGGCCCAGCGCGACCTTTCCCGGCCCCGCGTCGTGCGCGTGTTGCCGATCGTCCCGGGAAGCCGCGGGCTGCCGCGGGAACAGCAGGTCGACCTCCTGCGGTCGGCGGGTCTGCGCTTTGCCGAGCCCATCGAGTAGGCCTTGGCGGCGGCGGCCTTCGCCTGCAAGTCCGACGGCCGGGACGTGTTCCAGGATTTCTGGGCGTGAGGCTCGATGCCTGGCCACGCCCTGACGGTCAGCCGCATCACGGGCACCCGCGTCTGCACCTCCTACGACGACGGACCCTACAGCAATGTCGCGGCCTGCGGGGCCCTCGATGCCGACGGTCACCGGATCAGCCCGGCCTCCGGAGCCGCCCTCGACTCCGGTGCGGGTGTCTGAGGCGGTGGTGTTGGGGCGTGCGCGGTGGGTCAGGCGGTCTGTCGGCCCGACCCGGACGACCGGGATGCCGGGACCTTGCCATGGGCGGGGTTGGCTTCCCGCATCACCTCGTCGATGAACCTCCGCCAGGTCGCGTCGGGGATCCAGACCTCGGTCATCGGGAAGCCCGCCTCGGCCTCGCTTTCGCCCAGCACCCGGCGTCGGTACAGGTGTACGAAGGCCGAGGCCCGCATGTTCTTGGCGCAGTGCACCCAGACCTTCCGGGAGCGGAACGCCTCGAGCGTGGCCGCGAACTGGTGGAACTGGCCGGGCTTGGGATCCTCCCAGACCACCGGGATCTGGAGGTAGGCGATGCCGAGTCGTGTGACCCGGTCGGCCTCGTCCACCACAGCCCCGGGCGAGGTGGGCAGGGCCAGGTTGATGACGGCTTCGATCCCCAGGCCCGGCAACCGCTCGATGTCCCGCTCCGAGAGCTGGCCCGACGACCAGAGCCAATCGAAGACCTGATGGGTGTTTTCCGCGTCCATGAGGGTTCGGGTCATGACGACCGGTTGAATTCGCCCAGGGCGGCGGCCAGCTGGGCGGGCGAGAGGCGCTTGCGCAGGGCGGCCATCTCGGCGTTGGCCCGGGCGTCGCAACGTTCGTTGAGCGGGTGGCCGGCATGGCCCTTGAGCCAGCGCCATTCGATGCGGTGCCGGCCGGCCTGGGCGTCGAGCTGCTGCCACAGGTCGGCGTTCTTGACCGGCTCCCTGGTGGAGGTCTTCCAGCCGTTGCGCTTCCAGCCGTGGATCCACGACTGGATGCCCTGACGCAGGTACTGGGAATCGGTGTAGAAGACGATCTCGCAGGCCTCGTTGAGGGCTGACAGGGCCTGGATGGCCGCCTGGAGTTCCATGCGGTTGTTGGTGGTGGCCGGCACCGCGCCGCCGATCTCCAGTTCCTGCCGGCCGTATTGCAGCACCGCCGCCCAGGCCCCGGGCCCGGGATTGCCCTGGCAGCCGCCGTCGGTGTGGATGGTCACGCGCTTCAACGGGCCGGACTCTGGTCGGAGTCCGTCCGGAGGGGAAGCCGACTCCATCGCCGCCGTCGGGCCGCGGTGCCCGGACACCGATCGATCCCGATCTTGCCGGCGGGGTTGGCCTGTCCCCTAATGGGTGGGCAACGTTCCATGATCCCGCTCCAAGCGCCGTTCACCGCCGACAAGATCCGGGCCCTCAAGGTCGGGGACGAGGTCCTGATCTCCGGGGTCCTCTTCACCGGACGCGATGCCGTCCACAAGTACCTACACGAGGGCGGTGAACTGCCCCCGGGGGTGGATCTCCGCGACGGCATCCTCTACCACTGCGGGCCGGTGGTGCTGAAGGAGGCCGACGGATCGTGGAAGGTCACCGCCGCCGGTCCCACCACGTCGATCCGCGAAGAGCCCTACCAGGCCGACATCCTCCGCGACCACGGCGTGCGCGGCGTCATCGGCAAGGGCGGCATGGGCGAGAAGACGCTGGCCGCCTGCCAGGAGCATGGCTGCGTGTACTTGCATGCCATCGGTGGCGCGGCCCAGGTGCTGGCCGAATGCGTGGTGCGCGTCCGCAACGTGTCGCTGCTCGAGAAGTTCGGGTCGCCCGAGGCCATCTGGGAACTCGAGGTGCGCGATTTCCCGGCCGTGGTGACCATGGATTCCCACGGGCGGTCGCTCCACCGCGAGGTGTTCGCCGCCAGCGCGGCCGCCCTCCAGGAACGGCTCTGAGGCGGCATGGACCTGGCCGAACTGGGTTGGGATGCGGGCTGGGAGAGCGCCTTCGCCCCGCATCGGCCCGTCGGCCTCGAGCCCGCGCGGGTGGTCCATGAAGACAAGCTCTCCTACGTCGTGGTCGGCGCCACGGGCGACTGTCCGGCGGTCATCACCGGCCGTCTGAGGCACCTCTGCCCCCGCGACCAGGACTTGCCGAAGGTCGGCGATTGGGTGGGCGTGCGCCCGGTTCCGGGCGAGTCCAAGGGAGTCATCGAGGCCTTGCTGACCCGCCGCTCGCAAATCGCCCGCAAGATCACCGGCCGGGGCAACGAGGCCCAGATCGTGGTCACCAATGTCGACGTGGCCTTCGTGGTGCAGGCGATGGATGCCACCTTCAACGCCCGCCGGCTCGAGAGGTTCGTGGTCATGGTGCTCGAGGGCGGGGTGAAGCCGGTGGTGGTGCTCAACAAGCTCGACCTCTGCAAGGCCCCGCGCCGGATGATCTCGGAGGCCGAGGCCGTCTCGGGCGGCGCGCCGGTGCTGCCGGTCTGCGCCAAGACGGCCAAGGGCACGGGCCGCCTCCGGGAAATCCTCGGGCCCGGATCGACGGCGGTCTTCATCGGCACCTCGGGCGTGGGCAAGTCGAGCCTCATCAACCGGTTGGTGGGTGGCACCTTGCAGCCGACCCTCGAGGTGCGCGACAGAGACTCCAAGGGGCGGCATGCAACCACCTGGCGCGAGATCATCCCGGTGCCCTCGGGCGGCCTGGTCATCGACACGCCGGGCATGCGGGAGTTCCACCTGTGGTCGGCCGATCTCGGCCTCGACACGGCCTTTCCCGACATCACCGGGCTGGCCGCCGGGTGCCGGTTCCGCGACTGCACCCATGGCGCCGAGCCGGGGTGCGCCGTCCGCACGGCCCTCGATTCGGGCGGTCTCGCGGCCGGACGCTATGAGAGCTTCCGCAAGCTCCAGGCCGAATTGGCCGAGCTGGAGCGCGGCCGCATCGAACAAGACCGCCGAGCCCGCTCCTCGCGCCCCAAGACTTCCCCCCGCCAAGCCTTGCCCGAGGACGACGGTGGTGACGATGACGGCGATGGCGACTGAGCCCGGGCCTGGGGGCCGATTTGAGGAAACCGGTCGCGGGTCCACGTTGCCGGTACGATGACCGGCCTTGAGGCGACTCCTCCCAACCCGTTTCCGCCGACGCGGGAGGCGGCCTTGGCCCGCTGGCGCGAGTTCCTGCCGGTCGCCCGCCGCTATGGGGCGCTGCGCAACCAGGTCGTTCCCGGTCACCCCCACGTGACGCGGTTGTCACCGGCGGTTCGTGCCCGGCTGGTGTCCACCGAAGAACTGGTCGGTTCGCTGCTCGAGACGCACCGCTTCGAAGCCGTCGAGAAGCTGGTCCAGGAACTGGTGTGGCGTGACTACTGGAAGGGTTGGCTGGAGCTGCGTCCTGGCGTCTGGTCGGCCTACCGGGCCGAGGTGGAACGCCTCCGGACCGAGGGTGATCCGGCGCTGCTCCGCCGGGCCGAGGCCGTGATGTCGGGCGAGGGCGGCATCGCCGTGATCGACGGGTTCACCCGCGAACTGATCTCGACCGGATATCTGCACAACCACGCCCGCATGTGGTGGGCGGGTCATTGGATCCACGTCGAGCGATTGCCCTGGGCCCTGGGGGCCGACTTCTTCTACCGCCACCTGCTCGACGCCGATCCGGCCAGCAACACGCTGGGCTGGCGCTGGGTCGCGGGCCTGCAGACCCGGGGCAAGGCCTACCTGCCGAGGCGATCGAACCTGGAGCGGTACTGTGCGTCGTCCCTGCTGGCCGACCCGACCGGGCTCGAGCGCCTCGAGGACTCGGTGGTCTCGCCCGCACCGCTGCCCGACGAGGCGCCGGCCCAACGGGTCGCGTGGCGCTCCCTGTCCGAAAGCCCCGACCTGTCGGGAGGCTCGCCTGCCGGCGGCGGCCGTTGGGGCCTGTGGGTGCACGGCGAGGACCTGGGCGTCGAGGGCACGGCCCTGGGCCGGATGCGGCCCGAGGTGTTGCTCAGCGTGTTCGATGCGCGCCGGGTGGCCGCCCTCGGGATGGCTCCGCGCCGGATCGACTACCTCAAGACCGCCCTGGCCGACGGGCTGGCGCGTGCGGGTCGGCACTTCGGCTGCGCCACCGAGGCCTGCGATACCGGCGAGGGACTCGCGGAGGCGCTCGTGCGGGTGGCCCGGGAACGCGGCCTGGTCGGATGGGTGGCCTTGCGCCCGGCCGTGGGACCCTTGGGCGACGCGATCCCGGGCATCGAGGCCGCGCTGGAGCGCGACGGCCGCAAGATCCTCTGGTGCCGCCGTTCCTGGGATGAACGTCTCTGGCCCCAGGCCTCCGCAGGCTTCTTCGGGTTCTGGGAAAAGGCCCGACGCCGTCTGGAGCCGCGCACGGAACGACCTGATCGGGGCGACGATTCCCGGCAGCCGGGGCTGCCCTTCCCATGAACCGGCACCCCTCCACCCGACCGATGAACGCCCGGCCGCCGACCCCGAGTCCCGGCCGGGTCCAGCGTCTCCCGAGGCGTGCCGACTGGCAGGTGGTGTGGTTCAAGCGCGACCTGCGCCTCGCCGACCATTCGCCCCTGACCGAGGCGTTGCGGCAGGG
>VHCX01000102.1 GCA_016871615.1 Verrucomicrobiota bacterium
TCATCCAGGCGACGTTGTCGGTGAGGGAGAGCACGCGGAACCGGCGCGGCAGCTTGTCGCTGGCCCCCTTGCCGAGGTCCACGGCGAAGTGGCTGGCGTTGGCCGCGCTGCCGCCGTTGCCGATGGCAAAGATCTGCTGGTCGCGCGACCAGGCCACCCGCAGCGTCTCGACCAGCGCGGCGATCTCGGCGGGTTTCACGGAATCCACGGCCCGCTTCTGGGCCTCCAGGTAGTCGGCGATCCACTGGGTCATCATGTCCAGGAGATCTTCGGGCATCCGGCCCGCCGAGTCGAGACCGGGCGCAATCCGCCCATTGGGCCCTCCCCCAAGCGCGGACAACAAATCGCTGCCCTTGGCCTCGGCGCTCCGGTAGAAGATGCGCATGCGATCCCTTTCCGGCGCGACCATCCTGATCACCGGGGGCACCGGCTCCTTCGGGAACCGGGTCGCCCGGCATCTCCTGGACCTCGGGCCGGCCCAGATCCGCATCTTCAGCCGGGACGAGAAGAAACAGTGGGAGATGCAGCGTCGCTGGCCCGGATTCCGCTACGTGATTGGCGACGTGCGCGACGCCGGCCGCCTGGAGGAGGCGATGAACGGGGTGGACTTCGTGTTCCATGCGGCGGCCCTCAAGCAGGTGCCCTCCTGCGAGAGCTATCCCCTCGAGGCCATCAAGACGAACATCCTCGGGACCCAGAACATCTGCGCGACGGCGCGGGCGGCCGGGGTGAAGACCGTGGTGGCCCTCAGCACCGACAAGGCCGTCAAGCCTGTCAACGCCATGGGAACGAGCAAGGCCATGATGGAGAAGCTCGTCTGCAGCCAGAACCAGTTCGGCGGACCGACGACCTATTGCTGCGTGCGCTACGGCAACGTCATGGGCAGTCGGGGGTCGGTGATCCCGCTCTTCCTGCGCCAGATCCGGGAGGAGATCCCGCTGACGATCACCGTGCCGCACATGACGCGGTTCCTGATGACCCTGGACCAGTCGGTGGACCTGGTGTTCCACGCGATGACCATGGCGCAGGGCGGCGAGATCTTCGTACGCAAGGCACCCGCCTGCACGGTGCTCGACCTGGCGGAGGCCATGCGCCGGAGGCACAGCCCCCGGGGGGCGGAGCACCCGATCCAGGAGGTCGGCATCCGGCCGGGGGAGAAGATCCACGAGATCCTCGTCAACGAGTACGAACTGCAGCGCGTGGGCGAGACCGAAACCTACTTCACGATTCACCCCGAGTACCGGCTTCCCCGGCAACCGAGTCCGCAGCCGCTGGGCTCGGAATACAGCTCCGAGAACACCCGTCGCCTGTCGGGGTTCGACCAGATCGACCCGCTGCTCGAAGCCGCCGGGGTGGTCGAGGAGTACACCTGAGCCTCCACCGACGAATCATGTCGCACCCCTCGATCCACCAGTGCCGGGGCTGCCACGCCCCGGCATCCGCACTCGTTCCCGTGCTCCGCATGGACCCGATGCCGCTGGCGGGGATGTTCTGCCGCTCGGCCGAATCCGCCGGCACCGCGCCGCTGTTCCCGCTGACCTGGATGCGCTGCTCCGAGTGCGGGGCGGTGCAGGTGGCCGAGGACATTTCCGGCTCCCAGCTGTACGAGGAATACAACTACGCCTCGTCGACCGTGCCGGGGCTGGTCCGGCATTTCATCGGGTTCGCCGACACCCTCGCCTCGTTCTACGGCCGGGACTCGGCCCTGACCTACCTCGAGATCGGCTGCAACGACGGGGTGCTGCTCAACCAGCTCCCGCCCGGGTGGAAGCGCCTCGGGGTGGATCCGAGCGACGTGTCGCGTCGGGCCGGGGTGGCCGCGTCCTGGCGGCTGGTCAACCGGCCATTCACCCCGGAGGTCGTCCGGGAGCACGGGCTCGAGGGTGCGGTGGACGTCCTGTCGGGATCCAACTGCCTGGCGCACATCACCGACCTGAAGGAGGTCTTCGCCGGGGCCGCGCTGGCCCTCAGGCCCGGCGGGCATTTCTGGGTCGAGGTGCACGACCTTGCGGCCACCCTGGCGGGCGGCCAGTGGGACACCATCTACCACGAGCACAAGGTCGAGTGGAGCGAATCGGCCCTGGTCCGCTGCGTCTGCGCGCTGGGTTTCGCCCATGAGGCCACGTTGCGCACGCCACTGCACGGGGGGCTGCTGCGCGTGAGGTTCCGGCGGGACCCCCACGCGACTCCCATCCCCGGACGGGCGCCGGAGCCCGAGCCGGGACTACGCGGGATCCAGCAGGCCTATGACCGGCGCTCGGACACCCCGGCGGCCTGGCGGCTGGCACGGATCCTCGATGGCGGGCACGGGATCATCGCCGCCTACGGGGCCGCAGGCCGGGCCAACGTCTACCTCAACCAACTCCCCCACCTGCGCTTCGCCTACATCGTCGACGAGTCGCCCCTGAGGTGCGGCAAGTTCATCCCCAGGACGGCCACCCCCATCGTGCCTCCGTCGGGCATGATCGACCACCCCCCGGTGGCCTGCCTGGTCACCGCGTGGAACCACCGGGACGACATCGTGCGCAAGTACCCGGGCCACTCCTGGGAATGGCTGACCGCGTTCGGGGAGGGCTGATGCGCATCACCGTCCTCGGGGCCTCAGGTATGCTGGGCCATGTCGTCGCCCGCTTCCTCGAGGAGGCCGGACATCCGGTACGGTCGATCCGTGAGCGATTCGCCCCCGCGTCGGCCGGGAGGTTCCTCGACGCGCTGGAGGCCACGCGCCCGGAGGCGGTCGTCAACTGCATCGGCCTCCGGTCGGGCACCGAGGCCGAACTCCCGGAAACCCATGTGCGGCTCGTGCAGGAGTCGATCCAGCGGCTCGGTCCCGGGGTCCGGTTCCTCCAGGCCGGCACCGACGGGGTCTTCCGGCCGGACCGGCCGGACCGCAGGAGCTGCGAGGAGGGCGACGCCGAAGACCCCTACGGCCGGAGCAAACGGGAGTGCGAGCGCGTCGTCCGGGAGGCTGGCGGATGCGTCATGCGGTGCTCCATCCTGGGGCCTGAAACCGGCCCGCCGCGAAGCCTCTTGGGCTGGTTCCTCGCCCAGCGCGGCCCGGTCCGTGGCTTCGTCAACCACGGGTGGAACGGGATCACGACGCTCCAGTGGGCCCGGGTGGGCCTCGGACTGCTCGAGGCGGCCCGCCCGCCGGCGGTCTGCCAGCCTGGATTCCTGCCCCCGTTGTCCAAGGCCGAAGTCCTGCGCCTGATCGGGGAGGCGTGGGGGCGACCCGTCATCATTGTGCCGGAACAGGCGCCCTCGCCCGTGCTCCGGACGCTGGTGCCGGACATCACCTGCCCGCCCCTGGCCGAGCAGTTGCGGGAACTCAGGGCCTGGCATGGGGCGCGGTTCCCGGAAGGTCCGACGGGACCGGACTGACCGGGGCATTGCCGGTCGACCGACGCTCGAGATGGGGACTTCCCCGGCCCCACGGGCTGTGGTCCCCTCCGCGGGGTGTCCAAGGTCCTCACCGTCATCCCGGTCTACAACGGCGCGCGCTTCCTGCCGGCCACGCTGGAATCACTGGCGGCGCAGACCCATCCTCCGGATCGGGTGGTGGTGATCGACGACGTCTCCACCGACGGCACCCCGGATCTGGTCCGTGCGTTTTTCGCGGCGAATCCCCGCCTGCCGGGAGAGCTTCGGTGCAACGAGCGGAACCAGGGCCTTTTCGGGAATCTCAACCGCTGCCTAGACCTGTCGGAGGAGGCCGACCTCCTGCACATCCTCCTCGCCGACGACCTGGTCCTGCCGTCGTTCCTGGAGCGGATGGTTACCGCGCTGGCCGATGCGGCCGCCCCCGCCATGGCCTGGTCGCTGACCGAGAAGATCGACGCCACCGGCCAACGGCTCCCGGGACGGCCGGAACCGCCCAGGCCGGGAGTGCGCGAACTCCGGTTGATCGATTTTGTGAGAGCCCAGGGGCAGTTGCAGACGATCTTCTGCGGCTCGGTCCTGCTCAAGACGGGCCGGCGCCCGGTGCCCTGCCGGTTTCCGCTCGACTATCCGCAGGTGGGCGACTGCGTCTTCTACGCCGACTGGGCCCGCCACTCCCACGCGATCCGCGAATGGACGGAGATCCTCTGCCAGATCCGCCACCATGGCGGCAGCGCCACCACGGCCAATTCTCGACGCCTCGAGAACTGGGTGGCCGACGAACTCCGGGCGATGCGGCAAATCGCCCGCTGGGCGCCGGTCGGTGCCCTCGGGCGATGGTTCTGGGACCAGCGCATCCGGTGCCTCTTCACGGCCCGCTCGGTGGTCAAGCAGCAGATGGCCCGCGCGTCGGACGCGGCCTATGCCGAGGCCATCGGGGTGATGGCCCGCGGGCTGGTGCGTCCCTGGCACTGGTGGGTCGGCCGGGCGGCCGTGGCGTGCCGGGACCGGATCTTCGGGGCGCACCCGGCCACCCGGGGCGGTGACGGACGCTGACCGCCCCGGCGGCTCACTTCGCTCCGCCGGCGCCGCGTCGCTCCGAGACCACGGTGAAGGCTGCCAGTCCCAACGCGACCGCAAGGGCCGACACGCTCACCCACAACGGACGGGTGTCGGGCTGGAAGCGCAACTCCACGGCATGGTCGCCGGGAGGAAGCTCGACGGCCCGCATCAGGTGGTTGGCCCGGAGGAGGGCCGCCGGCCGGCCGTCGACCAGGACTTTCCAGTCCTCGTGCCACCGTCCGTTGTCGAGCAGGATCTGGGGCGACGACGAGCGGGTCTCGAGCACGATGCGCCGGGGCGAGTAACTCACCAGCCTGGCTGTGCCGTTGGTGGCTCCGGGAACGGCGGCCAGGCCAGGGGCGGAGGCGAGAATCACCGAACCGGCCGGATCGAACGCCGGATCCCGCAACCGCGAAAGCATGGCGGTGTCGGAGGTCGACACCTCCCAACGGGCGAAAAGCCCGAACCTTGGCAGGGATCCGGTCACCTCGAAGAGCGCGTATCGCCCGGCCGGGTTGGGCGCTGCGTCGAGGTCGTCGGGCCGGAGACGGTTGCGGTCCGCATCGGGCTTGAGACCAAGGTCGAATCCCAGCCTGGGCGCAAACCCGGTCCCGGACACCGTGAAGGCTTGGTTGAGCCGGGCCTCGAAGGCCCGGGCGGCGAGGATGTAGCGGGTGGCTGTCAGTTGCCAGAGCCGGCCCACGGCCCGGAAATCTCCCCGGGACATCTCCGCATCGGTCGGCTCCAAAGTCTTCAGGAACGCCTGATCGAGGGCAGGCATTCGGGGCGCCTGGATGATGTCGAGGGTCTGGACGTTGTACCTCTGGAAGTGGTGCTCAAGCCAGAGGTTGTGGACCGCCGGCATCATGCCGTCGTCATCGGCGACGAGCATCTGGCGGCTGGTCGGCAGAAAACGGCAGGTAACACGGGACAGGGCGGGATCGCGGGCGAGATACTCCACGACCACGTTCTGTCGATACCGCCGTCGGTAATCGTAATGGACGACCCAGGGGGTGCTCGCACGATAGAGATCCACGGCGAGCAGGCCTCCGAGGATCCACCACGCCAGCGAGCCGGATGCACCCGACAGGACCCCGGAGAAGACCAGAAGCACCACCAGGGCCGACCCTCCGAGGAGGAGGACGAAGAGACCAACCTCACCCAGACTGTGGCGGGCCACCGCCACCGCCTGGTCGGCTCCAACCAACGGACCGAGATGGGCCACCACCGAAGGACGACAGGAGAAGTAGGCCGCGAAACCGAGGATCGCCGCGCCCGTCAGCACCCCGAGGACCAGGAGGAACCGACGTTCCGGCGCGGGAGTCGCCGCCGCGCGCCACCAACTCCGCACCTTGGAAGACCAATCCGCGCCGCCCGGGGCAAACCGCCCCATGTGCGCGCGGGCGATGGCCTCCAACCCGTGTGCGAAGAGCACCAGGACCGAAAGATGGAACCCGTGCAGGAACTTCATCGGTATCCGCATCTCGCGGAAGAAGGGCAGCTGGACGATCCACGAATAGAAGGGGGCATGCCGACCGAAGGCCAGCAGCAGGGAGACCAGGGACGCCAGCGCCCAGAAGAGGATCCGGTGACGCTCCCGGTCGGTGAAGGGACTCCCGACACGCGTGAACGAACGCCACACGGCCCATGCGGCGACGACCAGCACCAGCACCCCGGCATACTCCCCGCTGCCCGAGAACCGGTGCCTGGCATCGCCATCCGGTCCCACCCCTCCCCAGTAGGCACCGCCATCCTCCGTGTCCATCCGGTATCCGAGGACGCCGGGAATGGCGATCCGCAGGACCTCGGCCTTGGGGAAGCTCCAGCCGGTGAGAAAATCCCAGCGCTGCTCGGCCGACTGTTCCTGGCTGGTGGCGGCCACCCCCTTCACCGAGGTGTTGACCAATGTGTCGATGGAACCGAAGGCCATCCATCCGGCCATCCCAACGGCGAGTGCCAACCGGGCCACGCCTGCGAGGGCGCCCGTCCGGGGCGCGGCAGGGGCATCCTCACGGCGGAATCCGCCCCAGAGGTCCCAAAGCACCGCGGCGGCGAAGTACAGGCTGAGCAGCGCGCCGGAATCGGCCGCCTCGGAGACGTTGAGGCCGACGGCGAATCCGGCCAGCGCCATCGACACCCACGGCCTGGGCCCCGGCCGATAGGCAAATCCGAGGGCGCAGAGAATTGCGCCGGCAGCCAGTGCCCGTCCGGGCAGCCCCCAGCAGGCGTAGGAGAAGAAGTTGGAGTTGAGGGCGGCGGCGATCCCGACCAGGGACGAGACTTGCGGCGCGAAGCCGAGGCGGCGGCACAGGAAGACCGCCGCGAAACCCAGCAGGGCCAGCGAAACCGGGGCATACACCTTCGAGAACAGGGCGGGATCGCCTGCGAGGGTTCCGAAGATCTGGGTGAAATTCGGCATGGCTGCGGGGGACGACGCTCCCAGCCAGTTGAGATCCTGCCAGACCCCCAGGAACCCCTCCGGCAACCGCGAGGATTCGGCGCTGATGACACCGAGCGGTCCGTCGTTGGAGAAGACGATGTATCCCGGAAGCAGCACCCCATGAAACAGGCAGAGCAGGAGCAGCGGGACCAGGAACAGACCGGGGCCGGCGGATCCCCGGCGGACGCCGGGGGCAGGTTGGTGCTTTGGATCGCCCATGGGGGCGGAGGATGCGCCATCGGCTTGGACCGAATCAACCACGGCCGGCACCGACGGCATGGATGCGCCGAGGCGAAGATGGCTCAGGAAACGGCCTGGTAGACTTCCTCGACATAGCCGCGGCGTACCCAGCTGAGTTCCCGGGAGCGTCGGACGAGGCTTGGCTCCCCGGTTGCAAGGGCCGCGACCCATGGGGGTTCCTGGCCGCACATCGGACTGAACGCCTCCTGATTCATGCTGAAGAGGATCCCACCCGGACGCAGCCGGGCAGCGGCGAGCCGCAAGTAGCCGCGCACGCTCTCCGCGGGCATCTCCGGAAAACTGTCCTGGTTCAGCACGCCATCGAATCGTTGGCCGGCAAACTTCTCCTGGGAGTTCACCGGAAGGATCCAGAGACGCCGGCGGTCGAAGGCTCCCTCGCGGACGAAGTCGGGGTAGAGCCCCACCTGGTCCCGGCCGAAGGCGTTGGCGAGGAACCACCCCTGGTAGACATTGGTCAGGGCCAGATCGAGGATCACATAACGGCGCGGCGCGGCCAGCTTCTGGAACCAATGGCAGGTTCCCCCGAATCCGGCGCCGATCTCAAGGATCTCGCAGGCGTGCGGATCGGAGGTGGCGGCCAGGTGTCCGCGGAACCGACGGGCGGCGTAGAGGTGCCCCGGGGTCTGCAGGTCCAGCAGGCGGCCTCCCACCTCGATGCCGTAGGCGCCGCCGATCCTCGGGAAATCCACCCGGATCCCGATGGCGCGTTCGACCTCCGAGAGGAGCGCCTCGACCCCGCCGCGCAGGGCATGCCCGATCTCACCCTGTTCAGGACACTCGGTCCGCACCACCCCCAGCGATTCGGCCAACCCGACCAGTTGGCCGAGGATCAGGAAGGAGGCGAAACGCCGCCCCTGTTCAAGACCGAGGTCGCCGTAGCCGATCCCCCAGAGCGTCGGGGACGGAAACATCCCCTCGAGGAAGGCGCGCAGCGCCACCGGGTCGCGGTCCCGGAGGGCCCGAAGAACGGGCGGCGCACTGCGGTCGATGATCGTGGACCAGAGGGGGCTGTAGTTGCCGTTCGACGGGTCGAGCCCCTGACCGGCGTGGAACGCCTCCACCAGATCGGCCGCCAGCCGGTCCCGGGCTCCGTCGTCGAGGCCGCCCGAGGAATCCGGGACGGTGAGCGGCAGGTTTGGCACCGCCTGTTCACCCCAGAACCACTCCGGTCGGTTGAACATGTCCCGGTTGGAGAGACGCTGGATGCGGTTCCCGTAGACGCCCCGCAGGATCAGCCGGTGCATCAGGAACGCCACATCATTGCGGCTGAGCCGCCTCAACAGAGAAAGGATTGGGGTCATCTCGTGGACGCATGCCCGGACCGACACGCGGCTGGTCGTCGCGTCGGGCGCGACCCATGGCGGGAAGGTCGTGGAACCTTGGGACAGAAGATCAGACGACAACTTCCTCCACGCGTCCACTAAACTTCAGACGGATGCAGGGGGTCCCCCCAGGTCCGCGGCGTGTGTCCGAACGGCTCCCCGCCCTCCCGGGCTCGGGGAGGGATGTTCGTTGAAAGGCCCGGGCCCGGCAGGTATCACCCCGACCGGACCGACGGCGGTCAGGCACTCATCCCCGAGGCAGCCCGCCACCGACTGAACCACGCATGGCCTCGACCCCCAGCCACCTCGACCACGTCCGCAACGACGCGGCCTACGCCGACATCCTGGCCAACTGGGATGCGGCCTTCTACGCCAAGTTCACGCAGGCCATGCGCCCGG
>VHCX01000103.1 GCA_016871615.1 Verrucomicrobiota bacterium
ATTGGCGGTCACCCGCAGGGCCTTCACCTGCGAGCGGTCGACCACCACCTCGCTCGCCCCGGGCAGCAGCAGCTTCACCCGGTTGGCGGTGTTCTCGACCATCCGGCCGCTGTGGGTCTGACCGTCGGTGGTCTCGACCTCCACGTTCTCGTAGCCCTGGCCGATGATCTCGTTGGGATGGATGACGTTGTGCAGGAGCGCATCGAGCGAGCTGCGGCCGACCCCGGTGAGATCGGGCCCGACGGCCGCGCCCTCTCCGTGGAGTTGGTGGCAGACGAGGCAGGTCCTGCGGGCGAGTTCCTCGCCGGCCTTCAGGTCCACCGGGCCGTCGATCACCACCTTCCGCTTGGCGGCGATGCGCTGGAGGATCTCCGGTCCCGAGGCCTGGAAGCGGCCGAAGAGGCGGGTCGCCTTCTCGCGCTCGTCGGGATTCTGCGAGCCGAGCAACGCCCGCACGGTCGCGGCCGGCACGTCTCCCCTGGCGATCTCGCCGCGGTCGATGGCGTTGTAGAGCGCCCACTTCCAGGCGCCACGGGTGGCGAACAGTTGGGCGGCGGCCGTCCGCGCCGCCGGCGGCAGGCCCTTCCATCGCCCGGCCAGCTCGCGGCCGGTCTCATCATTGCCCGTCTCGGCCAGCACGCGGATGGCGGCCACCCGCAGGGTCTCCGGGGCGTCCGAGCCGGCCAGGGTCAGCAGGGCCCGTCGGGCATCCTCGCCGCGCTGGTTCCTCAGGCCCTGGACGGCCTCGAGGCGCTCGGCCTCCGGCAACGCGGCGTCGGCGACACGGGTGAGCAGCGCCCGGAGCGCCCCGACATCGCCCCACATGGCCCCGAGTTGCCGGGCCTTGGCCACCGTGGCGGGGTTCGAGCTGGCCAGGAGCTTTCGGAGCAACGCCTCCGTGGGCTGCGTCGGCGCCAGCGCCTTGCCCCGCTGCCCGTCGATGAGGCCATCGAGCAGGTGGGGGATCATCGGCGAGGACGAGTCGAGCGACGCGACGATCTCGAGGGTCTTGTCCACCAGCCAATCCTTCCGGGCGTCGCAAAACCGGCGCACCGTCTTGTAGGCCAGCTTGCCGGACAGGGGCAGGTAGCGCTCGCCCTTCTCCTGAAACCAGGCGGCCGTGATGTTGGGGTCGTACAGCAGGTTGGGCTCGAGGGCCATCCACAGCAGGAAGGGCAAATCGCGGTCGGTGGAGGCCTTGGCGGTGCCGAGCAGCTTCTCGGCAACCGTCGTGACGAGCGGACCCAAGACGGCGATGTCGTGGCCCGGGGGCGTGTTGACGGTGAGGGATCCGCCCGAGAACTGGCGCAATGCCGTGGCCACGCCGGCCAGGACCGTGGGGTTCTCGTCGGCGGCCAGGAGTTCGAGGCGCTTCTGGACCCGCTCGGTGAGGCGGTTGTTCTCGCCGGTGAACCGGGCGGCCCACAGGCGCAGCGAGGGCAGCGAGGCGTCGGCCGCCTCGTCGAGCACGGCGTCGTCGGCCAGGCCGGCGCTGAAGAGCGTCCACAGGGCCGCCAGGCGGGCGTCCTCGGGCCCCTGGGTCTTCATCCGGGCGAAGAGCACGGCCTTCTGCGAGGCGATGTCGGGGCGTTCCGAAAGGATCCGCTGGGCCATCCGCCGCTGCCAGACGTTGGAGTGCGCCAGGGTCTGCCCGACGAGTTCGGCGGTGCTCCGCTCCGACAAGGCGAGGCCGGCGGGCCGCGGCGGCACAGGCCGGCCGGGCTGATCGCCCGTCCAGACGATGCGCCAGATGCGCCCGCGCTCGCGGTCCACGCCCTCGGGATCGGCCCCGGCGTTCTGATAGCAAGGGTACTTGTCGTACCAGTCCATCACCCACACCGCGCCGTCGGGACCAGTCTGGGTGCTCACCGGCATGAACCAGCCGTCGTTGGCGCGCAGGAAATCCCCGTCGGCCGAGGCTAGGAAGGTGCTGCCCTTGGGGGTCAGGCGATCCCGGTGGATGGCGTTGTCGTGGATGTTCCCCTGCAAGGCCATGCCGCGGAACTCCGGCGGGTACTGGTCGCCCTGGTAGATGGCCACGCCCGCGTAGGCCGCCATGTGGTGCTTGTGGTCGACGATGCTGGGCAGCAGTTCGTAGGCGTACGGATAGGGCGGCTGGCCGGCCTGGCGCTGGTAGAGTCCGCCGGGGGCCAGGTGGAAGAAATGGTCGATGACGCAGGCGCTGACGAAGGCGTTGCCCCGGGCGTCGAAGTCCACGCCCCACGGATTGGAGGTGCCCTCGGCGAAGACCTCCATGCGGCGGGTCTTGGGCTGGAACCGCGCCACGCCGGCGGTCAGCAGCACCGGTTCCCCGGGCTTGGACGGATCCACCGCCTGGGTCCGGGTGAAGACCCCGTGGGTCATGTACATCTGGCCGTCGGGCCCCCAGGTGAGGCCATTGAGGAGTTCGTGCCGGTCCTCCAGGCCGAAGCCGGTCTGGACGATGGTCCGCTTGTCGGCCACCAGGTCGCCGTCGGTGTCCTCGAGGAAGTAGAGGTTCGGCGCGGCGCCCACGTAGACCCCGCCGTTGGCCAGCAGGAGGCCGGTGGCCAGCGTGAAGCCGTCGGCGAAGACCTTGACCGAGTCGGCCCGGCCGTCGCCGTCGGTGTCCTCCAGCACCTTGATGCGGTCGCGGCCCTTCTCGCCCGGCTTCGTGCCCAGCGGGTACTCGTAGAGTTCCACCACCCACAACCGACCGCGATCATCCCAGGTCATGGCCACGGGGTTCACCACCTCGGGCTCGGAGGCGAAAAGCCGGGCCTCGAAGCCGGGCAGCAGCGTGAAGCGCTTGCGGGCCTCCTCGGGGCTGTAGGCCGGGTTGTCGGCCGGCTTGTGCTGGCCGCTCAACTGTCGGCCACTGGGCGCGTTGGTGTAGACCGGGAATCCGAACTTCGGATGCCGGGGCACCTCGGCGGATGCGGAAGAGGCCGCCAGACTGGCGGCGACGAGGGCGGCAAGGGACAGGCTCGATCGGAGGATCATGGCGTCGGGCAATGGTTGGACTCGTAGCGAATTCGCGAAAATCCGGGCGGGGCGTGTCCGTCCGTGAGGTCCCGGCGAGGCTGGACCGACGTTGCGGATCCTGCAACGGTGACGACACGCCACGTGTCACACTCCGGGCTCTGCGGACTCTGCGCGCGCACCGCGCCCACGGTCCCGGGCCGCAGCCATCCAAGGGCCCGACCGGGCGTAGAATGGGAACCGCAGGGTGGGTCTCCGCGGGTCGCCACGGGATCTCCGCCCGGACGCTCCCCAGAGCCGGAGCAACCTGGGTGCCGTGGGACTCAACCCTGCCGGGCCGTCTCTCAGGAGGCGAAGATCTGGTCCATCTCGGTGGAGAGCTTCTTGAGCCCCTCGGGCGAGCCCGCCCCGCCCTGCTCGGCGATGCCCCAGCCCTGGTAGCCGATCTCGTCGATGGCCTTCATCACTGCGGGCCAGTTGTTGTCGCCCTTGAGGAACTCGGCATCGAAACCCGCCCACTTGCCCTGCTTGTCGGACTTGGCGCGGCTGTACTCCTTGATGTGCAGCGTGGCGATGCGCTTGCCCAGGATGCGGATCCACTGCTCGGGCCATCCGTAGTGGATGAGGTTCCCGACATCGAGATGCCAGCCCACCATGGGGCTCTTGAACTCGTCGATGTAGCGGGCGGCCTCGAGCGGGCTGAGCAGGAAGTTGTTCCAGACGTTCTCGATGGCGATCTTCACGCCCAACTCCTCGGCCAGGGGCACCACCTTGCGGATCTCGGCCTGCGAGCGGGTGTAGGCGTCGGCGTAGCTGATCGAGGCGTTGACCACGGCCGGCACGAGCAGCACGGCCGGCGCGCCGTAGGCCTTGGCGTCGCGCAGCGACAGCTTGAGGCCCTCGACCCCCACCTCGCGCGCGGCCGGATTGGGGTCGGACAAGGGCTTGGCCCAGTGCGTGTGGCAGCAGACCGAACCGGCCTTCAGGCCCGTGGCTTTGAGGGCGGCGTTCATCTCAGCATTGTCCATGCCGCCCATGGGCTCGACGCCGTCGAAGCCCGCGGCCTTGATGGCCTCCATCTTCTGCATCACCGAACCGGGCACGCCCACGGTGCCCCACATGATGCCCTTGAGGATCTTGCGCTTGGGCGCGGTCTGCGCGAAGGCGGGCAACGAAGCTCCCAGGAGGGCGGCGGTGTGCAGGAAGTGACGGCGATTCATGGCGGCGTGCGGGGTTCTGGAGGGATGCGGGTCGAGGAAAGATTGGAAAAGGAGCCTGCGGAACGAGGGACTGGGGCCAAGAAATGGTCTGGGAGCCAACTTCGGGCGGACAGGATCAGACAGGCAGGATCGGAATCGAGGCTTCAGCGCGGATCCAACGAGGCGAGACACCAGGCCCGAGCGTCACCGGAATCGCGCATCGCCGGGAGCGGAGACCGGCTGGATGGTATCAAATCAAGAGTCTTGTCGAATCAAGGGTCTTGTCGAACCAACCCAGCCGGTCGCCTACCAGCCGGATCAGGCCAGCTTGGTCTTGCCCGGGATGGGCAGCGGATCGATCGGCAGCTTCATGTCCCACGACAGGTTCTCGGGCACGAGCTGGATCTTCGAATTGAGGGCCTGCTCCCAGGTGACCTCCTGGCCGGTGTAGGCGGCGAGACGGCCCATGATGCCGGCCAGCGTGCTGTTGACCATGCGGTCGCCGTCGTTGTGGAACTCGCCGGCGCGGATGGCCTTGTAGAGGTGCTGGTGCTCGACGACGTACATGTCGGGGTTCTCGCCCCGGTAGCGCCAACCGTTGGAACCGTCGGCGTTCTTGAAGTACGCGTTGGACCAGCCGTTCCAGCCCTTGCCCTTGGCGCCGAGCACGTAGTCGCTGTTGTCGCTGTAGCAGTTGGCAATCTGGCGCTGGGCGATGACGCCGCGGGCACCGCTGGCCCACTCGTAGGTGGCCGTCATGTGGTCGAAGATGTTGCCCTCGTAGTTCGGGTGCACCCGGCCGCCATTGGCCACGACCTTGGCCGGCGGCTTGTCGCCGAAGGCCCACATCATCTTGTCCACCGTGTGGATGCACTGCTCGACGTAGCCGTCGCCGGCCAGCCAGGTGAAGTTCATCCAGTTGCGCATCTGCCACTCAAGGTCGCCCACGCCGTCCTTGCGCTGCGAGGGGGCCTGCATGGGCTTGACGGGGCCGGTGAGGTAGGTGCCGTACATGGCCAGCACCTCGCCAATCTCGCCCTCGTTGATGCGCTTGAAAAACTCGCGCCGCGGCAGCGAATAGCGCCAGCAGTAGCCGGCCACGATGTTGAGCTTGGCCTCCTTGGACATCCGGACCGACTCCATCACGTGACGGATTCCGGCGCTGTCGGTGGCCATGGGCTTCTCGCAGAAGATGTGCTTCTTCTTCTCGACCGCGTAGCGCAGGTGGGTCGGACGGAATCCCGGGGGGGAGGCCAGGAGCACCACGTCGACGCCGGCGTCGATGACCTTCTGGTAGGCGTCGAGGCCCACGAAGCGCTTGGACGGCTCCACCTGCACGCGACCGGGATACTGCTTGTCGAGACCGGCGTGGCTCTGGTTGAGCTGGTCCTCGAAGGCATCACCCATCGCCACAAGGATCAGGTTCTTGTCGGCCTCCAGCGCGTTGCCGGCGGCCCCGGTGCCCCGGCCACCGCAGCCCACCAGGCCGATGCGGATCGTGTCGGAGTTCGCGGCGAAGGCGCGTTCCCGCATCAGCAGGGCCGGCGCGGCGAGCGTGAGGGCGGCGGCGGTGGAACTGGACTTGAGGAAGTCCCGGCGGTTCTCGAGGGATGGATTCATGACTGGGAAATGACGCCACCCTTGGTCCGAAATTCAGCCGGCCCCGTCAAGCCCGCCGCCCCATCGATGGGCAAAAATCGAACATCGATGCCCGGAGCGGGTGCAAATGCGCCGAAAAAGACTGCTTGCGGGCGACCCGCCGCCCGATACCTTGCGCATCCGCTTTTTGGCGGGTCGGTAGCTCAGCGGTAGAGCAGCGGCCTTTTAAGCCGTTGGTCCAGGGTTCAAATCCCTGCCGACCCACCAGCCATTTCGGCGTGAAATTACAGCGTGACAGTTCTGGCGATAGTCTGCGAAAGACTCGCCGCTCTTTTTAGACCCCATCGTCTAGCGGTTAGGACACCGCCCTTTCACGGCAGTAACCGGGGTTCGATTCCCCGTGGGGTCGCCAATCTGAAATCCCCGGAAACTAAAGTTTCCGGGGATTTCATCTTTGCAGGGCATGGGGTCAGTTCTTGATATTGGCCACTCCCTGCCCAGCCTCCTCCAGCGGCATAAGAGACGGTTCAGATAACCGCGCGTGCCGATCGCCGAACGTTCGGCGATCCCCCCTATCGTCATCGTCGTCGTCCACCTGCGACGCCGTCGACGGCTGAGCCTTCCGCGGACGCTGTGGCGCGGACCCCGGAGGATCAGGCCAGAATGCCCCGAATGATCTCGGGCTCGACCACGCCGGTGAGCTTCTGGTCGAGGCCGCCGTAGAAGTAGGTGAGCTTGAGCGGGTCCAGACCCATGAGATGCAGGAGGGTGGCGTGCAAGTCTCGGACGTGGTGCCGGTTGACGGCGGCCTCGTGGCCTAACTCGTCGGTCTCGCCATAGCTGGTGCCGCCACGGACGCCACCACCGGCCAACCAGTAGGTGAAGCCCTTGGGGTTGTGGTCGCGCCCCCCGTTGCCTCCCTGCGACACGGCCTGCCGGCCGAACTCGCCCCCCCACACGATGAGGGTCGAGTCGAGCAGGCCGCCGCGGCCTCAGGGCTTCACCATTTCTTGAACGGCCTCTGCTGGGCTCAGCACCCGAACGGGCGCACACCTGCCTGGCGGGAAATGCGCCCGGTTGCCAGTGACGAGGATCCTGTCGGCGGTGGCCAGGGCCGCGGCGAGGAAAACCTCATCATCAGGATCCGGCAGCGGCGGGACCTCGCGCAGGGAGACTTGGCCCGCTGGGCCAAAGGCTGCGAGCAACGCCGACACGGCCGCCCTTGAGAGCCCGAATTTCGGCCGAAGGAGCACCGCTCGGTACTCCGCGACCATGGGAGCATTCCACGCGAGCCGGATCTTCCCGTCGACAGCGGCGCGGATGATTTGGTCGCAGGTGCCTCCTGGCGTGAGCACCGCTGAGACCAGGACGTTGGTGTCGACCACCCACGCTTGAGGCCAAGCGCTCATGCCTTGGAAGCATGGCGCCGCTTGCGTTCCGCCCGAACAGCGGCGATCTCCGCGTCGATGTCCGCTGCGATCAGTTCGGTGGCGCCTGACTTGGCCGCTTCTCCCTGAGCGGCGTCCAGCGCACGCCCGAGGAGCAGCCTCCGAAGGGCATCGAGGTCGGCCTCAACGCCCATACCGCTTGTCGGCACCAGATAGGCGGCAGGCTCGCCGTTCTGCGTGATCACCTGCGGACCCTTGGCGCGCAGTTGGCGCATGACGCGTCCCGGTTGCTTGGACAGCTCACGAGTGGTGACGAACGATACCATGCCCACATCGTCGGACAAATGTCCGACACCGTCAAGCCGCCCAAATCTGCAAAGGGGTCAGTTCTTGATAATGTCTACTCCTCGCCCAGCTTCCTCCGCCGATACAAGAGGTGGTTCAGATAACCGCGCGTGCCCATTGCCAGACGCTCGGCGATCCACCCCACCGTCATCGTCGTCTCCGCCCGCAAGCGCGCCGCCAAAGCCACCTTCTCCGGATCCCCCTTGGGCCGAGTCTTGAGATCCGCTTCCTGCCACCGCCCCCGCTTCAACTCCTCCGCGATGATCCGTTCCGCCAGCGCCTCCGCGGTCTCCGCACGCTCCTCGCCGTAATGCTCCCCACCCATCTGCTCGCTCATCTGCGTCAGCAACTCTTCGCGGAACTTATCCTCGCCCAGACACCAACCGCGCCGAATCAGCCTGAACTCATCGCCTTCCTCCGCCCCCCGCCGTTCCTCCAACCCCCGCTCAAGCCGTTGCCGCCCCGCCGGACTGTCCTTGGGGATGCCCCACGCGCCCAGCAACCGATCCACCCGCAACCACGCCGGCCGTTTCGAACGCGCGAGCAGGTACGCCGGCCAACTGCTCCAGGCAAAACTCTTCAAGGGCGCATCCGCTGCCACCAAGTTCGCCCGCGCCGGATTCAAGTGGACGTAATCGCCCACGCTCTTGAGATAACCGCTGCCCATTCCGTCCACGATCAGCGACTTGTAGCGCCCGGAGAACAAGTGGCCGACGAGCTTGTGACGCCGGTTGAAGCGGCTCGTGTAAGTGCCCAGCAACCACTTCATCCCGGCAATCAGGTTGGGCTGCGGCGTCTCGACCACCACATGAAAATGATTCGGCATGAGGACATAGGCGTGAACCTGCCAGGCCGTCTTGGCGCAAGCCTCGCCCAGCGTGGCGACGAAGCGCCGCCGATCCGCATCATCCAAGAAGATCCGTTCGCGCCGGTCACCGCGATTCATAACGTGATAAATCGCGCCGGCGTACTCGACTCTCAACTTGCGGGCCATCCCCGGAGAGTGGCTTTGGCCACCTGATGTATCAATATCAAGAACTGACCCCTTTCCGTGACCCCTTTTCGCCATCACTTTTCTCCCAACTAAATTGTTCCTGTTTAGAACAACCGGCGCTCATCGGTGGG
>VHCX01000104.1 GCA_016871615.1 Verrucomicrobiota bacterium
CGAAACCACCGCCTGAAAGAAACCCCACCATGGCCGTTGGAGACGGGCCCCTTCTTACCGAAGGAACCAGGTGGGAGCAGCGGGTGCTTCGCCGCCTTCCTGTAATGGAGGCATGGCTTTGTTGCACTTGGACCGCTTTGACGCTCCCGAGTTGGGAAACAAGGTCGAGGGACACTGTCTCGATACACGCACCGGGCAGGGAAATCTGGAAAGATCGAAAAGCCGCCCTTTGGATGCCGCCAAACCGCCCTCCAGGCAAGCCGTTTCAGGCGTGTTTTCCGGGACCGATGCCGCTCGCGCAATGGACCCGATCTGCTCCACCCGCAGCCACGGCGATTCCAGCCAGGATCGGCTAGGCAAGGATCGGCCGGATGATGTTGCCGTGGACATCGGTGAGGCGGTAGTCGCGGCCCTGGAAGCGGAAGGTCAGGCGCTCGTGGTGGATGCCCAACTGGTGCAGCGCCGTGGCCTGGAGGTCGTGCACGTGCACCGGGTCCTCGACGATGTTGTAGCCGAAGTCGTCGGTACGCCCATGGCTGACACCGCCGCGGATGCCTCCGCCGGCCATCCAGACCGAGAAGCATCGCGGATGGTGGTCACGGCCGTAGTCGGTCGGCGTCAGCTTGCCCTGCGAGTAGTTGGTCCGTCCGAATTCGCCGCCCCAGATCACCAGCGTGTCGTCGAGCATGCCGCGCTGCCTGAGGTCGGTGATGAGGGCATAGGAGGCGCGGTCGACGTCGGCGCACTGGCGACGGATGCCTCCGGGCAGCCCGCCGTGCTGGTCCCATCCGGGATGGTAGAGCTGGATGAAGCGCACGTCGCGCTCTGCCAACCGCCTCGCCAACAGGCAGTTGGCCGCGAAGGTCCCGGGGTTCCTGGCCTCCGGGCCATACAGGTCGAGCACGCTCTCCGGCTCACCCGACAGGTTCATCACGTCGGGCACGCTGGTCTGCATGCGGAAGGCCATCTCGTACTGGGCGACGCGGGCGTTGATCTCGGGATCCCCCAGGTCGCGGTGCTGCAGGTGCTCCATCTCGGCCCACCGGTCGAGGAGCTTGCGGCGACTCTCGCCGGAGACCCCGTCGGGATTCTGCAGGTACAGCACCGGCTCGCGCCCGGACCGGAACAGCACTCCCTGGTGCTGGCTGGGCAGGAAGCCGTTGCCCCAGAGACGGGAGTAGAGCGGCTGGTCGATGCGGTCCTTGGAGATGAGGACCACGAAGGCGGGCAGGTTGTGGTTGGCCGAACCGAGCCCGTAGCTCAGCCACGACCCGAAACTCGGCCGGCCGGCGATCTGCGAACCGGTCTGGAAGAAGGTGATGGCCGGATCGTGGTTGATGGCCTCGGTGTGCAGAGACCGGATGACGCACAGATCGTCGGCGACCTTGGCGGTCCACGGCAGCAGCTCGCTGATCCACGTGCCGGACTGGCCGGCTCGCGCGAACTTGAAGATCGAACCGGCCATCGGCAACGAGGCCTGCTGGGCCGACATGCCCGTCAGGCGCTGGCCCATGCGGACGCTGGCCGGCAGGTCCTCCCCGGTGCGCTTCACGAGCTCGGGCTTGTAGTCGAAGGTCTCCAGCTGCGACGGGCCGCCGCTCATGAAGAGGTAGATCACCCGCTTGGCCCGCGGCGCCAGGTGGCCGGCAGGCAGGATGCCCGAGAACGGACCCGATGCGGCGGCCCGGGCGTCCTGCGCCATCAGGCCGGAAAGGGCGGCACCGCCGAGGCCCAGGCCGAAACGGCCGAAGAAATCCCGGCGGTTCATGCGGAAGTCGACTTGGGAACAATTCATGGGGGAGTGGGGCTCGGGAGACGGTCGGGGCGTCAGCGGCGCATGACCGCCTCGTCGTGATTGAGGAGGAGTTGGGCCAGCACGGTCGCGGCGGCGAGGCGCGCGGGCGGATGCTCACCCGGCACCGGTTTGTCGCCCACCTTGAGCAGGCGCTCGGCTGCGGGAAGGTCCTTCTGGAACTGGGCCTCCTGCTCGTCCATCAGGCGGCCCATCACCGCCACCTCGTCCTTGGAGGGCCGACGACCGGTGACCAGTGCGAAGGCGAAGCGCACCTGGCGCTCGGTCCCCACGCCGGCCTCGCGGAGCGTCCGGCCGGCGACATGGCGCGAGGCCTCCACCATCTGCGGGTCGTTGAGCAACACCAGCGCCTGCAACGGCGTGCTGGTGGACTGGCGGCGGACCACGCAGTAGCTGCGGTCGGCCGCGTCGAGCGTCATCATGGACGGCGGGGGCACCGTGCGCTTCCAGTAGGTGTACAGGCTGCGCCGATAAAGGTCGTCACCCTTGCCAACCTGGTACTGCCCGCCGCCCATGGTCATCTGCCAGAGACCGTCGGGATGATAGGGCTTCACGCTCGGTCCACCCACCTTGTCCACCAGCAGGCCTCCCACGAAGAGGGCCTGGTCGCGCAGCATCTCCGCCGAAAGCCGTCGGGCCGGTCCACGGGACAGCGTGCGGTTGTCGGGGTCGGCCTCCCAATCCCGGGGCTTGACCTGGGAGGTCTGCCGGTAGGTGTCGGAGGTCACGATCAGGCGCTGGAGATCCTGGAGGTTCCATGGACGCATCCCCAGGGATTCGTTGCCACGCACGAAGGTCACCGCCAGCCAGTCGAGCAACTCCCGGTGGGTCGGGGCCGCTCCCTGGAGGCCGAAATTGTCGGAGGTCTCGACCAGTCCCCGGCCGAAGAACTGCTGCCAGACCCGGTTGACCGTGACGCGGCCCATCAGGGGGTGCGACGGGTCGAGCAGCCACTGGGACAGTCCGAGCCGGTTGCGCGGCGCACCCGCCGGCAGGCGCCCCATCACGGCCGGGGTTTCCATGGTGACCGACTCGCCCGGCTGGTCGTAGGCACCGCGCCGTAGAACGTGGGCCGGCTTGGGCTGGGCCATCTCGTCCATGACCATGATGTCCGGGATCGAGGTCACCAGTGCGTTCTGTTCCCTGCGCAGCTTGAGCAGTGCGTCGGAGGCCTCGCGGTGGGGGGCGTGCTGGGTGAGCAGGAAATGCTCGAGCACGGCCGCCTCATCGGGAGCCGCGTCGCCCCGACCGGCCAGCACGGCTACCTCGACCGGCGACAGGGTCCGGTCGAAGACGTGCAACTCGTCGACCTGGCCCTGCTTGAAGCCGAAGTCGCGCATCCGTTGGCCGATGGTCAGGTTGGGTTGCCCGTAGGTGATGTCCTTCCAGAGGTTGTCGCGCACGATTTCCACCTCGGCGGGACGGCCGTCGAGGTACACCTTCAGTCCCGCAGCCCGGCTGGAGCCGTCGTAGGCGAAGGCCACGTGCGTCCACGCGCCGACAGGGGCCGCCTGACGGGTGCGCACCTTCAGCGCATTGCCGGGCCACATGTGGTGCAGGCCCACGGCGACCCGCCCGTCCTCCATCAGGATCTCGTAGCCACGGCTGCCGGCATCCATCCAGGCCGAGCTGTGGTGGATCACCGTCTGCCGGGACACGTGCATGGCCGGGCGGATCCACAGGGCCAGCGAGAACGGGTCGGCCCGCGAAAAATGGCCGATGCCCGGCATGGAGACGCCGTTTTCCCCGCTCAGCGACAGCGCCTTGCCAAACCGCCCCTCCACCGACTGGGGCGCCTCGAAGGGCTGGGCGCGATGGCCGCCCACGGCGCTCGGGTAGGCGTTGGAGACCATGGCGTCGAAGGAAAACCGGGCCACCGCGCCGGAAACCTCCGGGGGCCGGGCCGATGCCTGCGCGCGCCAGGCGTCGAAGGCCGGGCGGGCCGCCTGGGCGACCTCCCGCAGCCGGGCCTCCCCCGCGCGGATGCGGGCGCTGAGGTCCTTGAGCCTGGCGTCCTGCTCCGGCGTGCCCAGCAGCAACGTCGGCACCGGCATGATGTCGCCGAAGTAGACGCTCTGCCCGGACTCGTCGATGTTCTGGAAGAAGGCGAAGAGCTGGTAGAACTCCTTCTGGGAAATGGGGTCGTACTTGTGGTCATGGCACCGCGAGCATTCGAAGGTCATGCCGAGGAAGGCCGTGCCGAAGGTGTTCACGCGGTCCACGTTGTAGGCCACACGGTACTCCTCCTCGACGATGCCGCCTTCCTCGTTCTGCAGGTGCAGGCGATTGAAGGTGGTGGCCAGGCGCTGCTCCTGGGTCGCGTCGGGCAACAGGTCGCCCGCCAGTTGCCACTGCACGAACCGGTCGAAGGGCAGATGCCGGTTGAAGGCGCTGATGACCCAGTCGCGCCAGGGCCAGACGGGCCGGTAGCGGTCGGCCTGGAACCCGTGCGTGTCGGCAAATCGGGCGAGGTCGAGCCAGTCGGTGGCCATGCGCTCCCCGTAGCGGGTCGAGCCCATCAGGCGATGGACCTCGGACCGGTAGTGCTCGTCGGTGGGGCGCCCCTCGAAGGCCACGATTTCCTGCGGCGTGGGGGGCAGTCCGGTGAGGTCCAGCGACAGGCGGCGCAGCAGGCGTCCGGGCTCGGCCGGGGGGGCCAACCGCCGGCCGGCACCGAGCCGGGCCAGGACGAAGGCGTCGATCGGGTTGCCGCTCTTCCAGGCCCGCGGTTTGGGAACCTGGGGCAGGACCGGGGGCACGAAGGCCCAATGCTGGCCCCAGCGTCCCCCGTCCTGGATCCATCGGCGGAGGAGCCGGACCTGGTCGGCGCTGGGCCGCTTGCCGGTCTCCGGCGGGGGCATCACCTCGTCGGGATCGGTGCTGGCCAGGCGACGGATGATCTCGCTCTGGTCGGCCTTGCCAGGGACGACGGCCGTCTTGCCGCTCTTACCCGCCCCGAGCGCACCTTCCAGGACGTCGAGACGGAGGCCCCCCTTGCGACCGGTCGTCGAGGGGCCATGGCACTGGTAGCAGTATTCCGAGAGGATGGGCTGGATGTCGCGGGCGAAGTCGACCCCGGCGGCGTGGAGCCTCCCGCCAACCACCAGCAGCATGACCATCACCCAAACCCTCCATGCCGGCATCGGAACCATGGGAATCACGACGCTGAGTGTGGAGGAGTCTTCAATCGAGGCGATGGCAAACTGTCACCCGGTCTTGCCGGCAAATCGTCTCCCGGGGGACGAAAAACGGGGGCGACAGCCCATGGCCATCGCCCCCGTTTGCGGAGGACCCCCCCGGGCTCGGCCCTGGGGGTCCATGCGGAGTCAGGTCACTTGGCGAAGGCCTTGTGCTGCGGGTTGCCACCTGACTGCAGGTAGGCCACCAGGTCGAGCAGTTCGTCCCGGTTGAGGGGGTTGATCATGCCGGCCGGCATCAGCGACACGGGGTAGGGCTTGCGGCCCTTGACCTGGTCGAGCGCCACCGCCGTGAACTCCTCGGGGTTCCGCGGGTCGGCCGTCACGACCAGCTTGCCGTTCTCGGCATAGGCCCGGCCCACGAGGGTGGACCCGTCGGCGAGCTGGATCTCCTCGGAGCCGTACTGGTCGGAGATGACCTTGGAGGGCTCGATGATGTTCTCCATGAGGTCGCGCAAGGTGTAGCGCGAGGCGACGCCGGAGAGGTCCGGGCCCACGCCGCCGCCGGCCCCGTCGAAGCGGTGGCAGGCCGCGCAGCCGACCGAGTTGTACATGGCCTTGCCGTTCGCGAAGCTGCGTCCCTTGATGCCGCCCGAGGCCAGGGCGACGATCTCGTCGACCGAGTAGGCCTTGCCGGGCCCCTTCGGTCCGGCGTACGTCGGGTCGCCCCCGGCGGCCCGGCGGGTCGAGATCTCGTCGTAGGTCTTGCGCTCGGCCGGGTCGGCGACGGTCGCCAGGGCGTCCTTGCGGATGTTCTCCAGGAAACCCCGAAAGCTGTTGCCGCCCTGCCAGGGGGCCGTGCGGGGGAACCAGCTGAAGAAGGACTTCCGCAGCGCCGGGGTCCATCCGACCTTGGCCTCGCGGAGCAAGTAGGCGTAGGCGATTTGCTCCTGGTTGGGGCGGCTGGCTGCGGCCTGGGCGAAGGCGCCGGCATAGCCCCGGTTGCGCTCGAGCAGGGCGTCGCTGGCGTAGCGCACGTCCGAGTCGTTGGCCGTGAGCATCAGGGGCACGCTCTTGGCGACCACCGTCGGGGAACCGAGGCGGATGAGCGTCCCGACGAGCTCGCGATTCACCAGGCGGCTGCCCGAGGGATACAGCGCATCGAGCCGCCGGAGGGTGGCCTGGAGGGTCTCCCCCTGCGGGTTGCCTTGGCGGATGAGCGCCAACTGGTAGGCACGCACCACGGCCAGCCGGGCGGGCTCGTCGAGCTTGCGCAGGTCGAGCCCGTTCAGGAAGCCCAGGAGGCGGTCGCGGTGCTCAGGCTTGCCCATGCGGGCCATCGCGACGGCCCCCTCGATGGCGGCCCAGGGACGGGTCTCGCTGAACACCCGGTCGGCCCAGGCCGACACGGGCTGGCGCTCGATGGCGACACGGGCCGCATACCGGACAAACCGGTCCTCGTGGCCGAGGCTCTTCCACGCCTTGGCGACGGCCTCGGATCCGGTGCCCTCGAGGTGCAGCCGCTCGAGGTCGCGGCGCAGCCTGGCCGCGGCGGTCAGCTTCGGGGCCGGAGCCGGGGCGGTGCTCTCCTTGCCAACGTAGGTGACCCGGTAGACCGCCGACTCCGTGCCGCGGCCGCCGATGGCGAAATACATCGCGCCATCCTGCGGGTGGATCAGCAGGTCGGTGAGAGGCAGCGGTCGGCCGCTGACGAACTCCTCCTTCTCGGCCTTGTAGCCCGCCCCGTCCGGGGTCAGGTGGATCGCGTACATCGTGCCGTAGGTCCAGTCGTTGGCGAAGATCGCGTTCTGGTAGCGGGCGGGAAACTTGGCCCCCAGCCCCGAGGAGACGCCGGTGGGCGACCCGGGCCCGATGTCCACCAGTGCGGGAAGGCTGTCGGGATAGTAGGTGGGCCACTTGCCCGCGCCGGAACGCCAGCCCATGTCGCTGCCGCTGGTGGCCATGGACACGCGGGTGGGACGGTACCAGGGCGATCCGGCATCCCATTCCATGTCGGAGTCGTAGGTGAAGAGGTCGCCCAGCGCGTTGAAGGCGATGTCGTACTCGTTGCGGTACCCGTAGCTGATGAGCTCGAAGGTCTTGCCGTCGGGGTCCGTTTTGCAGATGTAGCCGCCCGGGGCCAGGATGCCGCGGGCGTGACCATTGGCGTCCCAGAGGCGGGTCACGACCTGGTCCTCGTCCCACGACCGGGCCACACGGGAAAGCTCCATGTGGTCGGGCAGCTTGGTGTGGTTGCCGCAGGCAACGTAGAGGCTCTTGCCGTCCGGCGACAGCACGATGCCGTGCGGGCCGTGCTCACCGCCGCCCTCGATGCGGCGAAGCATCTTCTCCTCGTCGTACTGGTCGTCGCCGTCGGTGTCGCGAAGGCGCCAGAGGCCCTGGCGGCCGCCCTGCTCATTGACCATGACGTACAGGCTGCCGAAGGCGTGCAGCAGGCCGTGGGCGCCGCCGACGGCGTTCTTGAGCTTCTCGATCGTCGCCGGGGCCGAAGAGCCCGGGGCGGCGAGGGTCAGGCGATACAGGCCGCCCCCCTGGTCGCAGGCCACCAGGCGGCCCTTCGGATCCACGGTCATGCTCACCCACGAACCCTGCTGGGACTTCGGCACCGCGTAGATCAACTCGGCCCGAAACCCGGGCAGCAGCTTGATGTCGGCCGTAGAAATGACCGGAGCCGTGGCCGGCTTGCCGGGAGCGGCCGCACCGGACAGGGCGTTGCCCCAGGGCTGGTCGCCGTACTTGGCCAGCACCTTGGCGGGCTTCCAGTCGGACTTGCCGGGCAGCGAGGCCTCCCAGGAGCCGTCGCTCTCGATGACGGTTTGCTTGCCGTCGTTGTCCTTGAGGGTGAGCCGGGCCACGAAGCCCGCGATGTCACCCTCGTTCTTGCACTCGGCGCGGAGCTCGTGGCGCCCGGCCTTGAGCTTGCGGGTGAGGTTGACCTTCGAGGGCTCGCTCCAATCGGGGTTGGTGACCACCAGTTCGCCATCGAGGAACACCTTCGCCCCGTTGTCGCAGGTGACGACCAGCACGGCCTCCTTGAGCGGCCCGGCCACCTCGAACGATTTGCGCAGGTTCGCCGCCGGTTTGCTGCCGGGGCCGTCGGCCCAGATCCACGAGGTTTCGGCCTGCAGGGAAGCGGACGCGAGGGCCAGGACGGCCACCAGGGAACGCCACAGGAACGGACGGGTTAAGTGCATGTCCTAATCAACCCCAAGCCGACGGAGCGTTCAAGCCCCCAAGGCCCGCCGACGGCGAAAAAAAATTCCGGCGGGGTTCAGGGGATCGACAGGTGATACCTGGCCACCTGGAAGCCT
>VHCX01000105.1 GCA_016871615.1 Verrucomicrobiota bacterium
AAGTACGCGCACATCCCGCTCATCCTGAACCCCGACGGCTCCAAGATGTCCAAGCGCGACCGGGGCGCACACGTGACGAACTACCAGGACGACGGCTTCACGCCCGAGGCGGTGCTGAACTACCTGGCCTTGCTCGGGTGGTCGCCCGCCGACGGGAAGGAGTTCCTGCCGGTGCCTGAACTCATCGCCCGCTTCGGTCTCGACCGGGTGAACCGCAGCCCGGCCAAGTTCGACGTCAAGAAGCTCGAGGCCCTGCACTTCGAGCACACCCGCACCCTGGCGCCCGCCTGCTTCGCGGAGCGCGGTGTCGCCGCCCTGGCGCGTGCCGGCATCCAGACCTCGGGTTTCGCCCCGGACTACGTCGCCGCCGCCCTGGAGACGGCCCGCGAGAAGGGCAAGCTCTTCAAGGACCTACCCGCCTTCGTGGACTTCTACTTCGCCCCCGACGACGCGGTGCCGGTGGAGCCCGAGACCCGGGCCACGGCCTTGGGCGCCGCCGCCCGCATGCCCCTCGAGAAGCTGGCCACGGCCTTCGGGACGTTGGCGGACTTCAAGGCCGCCCCCGTAGAGGCCGCCCTCAAGGCCCTGGCCGCCGAGCCGAACTCGGGGTCAAGGTCGGTGCCCTGGTGCAGCCGGTCCGTGCCGCCTGCACCGGCAAGTCGGTCGGCCCCAGCCTCTACCACCTGCTCGAGGTCCTAGGCCGCGACCGCGTCCAGCGCCGCTTCGCCGCCGCCCTGGCCAGCCTGCCGGCGGCCTGAAGGCCCGGCGGCGGAGGGTGCATCGACCAGACGGGCCCAACCTGAATTGGCAAACCATGATCTCTCGAGCTGTCGACTGGATCCTGGGGTGCTTCTTGCTCGCGCCGGCATTCGGCCAAGGGCTGATCGACCTGAACAACCGTGGCATGGCCCAGGTTTTTGACGCGACGGGCAAACCGCTGACTGGAATCAGGTTCGTCGCTCAAATCTGGTATGGTTCGTCAGCCAATTCCCTGTCCAAGTCGTTTGCCCCGGCGCCGTTTCGATCCTCGACGCCCCCCCTTGCCAGGGACTTGGAACCCTGCTGCCGTGGGCGGTCCGGGCACCTTCGGCGTCTTCGACGGATTCGGTCCGGGGAGCACCGTGACGCTTCGGGTTGTTGTCTGGGATTTGTCGGTGGCGGGCCTTGGTCCGGCTCAAGCACTCGCCGGTTTGCCCGGAACGGGGCGTTCGGAGTCATTCACCTACACGATTCCGGCAGACCCGCTCGCGATTCCCGCCGGGATGGAAAACCTGCAGTCATTCTCCCTCGTGTCTGCGACCAAGACGCTCATCAACCTCAACAACCGGGGCTTGACGCAGGTTTTCGACGCCGCCGGCAAGCCGCTCACGGGCACCGGTTTTGTTGCTCAACTATGGTATGGCCCGTCGCCGGACTCGTTGACCAACTCGTTTGCTCCGGCCCCGTTCCGGGCTTCCATCACGACGCTTCCTGGGACTTGGAACCCGTCGGCGGCCGGTGGGCCGGGAAATGTAGGGACGATGGACGGATTTGGCCTGGGCAGCACGGTGACACTTCGGGTGGCTGTGTGGGATTCCTCAATTGCGGGCATCGGAGTCGATCAGGCGCTCGCCCGGTTGCCTGGAACGGGGTTGTCGGAGCCGTTCACCTAAACGATCCCCCGCGACCCGGCGGCCGTGCCCGGTGGTCTGGAAAACATGCGGTCGTTCTCCCTCGTGTCTCCAACTCCCGGTCGGGCACCGATTCTCTCCATCGTCACTGCTAATCCGGATGGATCGATCACGCTGCAGATCCGGGCGGATCGTGGGGCCACCGTGGATCTTGAAAGGTCCGGCGACCTGAAGATCTGGGCGTTGGTCCGGTCGGTCCATGGTCAAGGCATGGAGAGCCCGGTGTCGTCGGGGGTGCCGACCGATCCGGGCACCCAGGCGGTTTTCTGGCGGTTGCGCCAACGGTGAGGTTCGCTTCGGACCTGAGGGGGCGGGTTGCCTGACCCAAGGGCAGGGGCTCTTCGTGGGGATCCAGGGATGCCCGCCGCCAGCGTGTCCGGTGAGGACCGGAGGATGATGCGATGAGCCGCGGTTGACGGGGGCACCGGTTTGCCCGCATGGCGGTCCGCCGGGAGGTTGTGCTGTTCAGCGCGCGGGGGTTGGCGCACGGTTGGCGGCACCCGGTAGAGCGGTCCTGACCCGGACAACCCGATTCCCCGGAAGCCTTGGCGATGCATGGACGGTGCGTTGCGGCCGGCCGGTTCGATGGTGCCTTATCGGTGCCGTCCCGAAGGCTCGAGGGTCCAATCGCCCGACGGCTGCGAACACACCGACACACGACCCGCTCCCATCAACCCCATCAACCCGACATCCCCACCATCCCCACCCATGAACGCATCGTTGTCCTGCCCCCCGCCCCACTCCTGCGTCCGTGCGCTGGCCGCCGCGGCGCTCGGCTGGCTGGTCGCCGTCACCGGGTCCGCCGCCGAGGCGAGGTTCGCGCCGAAGGTCCTCGTGGTGACCACCTACGAGATCGGCGCCGACTCGGGCGACAAGCCCGGCGAGTTCCAGTTCTGGCATGAGCGCGAGCACCTGACCCACCGCATCACGGTGCCGGGCGTGGACCATCCGTTGACCCACGACGGGAAGGGCCTGTGGGGCATGGTCAGCGGCACCACCTCGCGCGCCGCCCTGCAGGTGCTCACGCTGGGCCTCGACCCGCGCTTCGACCTCAGCCGCACCTACTGGCTGGTCAACGGGATCGCCGGCGTGGATCCGGCCGACGCCTCCGTGGCCAGCGCGGCGTGGGCCAAATGGGTCGTCGATGGCGACATCGCCTACGAGGTCGATTCCCGTGAGGCCGATCCGTCCTGGCCCTACGCCATCATCCCCGTCGGCAGCCGGAAGCCCAACGAGAAGCCCAAGGCCACCGAGTGGGAACCGGCGCAGATGGCCTGGGAACTCAACGGCGAGCTGGTGGACTGGGCCTTCGCCCTCACCCGCGACACGGTGATCCCGGAGAACGACGCCATGAAGCCGCTGCGCGCGGCCTACAAGGCCTTCCCGAACGCGCAGCGCCCGCCGTTCGTGCTGATCGGCGACACCTTCGGCTCCTGCCGCTACTGGCACGGACCGGCGATGACCCGCTGGGCCAACGACTGGGCCCGGCTGCACACCGGGGGCCGCGCCAACTACGTGATGACCAACATGGAGGACCACGGGATCGCGCAGGCCCTGGCGCGGCTGTCGGACCAGCGGCGGGTGGACTGGAAGCGCGTGCTCTTCCTGCGCACCGCCAGCAACTACTGCATGCCTCCGGACGCGACCGGGGTGGCCGACAGCATGCTGGCCGAGTACCTGGGGCTGATCCCGTCGCTCGAGTCCGCCCATCGCGTGGGATCGCGTGTCGTCCACGCGCTGCTCAAGGACTGGAAACGGTACTCGGTGCAGACACCCAGGCTCTGAGGGCATCGCGGGCCGCGACCGCGGCGACCAGCGGGGATGTCGGCCGTCCGGGAACGTCGCCCCGGGGCTTGAACGTCGTCCGGGGTCGGGGCAACCCTTCGGCCTTATGAGTTCCCCGAGGGTCGGCATCATCATGGGTTCCCAGTCGGACTGGGAGACGATGGAGGCGGCGGCGCTGCAGTTGGCGGCGCTGGGCGTGCCCTACGAGGCCTCGGTCGTGAGCGCCCACCGGACACCGGACCTGCTCTTCGAGTACGCCGCGGGCGCGGCGGGGCGGGGGATCGAGGTGATCATCGCCGGGGCGGGCGGGGCGGCCCATCTGCCGGGCATGTGCGCCAGCAAGACGGCGCTGCCGGTGCTCGGCGTGCCCGTGCAGTCCAAGGCGCTCAACGGCATGGATTCGCTCCTGAGCATCGTGCAGATGCCCGGGGGCGTCCCCGTCGGCACCATGGCCATCGGCAAGGCCGGCGCGATCAACGCCGCGCTCCTGGCGGTCGCCATCCTCGGGAACAAGCACCCGCAGTTCCGGGCGGCCTACGAGCGCTTCCGGGCCGACCAGACCGAGGCCGTGCTCAAGAACCGGGTGCCCGGCAGGCCGGCGGCCTGAGGGCGGAGGCGGCCGGAGGGGCCCTGAGGCTTCCAACGAGGTAGGCCCGCATCCGGCCTTCGACGGCCTCGGCGCCGTGACGACGGGCAAAGTGGCCGCTTGCGGGCGTGGGCCGGTCCCCGCTTTCATCGGGCCGGATGAAACGTCGCGACTTCCTGACCCTGATGCCGCTGGCTGCCGGGGCGGTCTCCTGGGGCTGCCGTCGCAAGCTGCGGCCCGAGCTCATCAAGATCGAGGACTTCGAGGACCGCAAGGGCGGTTGGCGCGTCATCAAGGTGGCCTGCGTGGGCGACAGCATCACCCACGGCGCGGGCGTCGAGGACCGCGACAAGAACCACTACCCCAAGCAGTTGGGGGAGCTTCTGGGGAACCGCTTCGAGGTGCGCAATTTCGGCCGCAGCGGGGCGACCCTCAGCCGCGTCGGGGATTTGCCCTACGCCACCACCGACGAGTTCAAGGCCGCGATCGCGTGGCAGCCCGACCTGGTGATCGTCAAGCTGGGCACCAACGACACCAAGCCCCAGAACTGGAAGGGTGAGGCGTTTTTCGAGCAGGAGGCCCGTTGGCTGCTGGACCAGTTCCGCGGGCTCAAGTCCAAGCCGCAGCTCTGGGTGTGCCTGCCCGTGCCGGTGTACGCCGACACCTGGGGCATCACCGGCCAGACCCTCGAGGAGGGCGTGATCCCCGCGCTCATGAAGGTGACCAACGACCGGAAGGTGCCGGTCATCGACCTGAACGACGCGCTGACCGGATACCCGGAGATGTTCCCCGACAAGATCCATCCCAACGCCGCCGGGGCGACCCTCATGGCGCGGACGATCTTCCAGGCCATCCGCCCGTGACGGCCCGGCGGGCGCGGCCGAACCGGGCTCGCCGGCGGTCGGAAATCCCTTTTGCGTCCCGGATCGGTCGGTCCCTACAATCCGGGTCATGTCGAGACCGGCCTTGGGACGGGGATTGGGAGCCCTGATGGGGGTGGGGTTGAAGTCGCCCTTCGCCCCGCCGGCCGGCCCGGTCGTGCCTGCGGGCTCCGCGATGGCGCCCCTCGCCCCGGTCGGTCCGGAGGCCGCGCCGGTGCCGCTTGCGCCCCCGGTGCCGCCCGGGTCGGTGGTCCGCAAGGTACCGCGCGAGCGCATCCGTCCTTCGGCGCTCCAGCCCCGACGGGATTTTCCGGCGGAATCCCTGCAAGAACTGGCCGACTCCATCCGCGAGCAGGGCATCATCCAGCCCCTGGTCGTGCGCCTGGTCGGCGACCACTTCGAGCTGATCGCCGGCGAACGCCGCTGGCGTGCGGCGGGCCTGGCGGGCCTGACCGAGGTGCCGGTGATCGAGCGGGTGGCGAGCGACCTCGAGGTGCTCGAGCTGGCCCTCATCGAGAACCTCCAGCGCGAGAACCTCAACCCCATCGAGGAGGCGCTCGGCTACCAGCAGTTGATGACCCAGTTCTCGCTCACGCAGGAGCAGGTCGGCATCAAGGTCGGCCGGAGCCGCGCGGTGGTCGCCAATGCCACCCGCCTGCTGCGCCTGCCCGAGTCGGTCCAGGCGTCCGTGAGGGACGGATCGCTTTCGGTCGGACATGCCAAGGTGATCCTCGGGGCCGACGATCCCGAGCGGCAGGAGACGCTGGCCCGCCTGGCCCTCCGGGGCGGCTGGACGGTGCGCCAGCTCGAGGCCGCCGCGTCGGCCCAGACCGGTGCCGCCCGGCGACCCAGGGCAGAGTCCCGGCCCGCGCCCGCGCCGGTCCCGGTGGACCCGCACCTCGCCGACCTCGAGAACCGCATCCGCCAGCGCGTCGGCCTGCGCGTGGTGCTGCAGTACCGCGCCGGTCACGGGGGGCGGCTGGAGGTCCAGCTCCACGACGACGGCGAGCTGGACCGGCTGCTGGAGGTGCTGGGCATCCCGCCCGAGTAGGTGCCACGGGCCGCCCCGGGCGAAGGCCACGGGATGGCGTGTGGATGGCCGGCGGGATCTCTTTCCGGCTTCACCCCGGCCGGGCCTGGGCCATATTCGGCCCGTCTCCGGCCCGCGCCGGGGCCACCGACCATGCTGAACACGCCTGAATTCCGTGCCTCCGTCGCCTCCCACCTCTCCGCCGCCGCGGCCCAAGTCCCGTCCCTGACCGCCTTTGTCGGTCTCGACGGCTTCGTGGACGAGATCCTGCACGTGGTGGACAAGCGCTACGACGCCGTCCGCTTCGACCGCATCCCGACCATCGCCGCCTATGCCCAGCGCCTGGCCGCGGCCGCGGGCCGGAGCACCAATGTCGAGCTGGTGAACGTGCTGACCAAGCTCGGCGGCAATGGCCCGATCATGGCCAACGCCCTGGCGAGCCTGGGCCTGCGGGTCACCTACGTGGGGTCGCTGGGGTGGCCCGTGCTTCACCCGGTGTTCGAGGCCTTTGCGGCCCGCGCCGAGGTGCACACCATCGGCGAGCCCGGCTTCACCGACGCCCTCGAGTTCGACGATGGCAAGCTGATGGTGGGCAAGCACTACACACTCAAGCAGATCCACTGGGACAACCTCTGCCAGCGCTACGGCAGGGAGCAGTTCACCGCGAAGTTCGCCTCCTCCAGCCTCGTGGCCTTCGTCAACTGGACGATGCTCCCGCACATGTCGGCGATCTGGGAGAGCCTGCACGCCGAGCTGATGCCCTCCCTGCAGGACCCGCGCCGGAAGATCTTCTTCGACCTCGCCGACCCGGAGAAGCGCACGCGCGAGGACATCCGCCACGCACTGGATCTGATCCTGAAGTTCCAGAGCCGCTTCGACGTGATCCTCGGGCTCAACGAGAAGGAGGCCTACGAGATCGCCGGCGTGCTGGGGCTGGATGCCTCGCCGCGCGACTGGAAGGGCCTGGCCGAGCTGTCGGTCGCCATCCAGCAGCGCGTGCCGGTGGACACGCTGGTGGTGCACCCGGTGGCTTACGCGCTGGCGGTGTCGGGTGGCGTCGCCTCGGTGGTCGAGGGGCCGGTGTGCCGGAAGCCCAGGATCACCACCGGCGCAGGCGACCACTTCAACAGCGGGTTCTGCCTGGGCAAGCTGCTGGGCCTCGACAACGCGGCCAGCGTGCTCTGCGGCGTTTGCACCAGCGGCCACTACGTGCGCACGGCCGAGAGCCCGGATGTCGCCGCCCTCGTGGCCCTGATGCGCGCGTATCCGGTGGAGTGACCGCCCCAGGGGCCCTCAGCCCAGGCGTGCCACGACCTCCTTCGTGAGGGCACGGAAAGCCTCGGCACCCGAGGCTCCGCTGTCATGAAGGTCGATGGGTTTCGCCTCCATGGGAGCCTCGGCAAGCTTGAGCTTGATGTTCTCCGGGATCACCGTGTCGAAGAAGTGGAGCCTCTTGAACTCCTTGTCCGACCGCAGTCGCGCCATCGTCTCGGCATGGTAACGCAGCCAGCCGCGGACGCGTGTGAAGACCACGCCCAAGCATGAGATCTTGAACTCGAGTTCGTGCTTCAGGTAGCCGAGGCGGTCCTGCAGCAGTCTCAAACCGATCGTGGAAAGGTAGTCCGGCTGCATCGGAATCAGATACCCGTCGCTCGCATACAGGGCGTTCTGGGTCGCCGTCATCAGACTCGGCGGGCAATCGCAGAGGATCACATCGTATTCATCCCGGACCTTGGCGATCTTGCGGGCGAAGATGCGCTCCCGTCCGGGCCTCGCCGCGAGGTCGAGGTCGAGGAAGGTCAGGGCCAGGTGGGAGGGGATCAGGTCCAGGCCGGGCACCTCGGGGATCACGTCGTGGAGGATGCAATCCACCAGTTTTCGAGGCTCGCCGCGCTCTTTCCTCCCGCGGATCTCCAGGACGTCCGCCATCGTTCCATGCCCGTCGGCCCAAGCGTCCCATGCGTCCTCGGTCATCACGGACAGCGAGGCGTTGGTCTGGGGGTCGAAGTCCACCAGCAGCACCCGTTTCCCGTGGTCCCGTGCCAGGTGGGTGGCCACGTTCACCGCGCACGTCGTCTTGCCGACGCCTCCCTTCATGTTGAGAAGAGAGATGATTTTCATGGATTTCACATGAGTGTGATATGGATTTGCCCGCAATCGGTCCAGCCCGTATCGGTGACGGTTGCGTCATTTCTCGGGCGCGCGGAATTCTGGCCCGGGGGTGACGGAGAAGGCGTCCAAACGGGGGCTGTTTATCCCGGTCAGGGTGGGATCGGGCTGGTCGTGGATGACGAGATGACG
>VHCX01000106.1 GCA_016871615.1 Verrucomicrobiota bacterium
CAAAGGGGTCAGTTCTTGATATTGGTAAGTATAACGGCCATGACTGCTCTCCCGTCATGGCCCGAAAGTTGTGAGTCGCGTAGGCTGGGCGGGGTTTGCGCCAAGACGGACCGGCAGGCGCGCCTATGTCCTCATGCCGGATCATTTGCATTTGGTGGTCGAGACGCCGCAGCCCAATCCGGGGTCGGGATGAAGTGGTTGCCGGGCAGTTGCATGAGCCGCTTCAACCGTCGTCACCGGCTCAAGACTCGGCCCGAGGGGCTTCGGTGAAGGTGGCTTAGGCAGCGTGCTTGCGGGCGGAGACGACGATGGTGGTGGGGGAGTCGCCAAACATCTGGCGATGGGTACACGCAGTCATCTGAACGATCTCTTGTACTGCGGAGGATGCCGGTCGGGGAGTAGCCAATATCAAGAACTGACCCCTTTGCTTGCGTTTCCTTTTCCGCTCGGGGAGCCATTTTGCGGGCCGGGAGGTTTTCCGGGTTCCCATTTTACGAAAACCGAGGCATGGTTTTCCACGCTGACCCGGCAACCGACAGGTGAACTGTCGTTCAACCCCATTGAACCTCCATGAATCCGATCCCTCCCGCTGAATTGACCGAACTGGCCGCTGGACTCCATCGCCTCGCACGGAACCTCTGGTGGAGTTGGGACCAGCAGGCACAAGAGGTGTTCCACGACCTCTCGCCGCGGGGATGGCAGAACCTGTACCACAATGCGGTCGCCATCCTGCGCGAGGTCTCGCCCTACGAACTGCGGGTCCGCCTCCAGGAACTCGGCTTCGCCGACCGGGTCCGGTCGGTGCTGGGCCGCTTCGACGCCTACCTGTCCGACACGGCCACCTGGGGTGCACTGAACGCACCGGTCCTGGCCGCGAACCCCGTGGCCTATTTCTCGGCCGAATTCGCCTTCCACGAGACGCTGCCCATCGCCGCCGGCGGCCTGGGCGCGCTGGCCGGCGACCACGCCAAGTCGGCCAGCGACTTGGGCCTTGGATTCGTCGGCATCTCCCTGTTCTACCGGGAGGGCTACTTCCAGCAGACGGTCAACCACGAGAACTGGCAGACCGAGTTCTACACCCAGCTCAATCCGGCCAACCTGCCGATGGAGCCGGTGCTCGACGCCCGGGGTGAGCCGGTGGTGTGCTCGGTGAAGATCGCCGCCAGCACCGTGCGCTTCCAGGCCTGGCGTGTGAACATCGGCCGGGTGCCGGTGTACCTGCTCGACACCAATCGGCCCGAGAACGAGCCGATGTACCGCGACCTCACCTTGCGGGTCTACGGGGGCGACAGCACCACCCGGATCATGCAGGAGATCCTGCTCGGCGTCGGTGGCGTGCGGCTGCTGCGGGCCCTGGGCGTCAAGCCCTCGACCTTCCACATGAACGAGGGGCATGCCGCCTTCCTCACGCTCGAGTTGATGCGCGAGAAGATGGCGGCCGGGAAGAGCTTCGCCGACGCGGGCACCGAGACCCGCAAGGAGTGCCTCTTCACCACCCACACACCCGTGGAGGCGGGCCACGACCGATTCAGCAGCGACCTCATGGGCTACGCGGGGCATCCCTTCACCGCCGATCTCCAGATCAGCCACGAGGCCTTGATGAACCTGGGCCGCGTGGTTTCCGACAACGCCTCGGAACCCTTCTGCATGACGGTGCTGGCGCTCAAGTATTCCCGGGCGGCCAATGGCGTGAGCGAACTGCACGGGGCCGTCAGCCGCGAGATGTGGATGGACCTCTACGGCGCCAAGAAACCGGACGACGTGCCCATCGGCCACATCACCAACGGCATCCACCTGGTGGGCTGGATGAAGGGCACCGTCCGCAAGGTCTGGCAGCGGAAGTTCAAGGAACTCTACCCGGCCAAGTCCGAGGTGGATTGGTTCGCCGATGCCAACTCGCCGGAGTTCTGGAAGAAGCTGGCCGATCCCAAGGTGGTCTCCGACGAGGAGATCTGGGCCATGCGCTACCGGTTGCGCCGTGAACTGGTGGAGTTCGCCCGTCGACGGCTCCTGTTGCAGGGCGGCACGTTCCACCATGGCGACTTCATCACCTTCGACTCCTTCCTCAACCCGGACGCGCTGACCATCGGCTTCGCGCGCCGATTCGCCACGTACAAGCGGGCGCCGCTCATCTTCGACCAGTTCGAGGCGGTGGTGAAGATGGTCAAGGACTCCGGCCACCCCATCCAGTTCGTCTTCGCCGGCAAGGCGCACCCGCGCGACGACCACGGCAAGGCCTTCATCCAGAAGGTCATCCACCTCTCGAAGTTCAGCGAACTCAAGGGCCACCTGGTGTTCATCGAGAACTACGACATCCACGTGGCCCGGCAGATGGTGTCGGGCTGCGACGTGTGGCTGAACAACCCGCGCCGTCCGCTCGAGGCCAGCGGCACCAGCGGCATGAAGACCACCGCCCACGGGTGCCTCAACATGAGCATCATGGATGGCTGGTGGCGCGAGGGATACAACGGGTCGAACGGCTTCGCCATCGGGCCCGACTCCCACCCCGAGGACGTGCACGAGCAGGACCGCGTGGACAGCGAGAACCTCTACAACGTGCTCACCCGCGAGGTGATTCCGACCTTCTTCAACCGGGATGCCGACGGAGTGCCGCGCCTGTGGATCGCGCGGATCCGCGAGGCCTGGGCGACGCTGGCCGCCGAGTACAGCACCTGGCGCATGGTCCAGGAGTACACCCGGAAGTACTACCTCACGCGCTGACCCGCCAGCGTCTCCAGCCACGTCCGGGCGCCGGCGAGGGGAGTCCTCCCCGGGCGCAGGGCGGGCGGACTCGTCGTGATGGTCGACGATCCGGCCAAGTCCGAAGAATCGGTTGGCAATCGCCGCGCCGGAAGCCACGGTTTCCACGATGAAGCGTCTGGTGTTTCCAAGGGCTGGGCAGTTCCTGACCGCCCTCGTGGGTGCCGCATGGTTGGGTGCCGCAATGGTGGTCCTGGGCGAGGATGCCAACCCGCCGGGCGCCGCGGGTGCCAAGGTCTCGGCGGCCCGGGCAAGGCTTCTCCCCGACGATGCCGACAAGGCCTGGGCGATCGTCGAGTCGGAAGGCAAGCCACCGGCACCGCCCGCCGAGTGGAAAGGGCGTCAGCCGAGCTCTGACGACGTGAAGGCCTTCCGCCAGAAGAAGGCGATCGGGTCCGGCATCGCGGCCGACAAGGCTCGTGAATTCTTCGAGCGCTTCAAGGATCACCCGAAGGCGGCGGAGGCCCGCCGCCTGCACCGGCAGATGCTCGAGGTCTCGGTGAGCCTCGGCAACGACGCCAAGGAAGCCGAGTTGCAGGCGCTCGGGCCGGATCCCGAGAAGGCCAAGGACGAGGCCGCCGAGGCGGAGGTCGGTGCAAAAATCCAGGCGGCCGTGGCCAAGGCCCGCCGGCTTCAGGCCCAGGGCATGGAGGCCGTGCTGGAGGACTTCGAGAAGAGCCTCGATGGGTTGGAGAAGGAATTCGCGGGCCGCCCGGAGATCTACGGCGGCTACCTGGAGATCGCCCAGTTGCGCGGGGGCCAGAAGGCCCGGGAGATCCTCGCCAAGGTCTTGAAAGCCGAGAAGCTCCCCGACCGGATCCGGGCCATGGCCGAAGACCAGTTGAAGACGCTGGACCGGGTGGGCAAACCCGTCGCCATCGCCTTCACCGCCACCGATGGGCGGAAGGTGGATCTGGCCCAGATGAAGGGGAAGGTGGTGCTGGTGGATTTCTGGGCCACCTGGTGCGGGCCCTGCGTGGCCGAGGTGCCCAATGTCGTGGCGGCCTACGACCGGTTGCACCCCAAGGGTTTCGAGATCCTGGGCATCAGCTTCGACGAGGACGCCGACGCGCTGAAGGCCTTCACGGCCAAGCACAAGATGGCGTGGGCCCAGTACTTCGACGGAGCCGGTTGGAAGAACAAGTTCGGCTCGGAGTTCGGCATCCGGGGCATCCCGGCGATGTGGCTCATCGACAAGAAGGGCAACCTGCGCGACCTCGAGGCCCGGGGCGACCTCGCCAAGAAGGTCGAGGCACTGCTGGCCGAACCCTGAACCGCACGGAATCCGGCACCTTCCGAACCCAACCCCGACGTCGCCGCCTACCCGCCTTCCTGCGACCCGCCCCGTTCCAGAGTTCCATGAGCGACCTGATCCATCCCCGCAGCCCCCGGGAAACGATGTCCGGCTGGCTGTACCTGCCACGCTTCGTCGACAAGATCCGCCTCTCGCTGGCGGGACGCCTCCACGCCGACTACCAGCAGAACTTCGCCAAGCGCGGCTTCGACGCCCAGTGGCTCAAGGCGGCCGGCCTCGAGACCGAGGCCTTCATCGAGGTGGTGCGGCACACGATCACCGACGGCGAGGTGGCCGATTGGGTGCGGAGGCACGTGCACCGTCCGGCTGAGCAGGCGGCCTTCAACCGGTGGTTGCTCGAATACGGCTCGGAAGCCGACCCGGAACTCCGGGCGCGACTGGCCCTGCGCAAGGAGCAGTCGGGACTCGCCCACCGCAACGACATCACGACCTTCGTGGACTACATCGACGCCGACGAGGGACGACAGCCGCTCCCGTAGGCCGGGTCGGACACGCCCGGCCGCCAGACCGACGCCCTCAGCTCACATTGAGTTCGCGGCGGATGCCGAACTTGTCCACCCGTTTGCGCAAGGTGGCCCGGGTGATGCCCAGGAGCTTGGCGGCGCGCACCTGGTTGCCCTGCGTCTCCTTGAGGGCCTCGATCACCAGTTCGCGCTCCACCGCCGGCAGCACCTTGATGCCGCTCTGGAGGCGGGCCCAGCGGAAGAGTTGGAGGACCAGCGGGCGGATGTCCCCGGTCAGGGTGGGATCGGTCACGGTCGGCCCGGCGGCCGGCGCCGCCGCCTCCGACGCACCCGGGGCGGAGGCGGATGTGGGAGCGGTGGATACCGGACCCGCTGGCACCGCCGGGGAAACGAGGCCCGGGCTCGCCGCCGGAGGCGTGCCGGCACCCGGACGGGCGGCGGCCACGGCGGCCGGTTGCAGCACCTCGGCCGGGAGATCCGACTCGAGGATCGCCGGGCCCTTCGACACCACGACGGCCCGTCGGAGCACGTTCTCCAGTTCCCGCACGTTGCCGGGCCAGTGGTAGGCCTCGAGGATTGCGAGGGTCCGCTCGCCGATGGTCTTGGGCGCACCGGCCGCCCCCCCGATCTTGCGCAGGAAGAAGTCCACCAGCAGCCGGATGTCGCCCTGCCGTTCGCGCAGCGGGGGCATGTGCACCCGGACCACGTTGAGGCGGTAGAAGAGGTCCTCCCGGAATTCCCGGCGGGCGACGGCCTCCTCGAGCGGCTTGTTGGTGGCCGCGATGATGCGCACGTCGACCTGCAGGGTGGTGTTGCCGCCCACGCGCTCGAAGGTGCCGTTCTGGAGGACCCGCAGGATCTTGGTCTGGGTCGCCGGCGGCATGTCGCCGATCTCGTCGAGGAACAGCGTGCCCCGGTGGCATTGCTCGAACCGGCCGGGCCGCTGGGCGGTGGCGCCGGTGAACGCCCCCTTCTCATGGCCGAAGAGCTCGCTCTCCAGCAGGTTCTCGGGGATGGCCGCGCAGTTGATGGCCATGAAGGGCTCCTTGGCCCGGCGGCTGTTCTGGAAGATCGACCGCGCCACCAGCTCCTTGCCGGTGCCGCTCTCACCGGTGATGAGCGCCGTGGCGTCGGAGGCGGCGAGCTGGCCGATGAGCTTGAAGACCTCCTGCATCGGGGCGCTGCGGCCGATGACACCCAACTCGTAATCCTGGGGCTCGAGTTGCGGACGGAGCGCCACGGCCTGACGGGTGTCGCGTGCCGCCTTCAGCGCATCGGCGACCAACTGCTTGAGCCTCGGCACGTCGAAGGGCTTGAGCAGGTAGTCGTAGGCGCCCAGCTTCATGGCCTCGATCGCCGTCTGCGTCGTGCCGTAGGCGGTCATCAGGATGACCGGAAGCTGGGGATCGAGCTGGCGGATCCTGCGGAGCGTCTCCAGGCCGTTGAGCCCGGCCATGCGGATGTCGCTCAGGACCAGGTCGGGCTTCACGCGTGGGATGAGCCTGAGGCCCTCCTCGCCGCTGGAGGCGGTGTGGAGCTCGATGTCCGAGGCGTCGAAGATGCGTCGGAACGAGTATTGCACATCCGCCTCGTCGTCGATGAGCAGGAGTTTTTCCATCAGGCTGCCCAACCCTACGGACATCGCCCGGAGGTGGCAACACCGGCCCCAGAGGAGACGGCGGGGGCCAGGGCGGATTCATCGGCCGTTGGACCGGCGGACGAACCGCCCACGAACTGCCGGCTTGCCGCCCGAAGCACCTCTGCGTTGATCTCCCCATGCGAACGGAATGGCTGGCATGGCTGGCATGGCTGGGATGGCTGAACGCCTGGATCGGCGCCTTCGCGCTCATGGGCGGGGAGTTGAGGCGGACCTTCCGTTCCACCCGACCCGTGCCCGACCTGCCGTACCTCCAGGAGGCCGGCTGGCAGGTGGCCTCCGCGACGCCGCTGACCGCGGGATGCGCCGATACCACGGGTTCCTAGCCGCCCCCGCGGTGACCGATCCCGCGCTGCTCCGGGTCGAGCACACGGATTTCCGGGATCTGGGCGCCGAGCCCTATGCCGGACCCGGGCGCCCGGCGGGCTTCTGAGCGGCTCGCACCGGAGGATCCGGGCGTGGGCCGGTCCGGTCGATCCGCAGGGCCACGATGTCGCCGGTGGCCGGGCCCAGACGATGGCGCTGCCCGGAAGGAAATCCCTCGACCCAGGCCAGCAGTCCCTCGCCCAGGTCGACCACCCAGAGGTGATCCCGCTCGGTCGCGGGAATGCGCCGGTTGATGAGGAGGTTCTGGAGGCGCGCGGGGTTGGCTTGGCCCAGCGGTTGGAAACGGTCGCCGGGCCGTCGATGGCGCACCACCACCGTATGCGGGAGGGTCGCCGCATCGAACTGCTCCCAGTCCCGCCCGAAGGGCAGGGGGCGCTTCAGGCGTTTCCAGCGAAGCCGGGAACCGTCGGGCAGCCGGCGTCCGCCCCGGGTTCCTTGCAACGGGAGGACCACCGTCTCCGTCGGGGGACGACGACTCTTGGCGATCGAGGTCGTGCCGGGTGGGGTCTCTGCGGGCGCCGGCGGTCCCGGGGTCCGGGCCAGACGCAGGCGTTCCACGGTCGCGAACTCGGCGCGGCGGCCCTGCTCGAGCAACTCGCCCCGCAGGATGGCCCGCTGCAACGCGACATGGAGCGATTCCCAGGGCTCCGGGACGACCGCCTCACGCCATCGCCGGGCCTGCTCGCGCAGGTAGTCGGCATCCTGCGCGGCGATGTCGGCGATGCGCGCCAGCACGCGGGGCAGGGCGGGGCTGTGGTGGGCGATCCAGTCGGGGATCAACTGGTGCCGGATGCGGTTCCGGGGGATGGACAGGTCGCGGTTCGAGGCGTCTTCGCGGTGCCGGATGCCGTGCGCGCGGGCGAACCGCTCGAGGTCGGCCCGGTCGAAGGCCAGGAGCGGACGCAGCAACGTGACCCGCCGGTCCGCCGGCGACGGGGAGCACTCGCGCATGCCGGCCAGGCCCTCGGATCCGGCCCCGCGCAGCAGTCGCAACAGGAGGAGTTCGGCCTGGTCTCCGGCATGGTGGGCGAGCACGACCTCCAAGGCCCCGAGCCTGAGCGCCGTCCGGGCCAGGAAGGCGTGACGTAGCCGGCGGGCCGCCATCTCGATCGACTCCCGCGACGCCCTTGCGGCCGCCCGCACCGGAAGGGATTCCATCACGCAGGGCATCCCCAGCAGGGACGCCTGCGTATGGACCCAGTCGGCATCGGCATCCGCCTCGGCTCCGCGCAGCCCGTGGTGCGCATGCGCCACCGTCAGGTCCCATGGGAACTTCCGGCGAAGCCGGTGCAGTGCCTGCAGCAACACCATGGAGTCGAGCCCGCCGGAGACCGCCACCACCAGATGCCGCGGTCCCGGCCCGAACCGCTCGGTCCAATGCCTCCGGCGTCGC
>VHCX01000107.1 GCA_016871615.1 Verrucomicrobiota bacterium
GCCCAGTCGGGCATCCTGCGCTGGGGCCCCTTCCCCGACGACCGGATCCGCACCCTCAAGGCCGAGGTCACCGTCCGGGATCCCGCCTTGATCGCAGGCCTCGGTTCGTTCGACGGCCAGAACCGACGGGCGGGTGGCCTGACGCCCCAGGTGGCCGCGCCCGGTATGACGATCTCCCGCCCAAGGCTGACCGCCCTGGAGACCACGCCCCAGGGGAATGCCAAGCTGGTGGTGGTGGGTGGCGAGGCTGGTATGGTCATGGATCTCGAAGTCTCGGAGGACATGACCACCTGGCGTCGGATTGGCCGGGTCCAGATGAATGGCCAGTCGATGCTGCAGGTGGATACCGACGCGGCCTCCTCGACCCGGCGCTTCTACCGCGTCGTGCCCCGCAGCCCCTGAACCGGGGTCCCCTCGACCAAGGTCCGTGAACCGGGGCCGGTGAACCCAAGGGCCCCGGCCTCGGAGGCATCCCACAGCCCCAGGGGCCCCGCCGGACATCGGCGGGTGCGAAGTCCGTCAGGGACGCTGGTCGCGCGGTTGGTATCCCCGGTGCCAGGTCAGGCTCCAGAGGCGGTCCAGCAGCACGGCCTCCACGTGGCCGTCGACCATGACGAAGTTGACCGCCCCCGGCAGCTTCGCCCCGGCCGTCACGGGCACCGTGCCACGGAAGAACGACCCGTGCCTCGAGATGCAGAAGCGCTGCATCATCGCCTCATTGCCGCCGGATGCGAGGTTTCGCGCCGCCCGGTCGGTGGCCAGCGGCCATGAGTCGGCCCAGTTGCTGTCGCCGAAGATGGGCGTGGTGACCGGGACCTCGTAGCTGCTCTCCCTCGCGAAGGCCTTGGTGGCATCGATGGCTCCCTCGCCCTCCGGCGAATACTGCCAGCCGTTCATGCCGTAGCTGCTCTCGAAGCCGGTGTTCCACTGGACCGGGGTGCGGACCGGGCCGTACCAGGCAAGGGTCGCCGTGCCCATGGCCTCGCCGGTCTGGTTGCGGTTGGCCGGGACCGGGGCCGTCGGGCAGATGCGGATCTTGTCCGAGGGCACGTTGTTGGTCCGCAGCACCGCCATCCAGAACTTCGCCGGCGTGTAGGCCACCGGAAAGGTCTTGCCCGTGTCGTTGAGGTACATGAAGAACCCCAGGCCCATCTGCTTGAGGTTGTTCAGGCACACCACCGACGCACCGCGCTGCTTGGCCCGGCTGAGCGCCGGCAGGAGCATGCCCGCCAGGATGGCGATGATGGCGATGACCACCAGGAGTTCGATGAGGGTGAAGCCTCGGCGGCCGGAGACGGCGCGGGGTGATTCGGTTGGCGGACAGGGATTCAAGGGAGGGGAGGGTTGGAGTGGGTGGAACTCTCCGCGGATCGGGTCAACGCGGGGACCCGGCAATGCAGAAGAGGTGCTCGTCGCCCCGCAGGATCAGGCGGCCGGCGGCCGGCACCGGGCTGGCGATGATCCGCTCGCCCATGGGATTCTCGGACAGCAGGCGGAACTCCCGGCCCACCCGGGCGGCGAACACCACGCCGTCCTCACGGGCCGCATACAGGACCCCGCCGGCCACCACCGGCGAGGCGTAGTATGGGGCGCTGGCCTTGGGAAAGGCGGCCGTCCAGTGGATCGTTCCGGTGGCCGGGTCCACGCAGGCCACCTCGCCGCGATGCCGCAGCAGGTAGGCCCGGCCGCCCGAGACGGCCGGGGCGGTCACGAACACGCCCACATCGTGGCGTTCCCAGACCTTCCTCGGGGCGGCGGCACCCTCGGCGCCCGCAAGCTTCAAGCCGTACAGGTTGGCCTGTCCCGGGCGGTCGTCGCGACCCACCGGCAGGAGCACCATGTCCCCCTCGACCACCGGCGAGGCGATGGCGGGCCAGTTGGCCGTCCCGGCGGGATTGAACCCATCGGCCGTCCAGAGCACCCGGCCATCCTCCAGGTCGTGGCTGGTGACATGATCCGCGCCCCAGACCAGCACCGACGGACGGCCGGAGGACCCGACCAGGAGCGGAGTGGCGTAGCCGTTGTTGTTCTCGGCCGGTGCCTTGGAACGCCGTTCCACCTTCCAGCGGAGGCCGCCGGTCCTGCGATCGAAGGCGGCCACCCACGACTCGCCGTCATGCAGGCGGGTGATCACGACCAGGTCCCCGGCGATCAGCGGCGAGGCCCCGCTGTCCCAGTAGAGCTTCTCGGGTCCGAAGCGTTCGGTGAGCTGATGCTTCCAGAGCACCCGGCCCTCCAGGTCCACGGCGGCGAAATGCCCGCTGCGGAACTGTGCGTACACGGCCTTGCCGTCGGTGGCCGGCGAGGCGTTGCAGCTGGAGGCCAGCGTTCGGTGGCGCGGGCCGGAGAGGGGTCCGAGCGGGGTCTCCCAGAGCTTGCGCCCCTGGAGGTCGTAGGCCAGGAACGCATCCTGGCCACCCGAGGGCGACGTCAGGAAGATGCGCCCGCCGCTGACCACGGGGGTCGAGGTACCCTTGCCGGGAAGCGCCACCTTCCACGCGACGGCCTGGGCCGACCAGCGTTCCGGATACCCCTCGCCATCCACCGAACCCGTGGCCGACGCCCCGCGCCAGGCCGGCCAGTCGCCCGGCGATGCCGCCAGCAGGGATCCGCCAGCGAGGCAGCCGGCGACGAGCGGGGCGGCCCAGGCGGGGATTCGGGTCGGGGTCGGTGAGGCACGTCGGAACCCGGGGATCATGGAAGAAAACTACGGCCAATCGTGGCCACGAAGCGAGCCCGGATATCGGATTGCCGGAAGAGGCGTCGTTCGTCCCGCCGAAGGCGACCGGGACTCCGGGTCGAGGGCCTCGGCGCCGAAAACGGGGACCCCTCCGGGGTTTCCAGCGCTCAGTCCACGACCCCGGATGCGGGGCGACGCGCCAGTCCCATCAGTCGCAGGCTGCCGAAATTGTCCCGCTGCGTGCGGGTATGCCGGCGGCCAGCCCACCATTGCTCATGGCGGAACCCGCCGAAATTGCCCGCGCCATCGGCCGGCAGGTCGAGATCGCCCACCGCCAGATTCAGGCCCACGACCACCTCGCCAGAATCCGGCGAATAGCACCGCCCGGGAGCCACCTCGAGACAGGGGTCGAAGCGCACCGACCACTCGACGGTGTAGCCCCGGCCATCGGCGCGCCGTCGCACGACCGCGCGCTGGTCACCGGCGTCGATCCACCGGCGATAGGTCTCCCACGCGGCGGGCGACGACCTGGGCTCACCCTCCATCAACCCTCCCACGCCGATGCCGCCGAGACGCGACTTGGTCGCGTTGCACACCATCTGCCAGGAGCCTCCATCGCCATCGACCCCCGAGGGGTCCCGCCGACGATTTCGCGCGTCGACGAGCACCTCGAGGCCGTCGCCGAACCATGGGAACCCCTCGCGACTGAACTCGTGGGCGCGCGGGTTCTCCGGGGGGAGCCATCGCGGGGTCGCCACGCCATAAAGGACATCGTCGGTGACCTCGAAGGCGAAATGGAGCCAGAGCCGGTCATGCTGGACCCGGATCCGCACGGCGAGGTCGGCCGGGTCGCGCACCGGCGAGAACTCGGGCACCCAGTCGACGACGCCGACGATCTCGGTGGCCCCAGACCATTCGCCCGGCGCGATCACCCCGTCGAGCACCGGACTGGGAGCAAACCAGGACCTGGCTTCGGGGCAAGGCGATGGGCTGGATCCCGCCGGGGCGACCTCGCCATGCCGGACCGGTTCCGATGACGCCGACGATGACGGCGATGACGGGCCGCCCGGACCGTGGCTGCGGGGAACGCACGCGGTTCCGGCGAGGAGGAGGATCATCGCACACGCCAAGATCCCGCGGCCGGATCGTCGCGGGGTTGATGGTGAGGTCGATTGAGTCATGGGACCAACGTCAGGCACCTGGCAAGACGGAGGCACCCACCCGAGGGGTCTGGCCCGGGAGTCCGAGGCCATCCCCCCGGGAGATCAACGGGCCGTCTGAAGGCGCTCGTACTGGGCGACCGCGGCCTTGGCCCGGGCGTCGCCATTCTGCGCCATGGCGTAGATCTCCTGCATCACCGAGGCGATGCTGTCCTGCAGGGCCATGCGCTGCTCGGGCGACATCGCCGGCTGGGCGCGCAGCAACTGCAGGCGGTTGACGGCATCCTCCATCTTGCCAGCCTTGAGGTCGGCGACGGCCTGCTTCACCTGGGCGGCGGGCGCCGGTCCGGGCGGGGCATCGCCCTCGGCCGGAGCCGCCGGGGCCTTCTCGAGTTCGGCGGCCGACTTCTCGAGGGCGGCGGCGGGATCCTCCTTCGTGCAGGCCACGGCCAACGAGACGAGGAGCACGAGGGAAAGGAGGGCGCGGGGATTTGGAATCATCGGGACAAGGTTCTTCGGTTCAAGGGGGCCATGGGCCCGGTGTCAACGACCGTTGGGGGTGGCGGGGTTGCACCAGAGGCGATTCTTGCCCGGGATGTTGCCCTCGGCGTAGAACATCCGGGTCTTGAGGTACTCGGTGTGACCATCCACCACGCCGACGGTCGTGCCTTGGGTATGCAACCGGGTGATGCCCTCGGACGGCCCGCTGGATCCGTCATTGAAGTCGCCCGGGTTCGTCTCAAGACCCTGCCACAGGATGATGGCGTTCGGGTCGAACTGGGAGGACTTGTACGAGCCCGGCGAAATCCCGCCGAAGCCGCAGACCGCGCCATTCATGAGGTAGCTCGACATCTTCTGGGAGCGCTGGCGCCACGCCGGCTTGTTGGTTCGATCGGCCGGGCAACGGAAGACCGCCGGGCTACCGATGTAGGCATAGAGCAGGCCCGTCTCATACGCCCTGGCCTGGTTGGTGCTCCAGCGCGCCGTGGTGATGTCGGGCGGGGAACCCAGCGAGGCGTCGTAGAGCCATCCCTTGCGAAGCCATGGGGAATTCCAGTTCGGCTCCGGCAGGAAATCCTGCGAGTCGCCAATGTACATGTGGGAGGCCAGGGTGATCTGCTTGACGTTGTTCTGGCACTGGATGGTGATGGCCTTCTCCTTGGCCTTGGCCAGGGCCGGCAGGAGCATGCCTGCCAGGATCGCGATGATGGCGATGACCACCAGCAACTCGATGAGGGTGAAGGCGGCAGCACGCCGGTCGAAGCCGCGCTGGGTGGGGTGATTCATGGGATTGGAAGGGTGTCCGCGGGTCCTCGGTAGCTGGCAGGTCGCCGCAGGCACTCCGGGGTTGGTTTGCCTATTCGATCCGGAGCGCCGAATCCGTCAAGGATTTCCTGTCGGAAGACACGGCCGTGCCGCCGGGGTGAGGGCCAGACTCGATGATGGTCCCGTCAAGTGCTCCGGATCGCGGCTTTGGCAAGACCCCCGGGATGCCCCGGGAGGCGTCGAGCTGCGGGTCCGGCGCCCTTGCCTTCCCGGGAGCCGGCCGGTTCCCAGGAAGGCCGAACGGCATCGACACCCGGGGGTGTCTCGGCGGCGACCCGTCGGGCTCACGGGCTTCCGAAGGGCAACCACCAGGCCCCCGAGACACCGCGGGCCACCCAGACGCCCGAACGGACCGGCGCGCACAGGTTGGCGCCTGTGAGCCACAGGCTGCACGGGCGCTCCCCGCGGGCGAGCACCGCGAGCGGTGCCGAAGGGTCGGCTCCGACCAGCACCAGCGACCCGTCGCCTTCCCCGAGCAGCAGGCCGTCGAAGGCGAAGAACTGCGTGACCGAAGCCCCCAGCTTGAAGGCCGGCGCCACGGTCACCAGGGCTCCGGACGCATCGAGCGCCCAGGTCTCTAGCGCCGCCCCCGAGGCGACCGTCACGGCGATCCGGCCATCGGGCAGCACCGCGAGCGGACGAGCCCCCAGCTCCGGCAGTTCCCGCTCGGCGATGCGACGGGCCGCGATGCCGTCATACCCGAGCGACTGGAGGGCCACCGACGTCAACCCCTTGGCGTCGCTGGTCTCGACCCGGCAGTGGATCACCGCGCCGCCGTGGGTCACGCCCTGGAGCTGACCAGGCAGCGGCACCGGATCCCGAAGCACCGGCTCCGACGCATCGGCCGCATCGAGCACCCGCAGCGAATGGTCGGTCACCCAGCTTCCCTGCATCTCCCACCAGGGCAGATCGTTGGTCGCCGGCGGCTTGTTGGTGGCGGCCGGGACCCAGCGGTAGCGTGCCACCGAAGCGAACACCTTGCCCCCGCGGACCGACAACGGGCTCAGCGAACCGCCATCACCCACCGGATACTCGCCCACGAACACCGGGGCCTCGCGGCGGGTCACATCGACGGCCAGCCAGCGCGTGTCGCCCCAGCCGAACCAAACCCCGCGGCCGGGGGTGACCAGCGCGTCGCCGCCGATCATCGCCCCGCCCCGCATCCAGATCGGCCAGAAAGATCCCGACTCCGGCGCCCAGACCAGGGACCGGGGGGTCGGCCAATGGGCGGCATAACGTCCCCATCCGGCGGCCGACACCCGGGTCGGGACCGACCGTCCCACCAACTCGAGCCGATCCCCCGCGACCGAGACCACCTGCATCAGGGTCTCGCCGGGCAGCTTGGTCCACACCTCGTTGGTGGTGCCGGGGTTCTGGATCTTCGAGGTGTCCGGCCCGCGATGGAGCAGGTACAGCAGGCCATCCCGAAGGTCGGCTCCCACCACCGGGAGATTCGTCAGCGTCAGCGAGGCGAGGGTCGCATCGGGATCGGACACCGGACTGATCCGCAACCTGGGCGCGCCCTGGGCCTGGAGGGCCATGTCCCAGGTCCCGTTGGAGACCTGCACCAGCCGGTCGCCGAGGACGAAGAGTTGGTCGACCGCCTCGGAGAGCCCGAGCACGGCCTGCACCTGGGGGCGATCCCGGTCGGCCACCGTGGCCGAGACGAGCTCACCGCCCGAAAGGCTCAGCACATGGTCTTCCCGCAACACCGCCCGACGGGCCGCCGAAGCATGGTCGATGGTGCCCCGGAGCTTGAGCGACTCCTGGGTGAACTCGAGCAACTGCACCCCTTGGAACCAACCGTTGGTGCCCTGACGCCCGTGCCAGGGGAGCAGCACCAGACCGGCCTCCGGGAACACCTTGAAGGCCTTCTCATCGGCATTGGCCTCGCTCCAGGACCACCCGTCACCGAGAAACACCTTGGCCGCCAGCCTCGGAGACTCGGCCTTCGAGACGTCGAACAACGAGACCGCCGCCCTGCCCTCCTCCACGCCCATGGCGATCAACCGGTCGCCCATGGGCTCGATGTAGGTGGACCATCCAGGCACCTCCAGCTCGCCGCGGATGGCGGGCCTCGCAGGGTCGGACAGGTCCACGATCCAAAGCGGGTCCACGCGCCGGAAGGTCACCACGTAGGCGCGGTCGCCGTCGTACCGCGTGGCGAAGACCGACTCGTTGGTGACGAGGTTCAGCCGGGCCAACCGCACGGGCTTCAGGGGGTCCCGGAGCGAAAAGGTCTCGAGGGCGACCACGGACGGATCGACCGCGCCGCTCGAGCGCCAGCGGGCGTCGATCTGCGAGACCACGGTGACCACGTCGCCGGAGACGCCGAACTTGAACTTGTCGGCGATGCGGCCGGCGGTTGGGAAGCCTCCGGCGGGCCGGATGGTGCCGGACGGATCGGTGAGGTCGAAGACGTTCACCCGGTAGGTCGGCGGGAGGTACTCCTTGGGGTTGGCCGGGTCGACCGTGCCGCCGGGATCCTGCGTCGTCGCCACGAAGAGGTGCCGGTCGGTGGCGTGGATGGCCTGGGCCACCGCCTTGGATGCGACGACCGAACGGATGGCCGGCCTGGCCGGCTCGGCCAGGTCGACGGCGCTGACCCAGGTGAGCGACTCGGAGACGCTGGCGCCCTGCGGCTCCGCGGCCGAGACCGGGCGGTTGGTCCAGCCCTGGCTGGCGACCACCAGTACGTTGCCAACCAACCGGCTTTCGACCGGATAGCCCGGGAGGGACACGGTGG
>VHCX01000108.1 GCA_016871615.1 Verrucomicrobiota bacterium
CTGGTTCGAGAAGGAGAGGACGCCGCCCAGATCATCGAACCGAGGCGCTTCGGCTTCGCCCGCACCCCGGCCACCATGGACCATTCGCACCTGCTGCTGCGGCCGCCGCCGCCCTCGTCGAAGTCGTCATCACCCCCCTCCGCGCTCGCCGTGAAGGCGGGTCGACCTCGCGTCCAAGCCCTTTCAGGGACTCACCTCGGCGGCGCAACCCCCAATCAGGCTTCAGGTTCTGCACGGCCTGGCACTCGGGCGCGGCTGTTGGGCGCGGCTGTTGGGCGGGAAGGCCGACGTGCAGCCTCGGAATCGGACCCGGGTTTGTGTCAATAGTGAGGACCGACCCCTTTTGGGTCAGGCCAGCAGGTCGTGGACGACACGGCCATGGACGTCGGTGAGCCGGTGGTCGCGGCCGCCGAAGCGGTGGGTCAGGCGTTCGTGGTCGAGGCCCAAGAGGTGCAGGAGGGTGGCGTGGAGGTCGTGGATCTCGACGGGGTTCTCGACCGCCTTGTAGCCGTATTCGTCGGTCGAGCCGTAGGCCATACCTCCGCGGACCCCGCCGCCGGCCATCCAGAGGCTGAATCCGTGCGGATTGTGGTCCCGGCCGTCGCGGCCCTGGGCGAAGGGGGTGCGGCCGAATTCACCCGACCATAGGATCACGGTCTCCCCCAGCAGTCCGCGACCCTCGAGGTCGGCCAGGAGCCCGGCGATCGGCTGGTCGATGGCCCGGGCATTGGCCGAGTGGTTGTTGCGCAGGTCGCCATGGGCGTCCCAGCGGGCGTTGCCGTGGGCCCGGGTGCAGGTCAACTCGACGAAACGCACCCCGCGCTCCACCAGGCGCCGCGCCACCAAGCATTGCCGCCCATAGGCCCGGGTGTGCTCGGAGGAGGCCTCGAGCCCATAGAGCCGCCGGGTGGCCGCCGACTCGCCGGAGATGTCGGTCGCCTCGGGCACGGCCATCTGCATGCGGTAGGCCAGCTCGGCATTGCGGATGGCGGCCTCGAGGGGATCGTGCGCACCGAGGCGGTCGAGGGCGGTGCGGTCGAGGGCCCGCACTGACCGCAGCTTGCGTGCCTGGAGATCGGGCCGGCTCTCCAGCGGCAGGATGTTCGCCAGCGCCGGCAGGTCATTGCGGAACAGCGACGCCTGGTGGCTGGCCGGCAGGAAGCCCGATCCGAAGCAGTCCACACCCCCGGAAGGGATGAGCCCGCCGTCGAGCACGACGTAGCCGGGGAGGTCCCGGTTCTCGGATCCGAGCCCGTAGGTGGTCCACGCCCCGAGGCTCGGGCGGCCCGACATGCCGGTGCCGGAGTGCAGGAAGTAGTTGGCCGCGTTGTGCTCGGAAAAGCGCGAGACCATCGAGCGCACCACGCACAGGTCGTCGGCCCGCGACCCGATCCACGGGAAAAGCTCGCTGATCGGGAGGCCGCAGCGGCCGCGGGGCCGGAACGCCCACGGGCTGCCGAGGGTGGCCCCGTTGTCCTCGAACTGGGTGGGCTCCATCCGCAGCCCGAAGGGCTTGCCGTCCTCGCGCGACAGACGGGGTTTGGGGTCGAAGGTGTCGACCTGGGATACGCCGCCGTCCATGTAGAGGAAGATCACGTTCCTCGCCCGGGCGCGGTGGTGGGTGCCTGGGGGCCGTCCACCGGCGGGCGCCCATCCGCCGGGGGCGGCCTGCGACGGGAAGAGCGCCGAGAAGGCCAGGGCACCGAAGCCCAGCGCGGAGTCGCGCAGCAGCCGCCGGCGGCTCCAGCGGGGCAGGGCGGCTTCCGGAGCCGTGCCGGGATCAGGGGACATGGGTGAATTCCTGGGTGAGGAAGATCGCATGGCAGAGTTCCGTCCATCGGCGCACCTCGGCCTCGGCGTCGGATCCGGACGAGCCGGCTTCCAACTCCGTCCCGGCCAGCAGGTCGAGCATGGCCCGGGTCTCGGCGGGAGCGGGATCGCGTCCCAACGCCCGGCGATGAAGCCGGCCGATCCGTTCCCGGGGATCCGCCACCGGGCCCGGATCCCCTGCGATCACCTCGTGCGCCCAGGCGGTGGCCTGCTGGCGGACGAACGGGTCGTTCATGAGGGCCAGGGCCTGGGCCGGGACGTTGGAACCGTTGCGTCGACCCACGGTGCTCTCCGGGATCGGCAGGTCGAAGGTCACGAAGAGCGGGGAGAGGAAGTTGCGGCGCGTCTCCTGGTACACGGACCGGCGCCGGTCCCCGTCGAGAGGGCCATTGGCGTTGCGGACCCACATACGGTCGCCCATGAACGGGGTCATGTGCGTCGGAACCGCCGGTCCGAAGCGGCGCCGGTCGAGGTTGCCCGCCGTCGCGAGCAACGCATCCCGGAGGGCTTCGCCTTCGAGTCGCCGGAGGTTCTGGCGGTGGAGCAGCCGGTTCGAGGGATCGGCCGCCTCGGCCCGGGCATCGGAGGCCTCGCTGGCCTGGCCGAAGGTCCGGGTGAGGCAGAGCCTCCGGATCAGGCGCTTGAGCGAGCCTCCGTCGCGGGCGAACCCGACCGCCAGGTGGTCCAGCAGTTCCGGGTGCGACGGCGGGGTGCCCAGCGCCCCGAAGTTGTCCACCGTCTCGACGAGTCCCCGGCCGAAGAGATGAGCCCAAACGCGGTTGACGATGACCCGGTGCAGCAAGGGGTTGGTGGGCGAGGTCACGGCCTGGGCCCATTCCAGGCGTCCGCTGCCCCGCGCGATGCCCATCGGCCCGGGACCCGCCAGGGCCTCGAGGAAGCGTCGCGGTACGGGTTCTCCCGGTGTCTTCGGGTCGCCGCGCACCAGGATCCGGGCGGGTTCGACCGAGCCGTCGGTCATCGCCAGGGCGCGGATTGGCGCCGGCAGGTTGGTGGTCATCGTGCGGATCCTGGCGACCTCCGCCGCCGCAGGTTCCCCAGAAGCTCCCCAGTCCAGCAGGCCCCGGCGCCACAGGCCTGAGGCCAGGTCGAGGCCCGGACCACCGGGCGCATCGTCGGCCCACGACCGAAGCCCTGCGTGCACGGTCTGATCCAGCCCGACGGGTCTGGGCGTGCCGCCCCCGTCGGCAGGCCCGGGCGGATGCGCCGGCGGCGACGGGGGGCTCGGGTTGTCGGAGGAGACCACCCGGTCGAGCGCGATGAACCCGTCGCCGTCGTCGAGCAGTTCCAGGTAGGCCAACCGGCCGCGATGCCGGCGGAGGCCGGACGTGATGGAGCGCCACGCCAAATCGCCCCCGGTGTCCACGTCGAGTTGGGTCGCCTCGAACAGCAGCGGGTTGAATTCGCGCAGGCCGTAGCGGGCGATCACCAGTCGGACACGGCTGCCCCGACCCGCCAGGTGCAGGTGCAGGTGGTCGTGCGTGAGGGCGAAGGTCGGTGACCGGAGCGCGCCCTGGAGGCGCCCAGCCCAGCGGCCGCTGTGGCCGAGCCCCGTCGCAAGATGTTCCAGGCCCAGCGACCCCACGCGCCACGTGCCCTGGTCCCCGTGCCCGGCGGGCGGCGGCCGGAAGGCCTGACCGCTGGGCATCCAGACGGCGTCGTCGGCCCGCAGCGTCCAGTCGGGGGTGGATCGATCGGCCGGTGTGCGGGTCAGGGCTGGGGTCGGGGCTGGGGCAGCAGCCCCTCCTTCGGCGGCGGGCGGCAGCCACGGGCGCAGCGGATGTTGGGAACCAATCGCCGAGGCGGCGCGGACCTCGGTGGTCCATCGCTCGAGAATGCCGGCATCGAGCTTCAGGTCCCTCGCCGCGCCTGCCACGCGCCCCGACCAGGCGTTGGTGGGGATGCCGGCGCGGACCAACCCGACGGCCGCCTCGAGGTAGGGGGCGACTTTCGGGCTCCCGTGGCCCAGGGCCGCCCGGATTGCCGGTCGGAGCGATCGCGACAGCACGTGGTGATGCTGGACCAGCGATTCGAGGCGCGACTCGAGCGAGCCGTCCGGATCGATGCTGGCGATGTCTTGCCGGGATGACCGGAGGAAGGCCGCAAGGCTGTAGTAGTCGCGGGTGGAGATGGCGTCGAACTTGTGGTCGTGGCACCGGGCGCAGGCCACCGTGAGCCCGAGGAAGGTCTTGGAGAACACGTCGATCTGGTTGTCGATGCGGTCGGCCTCGTCCTGCAGGGGGTCCACCGGCGCATGCGTCGCCTGGTGCAGGTACCAGAACCCGGTCGCGAGCACGGACTCGTCGTGGCCCGAGACCGGGTCGCGTCGTGGGTTCGGCAGCAGGTCGCCGGCGAGGTGTTCCTGCACGAACCTTCCGTAGGGCACGTCGGCGTTGAAGGCGCGGATCAGGTAATCCCGATACCGCCAGGCGTGGGGGATCGGGTAGTCCTGCTCATGGCCGTAGGAGTCGGCGAACCGCACCAGGTCCATCCAGTGCCGGGCCCATCGCTCGCCGAAGGCCGGGGAGGCGAGGAGGCCATCCACCACCCGTGCACGTGCCTCCATCGAGGGGTCGGTGCCGAAGGCGGCCAACTGGGCCGGTTCCGGGGGCAGCCCGGTGATCACCCCGTGCACGCGTCGCAGCCACACCTGCGGCGTGGCCGGAGGGGACGCCCTCAATCCCTCGGCCTCGAGGCGGGCGAAGACGAACCGATCGACCGCATCCTCGGCGTCATCGGGGTCCCGGGGTGCGGGAATGGTTGGATCCACCGGCGGGCGCAGGCTCCACCAATGCCGCCGCGACTCGAAGACCTTCGCCCAGCCCGAGGGGTGTTCTGACGAGCCCGGCACCGGGTCGCTCCCGGCAGGGAACACGGCTCCCTCGTCGATCCATCGGGCGATGTCGCGCAAGACCGCTCCGGCGAGTCGGGGGCGATCCTTCGGCATCGCCAGGTCGGGTCCGGCATGGGACACCGCGAGGAACAATCGGCTTTCCGAAGCGCGGCCTGGCAGCACGGCCGGACCGGAGTCGCCGCCGCGCAGCAGCGCCTCGCGTGAATCGACCCGGAGACCGCCGCGTTGCCGTCCCGGCCCGTGGCACTCGCGGCATTCGGTCACGAGGAAGGGGCGCACGCGCTCCTCGAAGAAGGCCACCTGCGAGTCGTTCGGTGTGCCGACAGCCCGGATCACGGTTCCCAGCAGGGCCAGTCCGGCAGTCACCCATGCCCGGAACCCGGTTCCACCCGGGCCGACCGGCCAGGAGTCCGAACGGGTGCGGGCTGCGGGTGACATTGCAGGAGGTTAGTCGCCGGGGCGGAGCCGCGTCATTCGAAAAACCCATGCCCGTGTCCAGCCATCGCAGACAGGATGTCGTCCGCCCCGCGACGAGGGCGGGGTGGACGGTCCAGACCTGACCGACCTGGGAATTGACTGTGGAGATCGACCGCCTCGTTGCCTTGGGTTTGTGTCAATAGTGAGGACCGACCCCTTTTCCTCTTTTGGTGTGTGGCTTCCGGTGGGGATTGCTGGCAATTTCCCCATGTCCCATGAGCACCTTGTCTCTTTCGCGACGCCAGTTCCTGGCGGGTTCCGCGGCGACCGTCGCCGCCAGTGCCGCCTCGTCGACGACGGCCGCACGAGCGGCTTCCGGGGCGGGGGATTCGGCTCCCTCGCGCCGGGTGGTGCTGGCACTCATCGGGGCCGGTGGTCGCGGTTCCAATCACGCCGCCGGCATGTCCCGGCTGCCCGGGGTGGAGTTCAAGTACGTCTGCGATGTCTGGAAGGATCGGGGCGACGGGATCCTGAAGGACCTGACCCGCGTGCAGAAGCGGGCGCCCCGGCGCATTTCCGACCTGCGGGTGGCCCTCGACGACCGCGAGGTGGACGGCGTGGTCATCGCCACGCCCGAGCACTGGCATGCGCTGGCCACGGTCATGGCCTGTCAGGCGGGCAAGGACGTCTATGTGGAAAAGAACCCCTGCAACGCCATCTGGGAGGGGCGCAAGATGGTGGAGGCAGCCCGGAAGTACGGGCGGATCGTGCAGGTGGGCTTCCAGAACCGCAGCGGTCCCTACGCCGCCTCGGCGCGCGATTACCTCGCCAGCGGCAAGCTGGGGAACATCGTCCACGTGAAGGTGTACAACATGCTCGAGGGATCGCGCTGGGAGCCGGTGCCCGACGGACCGGTCCCGGCGGGCCTCGATTGGGATGCCTGGCTCGGACCCGCGCCGAAGGTGCCCTACAATCCCGGTCGCCACGCCAACTGGCACCCCTGGTGGGACTACAAGGGCGGGACGCTGGCCGACGACGCCAGCCACCAGCTCGACCTCACCCGCATGGTGCTGGGCGACCCGGGCCACCCGCGCTCGGTCTTGTGCACCGGCAGCAACCACGCCTTCGGCTCCAAGCGCGAGGTGCCCGAGTTCCAGTGCATCACCTACGACTACGGCACCTACACGATGACCTGCGAGAGTGGCAATGCCACGCCCTACCTGCGGAAGTTCCCGGGCGAGGTGCGCTACGGCAACCAGTGGCCGCACTGGCCCACCTCGGCCACGCGGGTCGAGATCTACGGCACGAAGGCGATGATGTACCTCGGCCGCCACGGGTGCGGCTGGCAGGTCGTCGTCGAGGGCGGGCGGGTGATCGACCAGGACAAGGGGTATTTCCCCGACAAGTGGCACCAGCCCAACTTCATCGACTGCATCCGCTCGCGGAAGACGCCCAACGCCGACATCGCCCTGGCCCATCCCAGCGCGTGTCTGGTCCATCTGGCGAACATCTCCTACCGCGTCGGCCAGAAGCAGTTGTTCTTCGATCCCGTGCGCGAACGCTTCACCAACAGCACGGCGGCCAATGGGCTGCTCAAGCCGGCCTACCGCAAGGGCTACCGGATCCCGGACACCGTGTAGGGGCCACCCCCGGAGGAACACCGCCGGCCGGAGCGATGGGTGGGTCATTGGGCGGGGGATCCCTGCGCGGTGCCGCCGGTGGATCACCGGGCCCGGGGGCTCTGGCATGGGATCGATGGGCGCGTTTTCCAATCGATGCCGTCCGATGGGTTCGTTAGGGTTTCCCGACATCAGAAGGCTCCACCGGTCCGGAGAGACCTGAGTGTCCGACCGGTGCCGAAGTGACCCGGCCGTTCCGCCCCAGAAGCGTTTTGCCCCCCTTTATGTACCGAATCCTTGGCAGTGACGGCAACGAGTACGGCCCCGTGTCCGTCGAACAGTTGGAGCAGTGGGTCCGGGAGAGGCGCGTCAACGGCGAGACCCGCGTCCAGGGTCCGGACGGCACCTGGCGCCTCCTGCGCGAGGTGCCCGAGTTGGCGGGGTTGCTCCAACCGCCCGTGCCCGTCCAACCGTCCGCGCCCGAGCCGCCATCCCTGGCCGCGCCCGGGGCGGAACCGTTCGTCCGGTCCGAGTTCGACGGGGATTACGACCTCGACCTCGGGGACTGCCTGTCCTCGGCGTGGACGGCGTTGTGGGCGAAGCTCGACGTGATCTTCGGTCCGACAATCCTCTACCTGCTCATTGCCCTGGCCATCGGATTCTTCAGCGGTCTGCCGTACATCTGGCTGATGTTTACCCTGAATCTGGTCATTGGAGGCCCGCTGGCGGCCGGGATCCAGGTCGTGTACCTGAGGGCGATCCGCGGGGAGAAACCGACGCTGGGGTCCCTGTTCGACGGGTTTCGACAACGGTTCGTCCATCTGCTCCTGGGATCCTTGGCGGTTGGTATCCTCTCATCGCTGCCCCTGTTGCCCGGACTCGTCCTCTCGGTCGTCAGCCTGGGGTTGGGCTTCTTCACAGGCCTGCTTCAGGGATCGGTTACCTGGCCCGCGATCGGTATCCTGTTGCCGGGGATCAGCCTGTTCGTGTTGGGCATTCCGATCGCGATCTATCTGGGGTTGATCTGGATGTTCACCCTGCCCTTGATCCTCGACCAACGGATGGGTTTCTGGGAGGCCATGAAGCGCAGTTCCCGGCAGGTCCGACGCCATGGGTG